>DAHUXW010000110.1 GCA_027306925.1 Acidimicrobiaceae bacterium | reverse complement strand
CGCGCCCACGCGGCGAGCCGCGCCGGCGCGCGGACCGCCGCGTCGGCGAGGACCACCACCACGGTCGCGTCGGGGACCGCCGCACCGCCCTTCGCCGTCCCTCGGCACGCGCCCGGTGCGTCGACGCCGAACCTCGCACCGGGGTCCGACCCCGCGGTGCTACCCGGCGACGTCCTCGTCGCAGACGAGGGCAACGACCGGCTCGTCGTGGTCGACCCGTACGGCGACGTGGTGTGGCGGTTCCCGCGCCCGGGAGACCTCCCGGCCGGGACGACGTTCCTCTCCCCGGACGACGCGTTCTTCTCCCCCGACGGCACCGACATCATCGCGACCGAGGAGAGCGACCAGGTCGTGTCGCTGATCGACGTCGCCCACCGGCGGATCCTCTGGCGCTACGGGCAGCCGGGCTCGCCCGGCCACGGACCGAACCAGCTGTCGAACCCCGACGACGCGATGCTGCTCCCGAACCGCGACGTCGTCGTCGCGGACATCAAGAACTGCAGCATCCTCGTGACACGCGTCGGCCTCCACGTGCCGATCGAGCGGATCGGGATCCAGGACACCGCGTGCTACCACGAGCCGCCGCTTCGCTTCGGCAGCCCGAACGGCGCGTTCCCGCTCCCGGACGGCAACTACCTCGTCACGGAGATCAACGGCGACTGGGTGGACGAGATGACCCTCTCCGGCCACGTCCTCTGGTCCACCCACCCGCCCGGCGTCGCGTACCCGTCCGACACGAACGAGGTCGCGCCCGGCGTGTACCTCACGGTCGACTACTCGACTCCCGGTCAGGTCGTGGAGTTCAACCGGAGCGGACGCCTGCTCTGGCGCTACGGGCCGGCGAGCGGGCCCGGCATGCTCCGCAGCCCGTCGCTGTGCGAGCCGATCCCGACGAACGGCGACATCTTGTGCAACGACGACGGCAACGACCGGGTCGTCGTGATCGACCCGCACACGAACCGGATCGTCTGGCAGTACGGTCACGACGGCGTCGCCGGCAGCGCGCCCGGGTACCTGTCGGGCCCGGACGGCGTCGACCTCGCACCGCCGCACTCGATGCTCGTGAGGCACGCGGCGACGATGGGCTTGCCGAGCCTCACGTGCGCACGAGGGCTGCCCACGGGCGCCTGCACCGTGTTCGGCACCAGATGAGCCCGGCCGCCGGGCCGGCGCGCTAGAGCTGCGTCGGCGGGCGCACGCGCCACAGCTCCTCCGGCTCGTGCCCGCGCGTCTCCGGGACGAGGTAGAAGAGCGCCGACGCGAGCGACGCGGGGAGGAACGTGAGCGCGGCGGCGACCGCGAATCGGTCGCCGACGTCGGCGACCGCGCCGAACGCGACGAGCCCGACGACCGCGCCCAGGACGCTCGCCGCGACCCACCACCCGGCTGCGGAGGCTCGCACCTCCGTCGGGAACAGCTCGGTGAGCAGGGCCCCGGCGGCGGGCGCGAGCATCGAGCCCGCGAGCACGCCGAGGACGTAGCCGACGACGAGCGCGGGGCGCGAACCGGAGTAGGTGAGCACCGCGAACAGCGCGAGCGCGAGCGTCGCGACCATCGAGGTCGGCCGTCTCCCGATGTGGTCGGCGAGCCACCGACCCGCGAGCAGGCCGCCGAGCCCTGCGACGCCGGCACCGGCGACCATGAGCGCGGTCTCGTACCCCGGCTGGTGCGCGACATCCTGCGCGTACAGGTAGACGAAGCTGTTCGCCGGGCCGCTCACCACCGAGATCGCGAACGCGACCACCCCGAGCACGAGCAGGCGGCGCCAGTACGCGGCGCCGACGGCGCCGAGGACCGGGAACGGGTGCTCGCCGGCCGCGACGACGGCCTCGAAGCGGTCGGGCTCCTCGATCGAGCGCCGGAGCAGCGGCACGAGGGCGAGCGGCAGGATCGCGAGCGCGAACATCCCGCGAAAGCCGAGCGTCCCCGACGCGAGGCTGTGGATCATCGCGACGACGCCAGCGCCGACCCCGTAGCCACCGGCGGTGAGCGCGACGGCCGCCGCCCGCCCCCGACTGCTCGTCTGCTCTGCGGCGGCGACCTGCGCGAGCGCGTTCGTGGCGCTGAGAAGGGGCCTGCCTGCGGCGAAGATGACGACGAACCACCAGTACCCCGGGCTCGCTGCCGACACGACCGTGAGTGCGAGACCGAGCGCGAGCGTGCCGAGAAGGAGCGCCCGGCGGCCGAAGCGGTCGGCGAGGCCGATGAGCGGGAGGCTGCCGAGCGAGGCGAGGCGGATCACCGCGAGGCCGATGCCGAGCTCGGTGCCGGAAAGCCCGACCTGGTCGGCGATCGACGCGCCGTGGGCGAGCCGGCCGAAGTGGCGGGCGACGTCCCCGAGCGCCGCGACGAGGCCGAACTGCCCGAAACCCGCCGCGAACGCGGCGAAGGCGACGCCGACGACGGTGCGCTCGGCCCAGCCGTGCAGGTGCAGCGCCCGGACGGCCGCGACCGGCGGAGGCAGGGGGCGGTCCTGCGTCACGTCGGTCGTCTCGCGCGGCGGGGCACACCCCCGATCGTCGCATGATGGCGTACCACGCGCCGGCGACCGGTCGGGCGCGCGCCGCGTGGATCCTCGGAGATCCGCCGGCGACCGGCCCGGAACGGGAGGTCGAGGAGCACGAACAGCGCGCACGTGACCACGGCCGCGGCCGGCACGTACCACGGCCACGGGCCGAGGAGCCGGAGCAGGGTCCACTCGCCCGGCGGCTTGCCGAGGAACATGTAGTTCGCGCCGGTCAGGCCGTCGACGAGACCGACGAAGGCCGTGTACCCGGCGGTCACCGCGGTCACCCGGGAGACCGCTCCGGCTCGCGGCGTGATCCGCATGCCGAGGACGAGGAACAGCGCCGCGGTCACGACGCCGAGGTGCCCGACGACGTACTCGAAGAACACGAGGTGCGGGAAGCGCGCGTTCAGATCTGGTGTCGCAAGGGCCTGGAGCGTGCCGGCGACCCCCCAGAAGTAGGTGAGCTCGACGAGCAGGGGACGCCGCCACCAGCACGCGACCGCCGCGACGGCGACCGCCGCGTTGCACAGCGCGAGCGGGAGGGACGTCCTCGCGGACCACGCGCCGCGCGCGGCCTCGTCGAGGACGTAGGAGACCGCGTCCGCGGCGAGCACACCGCCGATCACCCGCGCCGCGGCGGCCGTCCACGGCCCCGGCCGGGCCCGGGCCGCGACGCACAGTCCTGCCGCGAAGAGCGCGCCGAGGGCGACGGTCGTCCAGTACGCCACCGCTCAGCCCGGGAGCGTGTAGCGCGCGAACACGTGCAGGCCGACGAACGCCCAGAGCGCGAGGAGCGCGGCCCGACCCACCGGTCGCGACGAAAGGTGCCGCACGACGCTCGAGATGCCCGCCCACCGGGCCCCGAGCACGTGCGACGCGGCCTCGACCGCGGCGGCCGCCGCCAGGACCGCGAGCCACGCGATCGTCGCCGCCACGTCAGCGCGCCTCCGGCCGGCCCCGGCGCGCGGCCGGCCGGAGGCGCGACGGGGCCCGCAGCGCCGGCATCAACACCGGTGCGAGCCAGACGCAGAACAGCGCGAACCGGACGAGGCGCCACACGAGCGCCCGGTCGACGACGGTGCTGAGCGTCGGGACGGTCGCGGACCGGCCGCCGAGCGCGAGCGCGGCCGCCTCGAGCCCCGCGGCGACCGCGGCGAGCGCGGCCCACGGGACCAGCGCGCGCCACGACGGCCCGGGGTCCGTGCGCGTGGGCCCGGGCGCGGCGCCGTGCCACCCCCCGCGGACCACGGCCGCCGTCGCGACGAGGACGGGCACGCCCACCGCGACGTACGCGCGCCAGGTGAAGGGGACGACGCCGCTCGCCCACCCCGCGTAGGCGGCTCCGCCGGCGAGTGCCAGGGGCGCGAACCGGCGACCCCGGGTGACCGCGGAGATCGCCCGACGCGTCACCTCAGTGGTGGAACGCGGGGGCCTCCGGTCTCCCGAGCGGCTCGCGCTGGCGGGCGAGCTCGGGGAGGAGCCGGGAGAGGTCTTCGAGGAACAGCGAGGCGAGGTCCTCCGAGAAGCCGTTGCGCACGACGACGCGCAACACGTGGAGGTCCTCGCGCTCGGCGGGGAAGCCGTACGCGGGGACGAGCCAGCCCCGCTCGCGGAGCCGGCGCGAGACGTCGTAGACGTCGAAGGCCGAGACGTCGCGTCCGGTCGTGAATGCAAACACCGGGAGCTCATCGCCGCGCGTCACGAGCGCGAACGGTCCGAGTCGCGAGATCTCCCCCGCGAGTCGCGTCGCGACGTCCCGCGACGCCTGGTGGACCGCCCGGAAGCCTGCGAACCCGAGGCGAAGGAACGTGAAGTACTGCGCGACGACCTGGGCCCCGGGGCGCGAGAAGTTGAGCGCGAACGTCGCCATGTTGCCACCGAGGTAGCTCACGTCGAACACGAGCTCCTCGGGCAGGGCCGCTCGGTCGCGCCAGACCACCCAGCCGACTCCCGGGTAGACGAGCCCGTACTTGTGGCCCGACGTGTTGATCGACGCGACCCGGGCGAGGCGGAAGTCCCAGACGGTCTCCTCGTCGATGAACGGCGCGACCATCGCGCCGGAGGCTCCGTCGACGTGGATCGGCACGTCCAGGCCCGTCGCCGCCTCGAGATCGTCGAGCGCGCCCGCGATCGCCTCGACGGGCTCGTAGCTTCCGTCGAAGGTCGATCCGAGGACGGCGACGACGCCAATCGTGTTCTCGTCGCACCGGGCGGCGGCTTCCGGCGCGCCGAGGTGGAGGCGCTCCGCCGACAACGGCACGACGCGCGCCTCGACCTCGAAGTAGTTGCAGAACTTCTCCCAGCAGACCTGGACGTTCGCACCCATGACGAGGTTCGGGCGTCCGTCCGGGCGGCCCGCGGCCCGCCGCACGTTTCGCCACCGCCGCTTCAGCGCGAGCCCGCCGAGCATGCACGCCTCGGAGGACCCGGTCGTCGAGCAGCCGATCGCGTCGTCGGGCACTGGCGCCTGCCACAGGTCGGCGAGGATCGCGACGCACCGGCGCTCGAGCTCGGCAGTCTGCGGGTACTCGTCCTTGTCGATCATGTTCTTCTCGGCGCACTCGGCCATGAGGCGTCGAGCGGGCTCCTCCATCCACGTGGTGACGAAGGTCGCGAGGTTCAGCCGGGCGTTGCCGTCGAGCATGAGCTCGTCGTGGACGAGCTGGTACGCGGTCTCCGCCGGGATCGAACGGTCGCGCAGCCGCGCGGTCGGCATCACGAGCTCCTCGCCGTGCGTCGCGTCGAGCGCGTGCATCGGGTTCACGCGGCGACCCTCCTGCGTGCGAGCGGACCGTGCGCTGTGCAGGGCCATGGCTCCACCTCCGGACGCGACGGCAGGACCCCCGCCACCGTAGCGCGCACGGCCGGCCGGGCCCGTGCTCGAATGGCGCCTGTGCGCCCGGTCCACGACCTCGAGACGCTCGCCGGCACGCTCGGCCGCGCGGGCTTCGTCGCGGCGCGTGACGAGGCCCTCGAGCTCCTCTCGAGCGCTCGCGGCGACCGGGTGCTCCTCGAGCGCCTCGTGCGGCGGCGCCTCGAGGGCGAGCCCCTCGCGTGGATCACGGGGAGCGTGTCGTTCTGCGGCGTCACGGTCCACGTCGACCCGGGCGTCTACGTGCCCCGCTGGCAGAGCGAACCGCTCGCTTGCCGCGCGGCCGAACGGCTCCCGCCACGCGGGACCGCGCTCGACGTGTGCGCCGGAGCGGGCGCCATCGCCGCGCTCCTGCGCGCGCGCCGGCCCGCGTCCCGCGTCGTCGCGACCGAGCTCGACGTGCGCGCCGCGGCGTGCGCGGCCAGCAACGGGGTCGAGGTCCACGTCGGCAACCTCTTCGAGCCGCTCCCACGCGAGCTCGTGGGCCGGGTTGACGTCGTCGTCGGCGTCGTGCCCTACGTGCCGACCGCCGCGCTCGCGCTGCTCCCCCACGGCACGCTCGACTGGGAGGCCCCGCTCGCGTACGACGGGGGCCCGGACGGCACCGCGGTGCTCCGCAGGGTCGCCGCCGGGGCGCCCGCGGTGCTCGGACGCCCCGGCGCGCTGCTGCTCGAGCTCGGCGCCGGCCAGGCCGACCTCATCGCCGAGGACCTGCTCGGTCTCGGCTTCGCGGAGCCCGTGGTGCTCGTGGACGACGACGGCGACGTCCGCGGCATCGAGGCGACGCTCCCCGCCGGCTGAGCGGCGCTACGCGCGCTCGTGTCCGGCGCCACCGGCGCCGCGGGGGTCAGCGCGCTCCGGGCCCGCGGGCGTGCACCCTGAGCAGCTCCGCGACGGACCACGCCTGGAACGGGCAGCCCGTCGCTCCGTGGGGCGCCGCGCCGTCGGCCGTCTCGCTGACCGAGCCGATCCCGTCGTCGCCGAGATGCGCGAGCAGTCCCGTGAGCAGCCCGTCGCGAGCGACGCCGAGACGGTCGCACGCGTCCGCGTACGGCCCGACGAGCCAGGGCCAGACGGTTCCCTCGTGGTACGCGCGGTCGCGGTCCGCGACGCCTCCGCGGTGCACCGGGCGGTACGCGGGATCCTCGGGCGAGAGGCTCCGCAGGCCGAGGGGCGTGAGCAGCGGCGCGCAGGCCCTCAGCGGCGCCGCGTCGTCGAGCGGCGCGTAGGGCAGCGACACCGCGAGCAGCTGGTTCGGTCGGACGGACGGGTCGTCGCCGCCGGGACCGTCGACGACGTCGAAGCAGCCGTGCCCGCCCGGACGCACGAAGCGGCGCGCGAACGCGGCGCGTGCGAGCCGCTCGAGCGCCCGCGGGCGAGAGGCGTCGGCCCCGGTCGCCTCGAGCAGGGTGGCGAGCGACGCGAGGCCGTTCACCCAGAGCGCGTTCACCTCGACGGCCTTGCCGGCACGAGCCGTGACCGGCGCCTCGTCGACGCGGGCGTCCATCCACGTGAGCGCGATCCCCTCCTCGCCACCGGTGAGGAGCCCGTCGGCGTCCATGCAGATCCCGAAGCGCGTTCCGGCCACGTAGTGCTCGACCGCGTCCGCGAGGGCCCGGACCAGCTCGGACGCGAGGTCGACGTCACCCGTCCGCGACACGTGCCGGCACGCGGCGTGGAGCAGCCACAACGTCGCGTCGATCGTGTTGTACGTCGTCGTCCCGACGTCGGCAGTGTTGGCGAGCATGCCGCGTGAGAGCGACGACGCGGCCCGCACGAGGAGCGCACGCCCTTCCCCGGCGCGGCCGGTCGCGAGGAACAGGCCCTCGTAGCTCGTCATCGTGTCGCGCGACCACGACCCGAACCACGGGTAGCCGGCGACGACATCGGGTCCCTCGACGACGAACTGGTCCGCAGCGACGACGAGCGCCCGCATGTGGTCGTCCGTCGCGCCCGCCGTGGCGACGAGTGCCGCGGCGCGCCGCCGGGCGTCCACGACCGCGGCGCGCGCCGGAGGCGGCTCGTCGTCGAGGTCGCCCGCCCAGCAGTCGACCTCGAGGGCGTCGCCCGGCGTGAGCAACGCGACGAATCGCCCCGCGAACCACAGGTCCTCGACGCACCCGAGCCCGCGCTCGGCCTCCTCCCGGTACCGCACTCCCCGGTACCAGGCACCGGCGGGCACGTAGCCCGGCCCGCGGAGGCGGTACGCGCCCTCGAAGACGAAGCCCGACGCGACCGGCGAGACGGACGGGTCGGGCCCGGCGAACCGCTCGCCGTGGGCGTCCCGCCAGGTGCACAGCGCCTCGACCTCGACGCGCACCGGTCCCGGAGCGCGCACGACCCGGTGGACGACGCCGACTCCCGGCCGCCCGCGATGGGCCGCGAGCTCCCGCTCGAGCACGACGTCGCCGACCGCGAACGTCCAACGCGGAACGCCGCCCTCCACCGCGAAGCGGACGAGGTGCGCGTTCCCGACCGGGTCGACCGCGCCGCTTGCCCACTCGTGGGTCGCGAGCCTCACGCGACGCTCGCCGATCACGAGCACGGGGTCGAGCGACGCGACCCCGAGCATCCGCGCGCTGCCCGCGTCCCGCGCGACGACCAGGATCCCGTGGTAGCGGCGCGTACGCAGGCCGGCGACCGTGCCCGACGCGTAGCCGCCGAGCCCGTCGGCGACGAGCCACTCGCGCACTGCGGCCTCCTCCAGCAAGCCGCAGCACTGGGGACCCGCACCGAGATCGAGCATGCGCCGCAGTATTGCGCACGGGCTCGCGCGGCCGGAGCGCTCGCGCGGCCCGAGCGCTCGCGCGCCCCGCGCGCGGCACCGACGACCCGACCGGCCGCGAGTCGGCGAGACTGGCCCGATGATCGACAGACCCGACGAGCGGTCCGGCCGGACGACCGATCCGGAGCGCGCGCGGCTCGCGCTGCCCGGGCCCGCGTGGCGCCGGTTCGGCCCGTACCTCGCGGAGCGCGCGTGGGGGACCGTGCGCGAGGACTACAGCGAGGGTGGGACCGCGTGGGAGTACTTCCCGCACGACCACGCCCGGTCGCGCGCCTACCGCTGGAGCGAGGACGGCCTCGGCGGGATCTGCGACCTCGACCAGCACCTGTGCTTCGCGTTCGCCTTCTGGAACGGGCGCGACCCGATCCTGAAGGAGCGCATCTTCGGCCTCACCGGGAACGAGGGGAACCACGGCGAGGACGCGAAAGAGTACTGGTGGTACGTCGACTCGACGCCGACGCACTCGTACATGTCCTGGGCGTACTGCTATCCGCACGCAGCGTTCCCCTACGGCGAGCTCCTCGACGAGAACCGGCGGCGCACACGCCTCGACCCCGAGTACGAGCTAGTGGACACCGGGATCCTCGACGAGGGCCGCTACTTCCTCGTCACGGCCGACTACGCGAAGGCGGCCCCGGACGACCTCTACATCCGCCTTCGCGTCCACAACGCGGGTCCGGAGGCGGCGGCGATCGACGTCCTGCCGACCCTGTGGTTCCGCAACACCTGGTCGTGGGGCCTCGACGACCGCAAGCCGGTGATCACCGAAGAGCCCGGCCGGCTGCTCGCGACCCACCACCTGCTCCCGCCGATGGCGCTCACCTGGCAGGGCGACCTCGACGCGCTCTTCTGCGAGAACGAGTCGAACGCCGAGCGGCTGTGGGGCACGCACGGATCGACGCCGTACCCGAAGGACGGGATCGCGGACCACGTCCTGCACGGCGCCGCGACCGTGAACCCGGACCGTCGCGGGACGAAGGCCGCGCTCCGCGCCCACCTCGTCGTCGCGCCCGGCGACACCGTCGAGTTGCGGCTGCGGCTCACGGCCGAGACGTCCGCCCCGCCGCCGAGCTTCGACCCCGCCGGCTTCGACGCCACGATGCGCGAGAGATCGGCCGAGGCGGACGCGTTCTACGCGACGCTCACGCCAGGCGACGCGACGCCGGACGAGGCGGCGGTCATGCGCCAGGCGTTCGCCGGGATGCTCTGGTCGAAGCAGTTCTACCACTACGACGTCGAGCGCTGGCTCGAGGGCGACCCGGCCGGCCCCCCGCCGCCGGACTCGCGGCGGTCGGGGCGGAACGCCGAGTGGTGGCACCTCGACAACCACGACGTCATCTCGATGCCGGACACCTGGGAGTACCCCTGGTACGCGGCGTGGGACCTCGCGTTCCACTGCGTGACGCTCGCGCACGTCGCGCCGGAGTTCGCGAAGGCGCAACTGCTCACGTTGTGCCGCGAGTGGTACATGCACCCGAACGGCCAGCTCCCCGCGTACGAGTGGGCATTCGGCGACGTGAACCCGCCCGTCCAGGCGTGGGCCGCGCTCCGGGTGTTCGAGATCGACGGCTCACGCGACTTCGCGTTCCTGCGCCGGATCCTCGTGAAGCTCATGATGAACTTCACCTGGTGGGTGAACCGCAAGGACGCGGCGGGGAGCAACGTGTTCGAAGGGGGGTTCCTCGGCCTCGACAACATCGGTCCGATCGACCGCTCCGCCACGCTGCCCGTCGACGGCCTGCTCGAGCAGGTGGACGGGACGTCGTGGATGGCGATGTACTGCCTCGACCTGTTCGAGATCGCGATCGTGCTCGCGCAGCAGGACCCCGTGTACGAGGACGTGGCGGTCAAGTTCCTCGAGCACTTCGCGTACATCGCGGAGGCGATCTTCGCCCAGGGCCTCTGGGACGAGGAGGCCGGCTTCTTCTACGACGTGCTGCAGCTCGCCGGAGGCGAGCGGACGCCGGTCGCCGTCCGCTCGATCGTCGGGCTGCTCCCGCTGTGCGCGACGGCAACACTAGGCGCCGCGACGCTCGAACGGCTCCCGTGGTTCGCCGAGCACTTCGAATGGTTCCTCGCGCACAAGGCGAAGTACGCGTCGCACGTCGGGCGGACGACCGGCTCCGGCGAGCACCCCGGCTTCCTCCTGTCGATCGTCGACCCCGACCGGCTCCGGCGGCTGCTCGCGGTCATGCTCGACGAGGACGAGTTCCTCTCGCCCCACGGGCTGCGCGCGCTCGCCGCGTCGCACCGCGAGCACCCGTTCTCGCTGCACATCGACGGCGTCACCTCGACCGTCGACTACGAGCCGGGCGAGTCGACGTCCGGGCTGTTCGGCGGGAACTCGAACTGGCGCGGCCCCGTGTGGTTCCCCGTGAACTACCTCATCGTCGAGACGCTCCGGCGGCTCGGCCGCCATCTCGGGGACGACTTCACGGTCGAGTGCCCGACACGCTCCGGCGTGCTCATGTCGCTCGACCAGGTCGCGGACGAGATCACCCGGCGGCTCGTGGCGATCTTCCTCGACGACCCGGACGGGCGCCGCCCGGTCTTCGGCGACGCCGAGACGTTCCAGCGCGACGCGCTCCTCCACGGCCTCGTCCCGTTCCACGAGTACTTCCACGGTGACACCGGCAAGGGCCTCGGGGCCTCGCACCAGACCGGATGGACGGGGCTCGTCGCGGACCTCGTCACCCGGCGGCGGAACGCGCCCTGACCACGCCCACGATGTGCGCGCGGGCGAAGGACGTCGCGTGCGCCAGCTCGGCGGTGCACGGCGTCGGGTGGTGGCTCGCGACCACGTGCACGTGCCCGAGCAGATGGAGCACGGGCACGGCCACGCAGAGCGGGACGATCGCGGCGGCCCACCGGCCGGCGGGACGCCAGCGGGTCCGGGTCGCCGACACGGCGCGGCGCCTCAACCGGGCGACGCGACCGATCGCCGGAGCGGGCACGCACGCGGTCGCGACGATCTCGGAGCGGAGATCGGGCGCCTCGCCGACCGCGTGCACCCGCAGCCTTCGCGTGAGGTCTGCCACGGCGGTCGCGAACGCGGCGCACCGACCGCAGCTCGCGAGGTGCGCGTCCAGCGCGGCGTCCAGCGAGGTCCCCTCGCCGTCGAGGCGCGCGGAGATCGCGTCTCGAGCCCGCTCGCAGCGCAGCTCAGACACCGCGCTCCTCGCCGAGCACCGCGACACGCCGCCTGCCGAGCGCCCGGTCGAGCAGCGAGTTCGCGTCGCCCTCCTCGCCGATCGCCCGGCGGATGACGACGATGAGCGACGGGATCGCCCAGAAGTCTCCGCACACCCACAAGATGGCGCCGCCGATCTGCTGGTCGGCCAACGGCGAGAGCGTCACGCCGGCGAGATGGTCGTACACCGGGTACCACGAGCTCGACGTGAAGATGCTCATGGCCATCGCGAGAACGAACATCACGATGTTCGTCGAGAGGATCGCCCAGATCTGCTGGACCGCATCGAGCTTCGGCTTCACCGGGTGCGACGGGATGATCTGCAGCCAGAAGAAGACGCCGCTCACGAAGAAGCTCGCGTGCATCAGCCAGATGTGCACGTACTGGTTGTCCTGCGCGAGGTCGAACAGGGCCGGGAAGTGCCAGGCGAGCATCACGGCGTTGAACGCGACGACCGCGACCATGCCGCTCGTGGCGAAGCGACCGACCGCACGGAGCGGCCGCGCCCAGCTGCCGAGGATCACGGACCGGCCGACCGACCGGCGGACGCCCACCGGGATCGCATGGACGAGCGGCAGCCACGGCGCGCCGGCGACGACGAGGATCGGGGCGAAGAACATGATCAGGATGTGCTCGATCATGTGGACGAAGAAGTAGTCGTCCGCCCAGTAGTCGATCGGCGAGATGACCGCGAGCAGCAGCACGACGAGCCCGCCGTAGAACAGCCAGGAGCGCGTGCGCCGGGCGCGCGTGCGCGCGGGCGTCGACCGGCCCTTCAGGTGCCGCAGGCCCACCTCGTGCAGCGCGACGACGACCGCGCAGAGCACGAGGAACGGGTCGAACGTCCAGTGGTCGAGCGCGTAGCTCACGGACGACCGCCTCCCTCACACACCCGGCGCTCCAATCGCGCTCCCCTGGCATCTCGGCGCGTCTGCGCGCTCGGGGCCCGCCCGTCGCGACACCGCCCCGCCGCCACGCACTCGGTCGTCATCCGCTCGACCCGTACTGGATCGGCGCGGTGATCCGCTGCGCGCGCCGCCACGAGCTCGCACCCCTCGCGAGAACGTAGTCCGCGAACTTCGAGCCGTCGACCGTCAGCGCGTCGTACCGGCCCCCCGGCGTGGAGGCGATCGCGACCGTCCCGGCCGGCGCCTCGGGAAGCCGCGACCAGCGCGCGTGCGCGCCCGCGAGCACCTCGACGCCGACGCGCGCGCCGCGGGCGACCGTCACCGCGAAGCCGCCGCCGGCGAGCGCCGCGGTCGAGGTGAGCTCGGAGCCCGGCGCGAGCTCGAGCTCCGGCGAGACGCCCCAGGACCCTGCGGAGCTCCCCGGCCAGGCACCGACGAGCCACGTCCGCCCGGCCGAGACGGCCGCGGCGAGCGCGGCGAGCGTCCCGCTCGACGCGGTCAGCCGGACGATCTCGGTCGCCGCGCCGGACAGCGAGCCACGAAGTCGCGGCGCCGCGAGGCTCCAGCCGGTCGCGGACCCCACGAGCACGCCGACGCGGCCCGGAGCGCCGCACGCCGCGCCGAGGGCGTCGCCGCCGGACGCGCTCGTCGCCACCGCGGTGAGCCGGAGCAGGCCGCACGCCCTGCCGGCTGCGCTCGACGCGACCGCCCGCTCGGTCGCCACCCGGTGCCACCGCGACAGGTCGCCGCTGCTCGCGTCGAGCACGCGTCCGGAGCCGGTGCTGAGCAGCGCGAGCACCCGGTGGCCGGCGGAGACCGCGAGCGCGTCCGGCACCCGGGCGAGCTCGCTCGGGAGCAGGCCCGGCGACCAGCTGCGCCCCGCGTCCGTCGTCTCGGCGAGGGGTGAGAACCCGAGGTCGACGCTCGCCTCGAAGCCGGTGAGCAAGCCGGCGTGCGGGGCGGTGGCGCTCACGAGACCGCCGTTGTCGGCGACGCCGGGGGGCGTGACGAGCGACCAGCGCGACGCACCCGACGGAATGTCGAACAGCTCCCAGAACGTGTTCAACCGCTCTGCCAGCCGGCCCATCGCGAGATCCGCCCACGTCCCGGTGGGCGTCGTGAGCGTCGCGTCGAGCGGGATCCGGGGAAGGAACGGTCGCGCGCCGGTGCCGTAGGCAGGAGCGACCGAGCCCGCGATGACGGCGACCAGCACGCCCGCGAGCGCGGCGCACGTGGCCTGAGGGGCGCGCCGGGGCGCCCGGCCGCGCCCCTCAGGCCACGCACCGGCCCGTCGGTCCGGGCGCGGGCCCGACACCCGGCTCATCGGGCCATCGCCTTGCGGATCACCGACGTGAGCACTACGGAGAACGACGAGCGCATCGACGAGGTCGCGGCGCCGGGGTTGGTGCTCAGCGCGTCGCGCGTGTGGCCGGTCGCGTCGATCACGTACGCGAGGTCGCTGTGGGCGACCATCGACCCCCCGGGCCCGACCGCGAGCTGGATCGAGTACTCGCTCCAGGCGCGCCGCAGCTCGGGCAGCGATCCGGTCAGGAACAGCCAGTTCGCCAGGTGCGTGAGGCCCTCGGCCCGGTCGAACGCGCGGGTCACGGCCGTCGAGCGGTAGATGGGGTTCGCGACGACGGCGACGAGCTCGACCTTGGTCGCGGCCGACCCGAGCATCGCGTCGGCCTGCTTGAACTCCTGGGCGATGATCGGACAGTCGCTCGTGCACACCGGGTCGAGGAAGGTCATCGCCACGACCTTGCCACGGAGGTCCGAAAGGCTGACCGCCTTGCCGTTCTGGTCCGTGAGCGTGAACGACGGCGCGGGGAAGTCGACCGCGTTCGGCGTGCCGTCGATCGCCTCCGAGATGATCGGGTCCGCGACGTGGTTCACCGACGCCGCCGCCATCGGCGCGGCGCCGAGGAGCGCGATCGCGACCGCCCCGAGCGAGGCGAGCGACCGGAACGCGTACGCGGGGTTCGCCCGAACCCGATCGCGCAGCGACCGCGCGCTCACCGGGAGCACGACGAGGACGCCGGGCTCATCGGCGGTCACCGGCACCCGCGTCGTCGCGACGTAGCCGGACGCGAGGACGAGCACGATCGGGATCATGCTGTTCGGGTCGGTGCCCACGCCCCCGAGGAAGCCGAGGTCCTGGACGAGCACCCAGTCCGCGAGACAAAGCACCGCGCCGGCGGTCACGGCGAAGCGGGCCAGCGCCGCGCGCCAGCTCGCGAGCCCGAGGCCGATCGCGGCGAGCGCGACGACCACGAACAGGTTCACTCCCCAACCGTGCGCCGCGTCGAACGACGAGAACGAGCGCAGGAGCGAGGAGAGCACGTGGGGCTGGGAAGTCTGCGCCATCGTGCCCGACATGTCCGCGAGCGCCCCGAGCGCGTGCGCGTGGCCGACCCGGCCGTGCCAGAAGCCGCGCCCGGGCCACGCCTGGAGCACGGCCATGCCGACGAAGTACGCGCCCATCCCCGCGAGCACGAGCCGGCCGAGGCGCCGCGCCCGCCACGCCGGCTCCGGGAGCGCGACGAGCAGGCCGGCGACCACGTAGAGCACTACCGCTCCCGGCGCGCCGAACATCCAGGTCGCCCCCGGGGCGAAGATGCCGCCGAAGGCCTCGCCGAACACCCACACGACCAGGCCCCACCCGGCGCTCGCGAGACCACCGAGCCTCGACCAGCCCCCGCGCGGCGCGACGAGCAGCCACAGCCCGAGGCCGATCTGGATCCAGACCGCGGACGCCGCGGCCTCGATCGGGTGGTTGTCCCAGATCGTGACGCCCGAGCTCACAAGATGCTGCAGCCAAAGCGGCGAGGTTGCCGCGGCAGGCTGGACGACCTGGGACGTCAGGCCGAGCGGCATCGCGCTCTGCCCCTGGAGCAGGCCGTCGAGGATCCACAGCGACGCGAACGAGATCCGCAGCAGCCTGCGCCCGGGAGGCTCGACCGCGACCGGCGCGGACGCCGCTGCCGACGCGGCGGCCGGCTCGAGCAGCGACGCCCTCCGCAGCTGGGACGCGCGCAGCACGTTCCAGGCGATCGCGAGGAGCGCGAGGATCGCGAGGACGACGACGCCCTGGTGCAGCAGCGCCGCGTGGAAGGCCGCGACGATCGTCGGGTTGTTCGTCCCGATCGTGGTCCCCATCCCTGCCATGTGCCGCTCCCCCCTCGTCGTCCGGTCGGGCGCGAGCGCCGCGGACCGGGCAGCGATCGCCGGCGCCCACACGCCGAGTCGTACAGGTAGTGCGCGCGTGCGGGGCCGAAGTTCCCGCGGACCCCGACCCGTCGACGACGGCGCGCCGGAGCTGCGCGGCGAGCGTCGGACGGCCGTCGCGCGCGCATCCTCGCCACGCTGGCCCGGGCGAGGCTACGTTCGGCACGTGGACCAGCTGACCGGGCTCCTTCTCGAGGCGCGCGACGGCAGCGCGTCGGCGCTCGCCCGGTTCGTCGCCGAGACCCAGCCGACCATCTGGCGGTTCTGCGCGCGCCTCGTCGGCCCGGACGGCGCGGACGACGCGACCCAGGAGACCTACCTCGCGGCCTGGCGGGCCCTGCCCGCGTGGCGCGCGGAGTGCTCGGCGCGCACGTGGCTCTTCGTGCTCGCCCGCCGCTCGGCCGAGCGCGTGGGCCGGCGTCGGCGGCGGTGGCAGGAGCTCGCGGCAAGCGCCCCGCGTCCAGCCCCTGCCGCGGACCCCACCGCGTCGAGCGAGATCGACGAGCTCCTCGGCCACCTCGACGCCGACCGGCGGTCCGCGATCGTGCTCACCCAGGTGCTCGGCTTCTCCTACGCCGAGGCCGCGGAGATCTGCCAGTGCCCGCTCGGGACGATCCGGTCGCGCGTCGCGCGCGCCCGCGAGCAGCTCGTCGCGCTCGACCACCACGTCCGGGGCGAGGGATCGGGCGCGCGGTGACCCGGCAACGTCTCGAGCGCTGATGCTCGGTGCGCTCGCGACGTTCCTCGTCGCCTCGGCGGTCATCGTCGTGTTCCCCGGCCCGGACACCTTCGTCCTGCTCCGGGCCCTGCTCGCCGGCGGGCGCCGCCACGCGGCGCGCACAGCCGCCGGCGTGCTCACCGGCCTCTCGATCTGGGTGTGCGCCGCGGCGCTCGGGCTCTCGGCCGTGCTCGCCGCGAGCCACGCTGCCTCGCTCGCGCTGCGTGCGGTCGGCGGGACCTATCTCGTCGTCATCGGCGTGCGCGCGCTCCTCGCGAGCCGGCGCCCATCGTCGCTCGAGCCGCCCGCCGCCGGCG
>DAHUXW010000109.1 GCA_027306925.1 Acidimicrobiaceae bacterium | reverse complement strand
TCGAGCCGTTCCTCGAGGGCTAGGCGCCGCCTCCCAGGCGGTGGCGGTCGAAGAACGCCCAGATGAGCGCGTCCGCGTCGACGTCGCGCGCGGTGCGCCCGAGGTGGTTGCGGAGCACGCGCGACAGCTTCGGCCCGCCGGGTCAGGTGTGACCCGCGCCCGTGAGCGTGTAGAGCGAGACCGAGCTCGACGCACGGCAGGAGCCATAACGCGTGAGCGTCGCGTCCGGCTCGGGACGGCTGACGTTGCGCGTGCGGCATCCGTCGTGCCGAGCCCACGCCGCGGCGGACGCGACGACGCCCGAGGTCCAGTAGCGCTGCCCGCCGGTGCCGCCGTACGGGTCGATCGGGTCCTCGGTCCCGTCGAACGCGAGAGGCGGGGCGGGCGGTCGACGTGGCCGTCCGCCAGGAGCTCGTGGCGGCCGGCTTCGTCGAGCTCCGACCTGGCGACGTGCTCTTCCTCGCCCTGCTCGCGATGGGCGCGGACACGATCGAGGAGCTCGCGTCGCGGCTCGACGTGAGCGAGCAGGCGATCGGCAAGACCGTCGACTCGATGGTCGCGCGCAGCCTCGTGGCGCGCACGGCCGACGACGCGGACCGCCGTCGCGTCACGCTCACCTCGACGCCTGCCGGCGCCCGCGCGGCCGGGGTCGCGAGGAGCGGACGGCTGGCGCCCGAATCCCGGTTCGTCGCTGCGCTCGGCGAGGCGCACGCTTGCGCGCTGCTCGACGGGCTCAGGGCGTTCGCCGAGTCCGAGCGTGGCGAGGCACCGAGGCTCCGGTACTCGCGCCGGTCCCGGCCGGGGCGATCGTGCTCAGGCCGGCTCGGCGCCCGCTCCGCCCGCGGGGGCCCGCTCGCCGGTGGAGATCTGCACGAACGCGAGCCTGATCTGCGCGAGCCCGTCCCGGAGCGTCTCGATCGACGGTCCGAGCCGGTCGCCGAGCCCCTCGACGACCGATGCGAACGCGTCGATCGCGAGGCGCGCGTCGTCGAGGCGGGGCGGGCGCTGGGCGAGGTGGAGAGCGGCGAGCTGGAACAGGCCGTAGCAGTGGTCGGCGACGACGTCCTGCGCAGGTGCCTCGGCGAGCTGGCGCTCGAGCTCCTCGAGCTCGGCCCGGTCGATCGCCTCGTCGTCCTGCCCGGCGGTCGGACGGTGGGACGAGGGGCCGCCTGCGGGGGAGGCCGGTGACGGCGCGGGGCCGGCGGGCGGGCCCTCGGGCCCACGCGCGACGCGGTGCTCGCCGTCGGGTGTCCAGAGGCTGCTCACGGGTGCTATCGTAGGGGAAAATTCATAGGGGAAAGCGGGGCCGCGACAGCGTGCGACTCCCACCCGGTCACCGCAGTCCGTGCCTTCGAGGCAACCGGCCGACGCCGGAGGAGCGTGCACCGGGTACTCGGTGGTCGAGCCGCGAGGCGTCGCGTTCCCGTGCATTGCGGCTGAAGCTGCGTGCGCGGCCCCACCGAGAGGAGTGATGCCAGATCTCCACCGCCCCCACCATCAACGAGCCCCGCATGAACGACCGTATCCGGGCTCGTGAGGTCCGTCTCGTCGACCCCGACGGCAACCAGCTCGGGATCAAGCTGCTCCCCGAGGCGCTGTCGATCGCACGGCAGATGGACCTCGACCTCGTCGAGGTGGCGCCGCTCGCGTCGCCTCCCGTCTGCCGGATCATGGACTACGGGAAGTTCAAGTTCGACGAGGCCCAGCGGGCGAAGGAGTCGCGCCGAAAGGCGAGCAACGTCGGGATCAAGGAGATGAAGTACCGGCCGAAGATCGGTCAGGGGGACTTCGACACCAAGACCCGGCAGGTCGCCCGATTCCTCGGTGAGGGCCACAAGGTGAAGGTCACGATCATGTTCCGCGGGCGCGAGGTGTTCCACCCCGAGCTGGGCAAGCGCATCCTCGACCGGATCGCGGAGCAGGTGGACGGGACCGCGAAGGTCGAGTCCGAGGCCCGCCTCGACGGTCGGAACATGGTCATGGTCCTCGCGCCGGACAAGCGGGCCCGCCAGTCGCAGGCGGCACGCGGTGGACCCGCAGGCGGTGACGGAGCGCCGGCGGGCGCGAGCGGTGACGGAGCGGCGGCGCAGGCGCCGCTGCTCGCGAGCGGTGGAGGAGCGCCGGCGGGCGCTGCAGCAGGCGATGCCGCAGGGGCTCCCGCGGCGGGCGACGAGGGTTCGAGCAGGGAAGAGAGCTGAGAAGACGATGCCGAAGATGAAGACCGACCGTGGCGCGGCCGCCCGTTTCAAGGTGACGGGTAGCGGCAAGATCTTGCGCCGCCAGGCGAATCGCGGGCACCTTCTCGAGAAGAAGTCCTCCGTCCGGACCCGCCGTCTCGGGCGCTCCGTCGAGGTGTCGAGCGGTGACCGTCGCCAGGTGAGGCGGCTGCTCGGCATCTGAGGATCGCCGGTCCCGATCCCGGCACGGCCGGACGCGGGACCGCAGCGGGCGCCCCCGGCTGCCCGCACCGAAGCTCGCGCCGCCCGGTCAGCCCGGAGCGGCCCACCGGAGAACTCGTCGAAAGGAGCACCATGGCCAGGGTCAAGCGCGCCGTCCATGGAAGGAAGAAGCACCGCGCGGTACTCGAGCGGGCAAAGGGCTACTACGGGAACAAGTCCCGCTCGTTCCGCTCCGCGAACGAGCAGGTCATGCACTCGCTCCAGTACGCGTACCGCGACCGGCGCGCGCGCAAGGGCGACTTCCGCAAGCTGTGGATCCAGCGGATCAACGCGGCGGCACGCATCGAGGGCATGAGCTACTCGCGGCTGATCGCGGGGCTGCACCGTGCCGGCGTGACGGTCGACCGCAAGATCCTCGCCGACCTCGCGGTGCGCGATCCTCAGGCGTTCGCGAAGATCGTCGACGTCGCGCGCGAGGCGCTCGCAGGAGAGGTCCCCGACGCCGCCGCGATCGCAGCGGCCGAGGACGAGGCGGACGGTGTCGAGGAGTCCGCCGAGGCCGACGAGGCGACCGCGGGGGCCGCCTCCTGACCGAGCCGGCGCTCGGGCCGCGGCACCAGCGGGTGCAGCGCCTCCGGCGGCTGCTGCGGCAGCGCACGACGCGGCGGTCGGAAGGTGCGTTCGTCGCAGAGGGCGTGAAGGTCCTGACGGCCGCGCTCGACGCGGGAGCCCCGGTCGAAGCCGTGTACCACAGCCCCGACGCGCCGTCGGCTCCGGGAGCGCGCGAGGTTCTCGAGCGCGCCCGCGCCGCGGGCGTGCGGGTGTTCGCGCTCCAGCGCGGCGTGCTCGAGCGCGTCGCCGACGCGGTCACACCGCAGCCAGTGCTCGGCGTCGTCGCGACCGTCGACCGCCCCCTTGCGGCGGTCGTGGCGTCGGCCGTCGCGGGCGCGCCGCTCGTCGTGTGCGTCGACGTGCGCGATCCGGGCAACCTCGGGGCGATCGTGCGGGTCGCGGACGCGGCGGGCACGAGCGGCGTCGTCTGCTGCGACACGAGTGCGGACGCGTACAACCCGAAGTCGGTGCGGGCCTCCGCGGGGTCACTGTTCCACGTGCCGCTCGTCGTCGACGTCGTGGCCGCCGACGCGCTCCGCGCGATCGGCGAGGCGGGCTTCACGCGGGTCGCGACGGTCGCGCACGGGGGCGAGGACTACGCGCGCTCGCCGCTCGGCGACCGGGTCGCGCTCGTGCTCGGGAACGAGGCGCACGGGCTCGGGGACACGATCTCGGGCGCGCTCGACGTGCGGCTGACCATCCCGATGCTCGGTCGTGCCGAGTCGCTGAACGTCGCGATGGCCGCGACGGTCCTCTGCTTCGAGCTCGCCCGCCGCAGGCGCCTCGACGCGGCGCCGGGAGGCGGCGAGCCGGGCGTGGCACAGACCGTACGATGAGCGGCGTGTCGGGCGAGAGCACCACGCTCATCGAGCGGATCGCGATCTACGGGCGTGACGCGGCAGGGGCCGTCGCGGGCGTCGCGAGCCTGCTCGAGCTCGAGGAGTCGCTGCCCGGGCTCACGGGCAAGCGCTCGCCGCTCGCGTCCTGGAAGCGCGAGCTCGCGGCGCTCGCCCCCGACGAGCGCCGCGAGGTGGGGCTCGCCCTCAACGCGGTGGTCCGCGAGATCGACGCGTTCGTCGAGCGCCGGCGTGCCGACCTCGCGGCGGCCGAGCGGCGCGAGCGTGTCGCGCTCGACCGGCTCGACCTGTCCGAGGTGCTCGAACGCCGCCTCCCCGGCCATCTCCACCTCGTCACGCAGGTGCGCGAGGAGCTCGAGGACGTGTTCGCCGGCATGGGCTACGAGATCGCGGACGGCCCGGAGGCCGAGACCGAGTGGTACAACTTCACCGCGCTCAACATGCCCCGTGACCATGCGGCCCGCTCGAACCAGGACAGCTTCTACCTCGCGACGGGCGACCACGAATCGCACCTGCTCAGGACCCAGACATCCCCGGTCCAGATCCGCCTGCTCGAGCGCGGCGTGCTCCCCTTGTACGCCGTGGCCCCGGGACGCGTCTACCGGCGGGACACCTCCGACGCCCGGCACCTCCCCGTCTTCCACCAGATCGAGGGGATCGTGGTCGACCGGGGAGTTACCTTCGGCGACCTCGCGGGCACGATCGGCACGTTCGTCGCGGCGATCTTCGGGAGCGGCATCGGCTCGAGGCTGCGGCCGGCGTACTTCCCCTTCACCGAGCCGTCCGCGGAGTTCGAGATCACCTGCACGATCTGCCGCGGCGAAGGCTGCCGCACGTGCGGGCAGACCGGATGGATCGAGCTCGGGGGCTGCGGGATGATCCACCCGGCGGTGCTCGAGGCGACGGGAGTCGACGCCGAGCAGTGGACTGGGTTCGCGTTCGGCTTCGGGATCGACCGGCTCGCGATGATGCGCCACGAGATCGAGGACATCCGGAGCCTCATCGAGAACGACGTCCGGTTCCTCACGCAGTTCTGACGGTCGACGGCGTCGGCTGCACGAGGCGTGCGCCGAGCGATGAAGGAGTGCTGTGCGCGTCCCACTGTCCTGGCTGAGAGAGTTCACCCCGCTCGCGACCGACGCGGCCGACCGCGCCGGCGTGCGCGAGCTCGGGCGCGTCCTCGACTCGCTCGGGCTCGTCGTCGAGGGTGTCGAGCACGTCGGCGACGGGCTCGACGGGGTGGTGCTCGCGCGCGTCGCCGAGATACGGGCCATCAAGGGCGCGGACCGGATCCGCCAGGTCGTCGTCGACGCCGGTGCCGGTCCGCAGGAGATCGTCTGCGGTGCGTCCAACTTCTCGGTCGGCGACGTCGTGCCCCTCGCGACCGTCGGCGCAGAGCTGCCCGGCGGGGTGGTCATCGCGCGGCGCAAGATGCGCGGGATCGTGTCGGACGGCATGCTCTGCTCGGGCCGCGAGCTCGGCCTCGGCGACGACGCGTCGGGTCTCCTCGTCATCGCGTCGACCGGGGCGCCCGACGCGCCGCTGCCCGGCGGGATCGAGCTCGGCGCGCCGCTCGCGACCTACCTCTGCATCGTGCCCGACGCGGTTTTCGATCTCGCGATCGAGCCGAACCGCCCGGACTGCCTCTCGATCCTCGGGGTGGCCCGCGACCTCGCCGCTCGCCTTTCGCTCCCGTTCGCGGTCGCGGTCGCGCCGGCCGCGACGTCGGGCGCCCCGGCCGCGGAGCTCGGCTCGGTCGCCGTCCACGAGCCCGCCGCGTGCCCACACCTTCTCGCGCGCGTGCTCACCGATGTCTTGCTCGTCCCGTCCCCGCCCGAGGTCGCGCGGCGGCTCGTGCTCGCAGGGATGCGGCCGATCAACTCGGTCGTCGACGCGTCGAACTACGTGATGCTCGAGCTCGGCCAGCCGACCCACCCCTACGACCTCGACCGGCTCGGCGGCGGCGGGATCGCGGTGCGCTTCGCGCGTCCCGGCGAGCGACTCGTCACGCTGGACGGCACCGAGCGTGTCCTCGGGCTCCACCGGGACGCGCTCGGGCGCACCGTCGAGGTCGAGGACCTCGTGATCTGCGACGCCCGGGACGTCCCCGTCGGACTCGCGGGGGTCATGGGCGGCGCCACGAGCGAGATCAGCGAATCGACGACGCGCGTGCTGCTCGAAGCCGCTCAGTTCGCGCCGCTCGTCGTGGCTCGAGCCGCGAAGCGGCACGGACTGCGGAGCGAGGCCTCGGCGCGCTTCGAGCGCGGGGTCGATCCCGCCGGTCTGGGCCGCGCGGCGGACCGGATCTGCGAGCTGCTCGCGTCCGCATGCGCGGCCGCGGGCGTGCCGGGACCGGTCGTCGCGCCCCGCGACCTCGACGAGCATCCGCGCCCGGTCGAGATCCGCACCGTCGCGCTCCGCGTCGAGCGCTCGAACGCGCTCCTCGGGATCGACCTGGACGCGCCGGCGGTCGCGGGCCTCCTCGAGCCGATCGGCTTCGAGGTCGAGCCGACCGGGACACCGGGGACGGTATCGGTCACGGTGCCGACGTTCCGGCCGGACGTCGCGCGCGAGGTGGACGTGATCGAGGAGGTCGCCAGGCACTACGGCTACGAGCGCATCCCCGCGACCGGCCGTCGGTCGCCGTACGTCGGCGGCATCGGCGCCGCCGGCATCGTGCGCCGCCGCGTCCGGCGGCTCCTCACGGGTCTCGGTGCGCACGAGGCGTGGACGAGCTCGATCGTCGATCCCGCAGCGCTGCGCCGCGCGGGCTCGGGCGCACCGGTGGTGACGCTCGCGAACCCGATGGTGAGCGAGGAGTCCGTGCTGCGCGCCCAGCTGCTCCCCGGACTGCTCGAATCGTTGCGCCGCAACGCCTCGCACCGCAATCCCTCGGTCCGGCTGTTCGAGGTCGGTCACGTGTTCCTCGCGAGCCCAGACGCGGCCGCGCTCCCGACCGAGCGCGAGCACCTCGGGCTGCTGCTCGGGGCCGACGGGGACGACGCGACCGTCGCGGTGCACGCATGGCGCGCGCTCGCGGACGGTCTGCTGCTCGCGCCGGACGCGGTGTCGGTCGTGCAACGCCTGCCGTCGGGCGCTGTCGGCGACGGCGGCGACGATCTCGGCGACGCGCCGCACGCCGAGGCGGCCTTGCTCGTCGGGCTGCACCCGACGCGCCGGGCGCGCCTCGTCGTCGGCGGCCGCTCCGGCCCGACGCTCGGCGCGATCGGCGAGGTCGACCCGGAGGTCCTCGAGGCGTTCGGCCTCGCGCCCGACCGGCGCGTCGGCTGGATGGTGCTCGATCTCGGCACCCTCGACACGGTCGCCCGGCGCGACCGCAGGGCCCGTGTGGTGAGCCGCTATCCCTCGAACGACATCGACCTCGCGTTCGTCGTGGGCGACGAGATCCCGGCCGACGCGCTCGAGCGCGTGCTCGCCACCGCCGCGGGCGAGCTCTGCGAGTCGATCCGTGTCGTGGACGTCTACCGCGGTCCAGGCGTCGAGCCGGGCTCTCGGAGCATCGCCAGCCGCCTGCGCTTTCGAGCGGCGGACCGCACGCTCACCGACGCGGAGGTGTCCGAGCTGCGCACGCGCTGCATCGACGAGGCGACGCGTGAGCTCGGCGCGGTGCTCCGGGGCTGAGCGGGCCGCACGTCATCCCGGCTCGATCTCGCCCGCGAGGAACGCGTCGAGGAGCTGCTCGGTGGCCGGGTGCAGGTAGGGCGCGGCGGCCGCGAGCGCGGCGGGGGCGAGGTTCGCGAGGAACCCGAACGCGACGGCTTCGGCCGTGTCCGCTCCACGCGTGCGCGCGACGGACTCGATGGCCGCGAAGACGCTCTCGAGCAGCATCTCGGTCCGCTCGTCCCGATCGCGCGCGAGCAACCGCGCGGTGATGTCCGCGAGCTCGGCGGTCACGAGGTCCGCGCCGGGACGGTGGCCGAGCTCGTCCTCGATTTCGGCGACGACCGGCGCGAGCTCCGGGAGCTCCTGGAGCAGGACGTCGACCGTCCGCGCACTCGTGCCGGTGGAGCCGTCGTAGGGAACCTCGGGCATCGGGCCGCTCCTGCCCTCCGGCGTCGCGCCGGTCCGTGCCGCGGGCCTCGGCCCGGGGCGCTCCGCAGGGAGGCGGTCGGCCTCCGACGCGGGCGACGATAGCGCGGGGCTGCGCCACTACGCGGGGCCGAGGACGCGCTCGAACGCGGCGGCGATCACCCGGTAGCCGGCGGTCGTCGCGTGGATGTCCGCGTGCGACGAGCTCCCCGAGGCCGGGCACATCCAGGTCCAGCGGCATACGTAGACCACGTCCGCGGGCAGGCGGTGGCCCGAGTAGACGAGGAGGGGGAGCGCGGCGTAGGTGTGGAACGCCGCCGCCACGTTTGCGACGGGCACGCGCGCGTGCGCGAAGAGCGCGCCGAGTCGGCGGTCGAACGCGGTCGTCGCGGCGAGCGACAGCGTCGCGCCGACGGTGCCGACGAGGCCGCCCGGCGAGTACGCGACCCCGAGGAACGGGTCGTAGTAGTTCATCGCGACGAGCTGGGCACCGGGGTCGTCGGCCGACAGCGCGGCCCGGATCGCCGCGACGATCGCCGGGAGGCGCGCGACGACCCGCGCCTCGCGGGTCGCGAGACAGGAGCTCGAGATGCCGCTCGCGGACACGCACCCGTCGACGTCGTTCGCCCCGAGGTCGAGCGTGACGAGCGCGACGGTGCCCTTGTGGCGGGCGAGGTAGGAGGTCGCGGCGCGGAGCTGCGACGTCGCGCCGAGTTCGCCGCGGTAGGTCGTCGCGCACGCGGCGCGCGCCGGCACCGTCGTCATCGACACGGTCGTCTCGCCCGGGCACGCGAGGTCGACGAGCGTGAGGTGACGAGCAGACGCGATGTCCGCCGCGTAGCCGCCGGGGTAGCCCGTGTCCGGGTAGCCGGTCGCGGGGTCGAGCGGCGGGGCGCGCGTGCCGTACGTCGGCTGGTAGCCCGCCGCGAGCGAGTCCCCGAGCGCGAGCAGCACGCGTTCGGTCCCGGCCCTCAGCACTGCGTGCGAGGGTGCCGGCGCGACGCCTCTGGCGCGCACGGGTGCTGCGACGCCTCTGGCGCCGACGGGTGCTGCGACGACCGCGGCTGCCGCAGGTGCGGCGACGACCGCGGGCGCGGCGAGGGACGCGACCGCCGCGGCGACGGCCGTCACGGCGAGGTACACGCGGCCTCTCGGTCGCCTGCTCATGGCCGACATCCTCGCAGCTGCGCGCGCCTCGGTCCCGTCACGGTTGTGCGCGGCCCGACGCGCGTTGCCGCTCGAACTTCGCACGCAGCTCCGCACGGCGCGACTGGATCTCGCGGTACGAGAGTCGCTCGGTGTCCGGCGCGACTCCGAGCGACGAGCGCACGGAGTCGAGGTCGAGCTCCTGCGCGCGCGGGTCGATGCCGATCTCTGACGCGATCCGGCCGCCGTGGCGCGTCGCGAAGTACGCGGCGATCCCCGCGACCTCGCCGAGCAGGTCCACGTCGGGCGCGAAGGTCGCCACCGCACCGTCGAGGAACACGATGTCCTTCACGAACAACATGAGCTCCTTCGGCATGCGCGCACCGTAGGCGAGGAGCTGCTTCGTGAGGTCGCGCAGCTGCGCGGTGAGCTCCTCGGCACTCATCTCGACGACGTCCTGAGGTGGCTCGTCGAGCCCGAGCGCGGCGACGACCTGCTCGATGTCCGCGTCCGGCGCGAGCGCTCCGAGGTCGCGCAGCGCCTGGACCTGGGCCCGCACGTCGTTCAGCGTGCCGCCCATGACGAGCCGGAGGAACGCGACGCGCCGGGGCTCGGTGAGGCGACCGGTGATCCCGAAGTCGAGCAGCGCGACGCGCCCGTCGGCCTGGACGAAGAGGTTCCCGCCGTGGAGGTCGCCGTGGAAGACCCCGTAGAGCATCGCTCCCTCGAGGAAGGACACGACGCCGGCGCGCAGCACCTCCTCGGTCTTGATCCCGGCGGCCTTCATCCCGTCGACGTCGTCCCAGGCAAATCCCGCGAGCTGCTCCATCACGAGCACGCGGGGCGTGACGAGGCGTGCGTGCGGCCGGGGGACGATGATCGCGCGCTGGTCGCTCGCTGCGAGCACGCCCGCGATGTCGAGCATGTTCTCGGCCTCGAGGCGGAAGTCGAGCTCCTCGACGATCGTCTCGGCGAAGAGCTCGATGAGCGCGGGGGGGTTCGCGAGGACTGCGATCGGGATGCGTCCGACGAGGAACGGTGCGAGGTAGCTCATGACCGCGAGGTCGTTGCGGACGAGGGCGGCGACGTCGGGGCGTTGCACCTTCACGACGACCCGCTCCCCGGAGCGCAGCACCGCGTCGTGGACCTGGGCGATCGAGGCCGCCGCGACCGGCTCGGTCGAGAACTGCGAGAAGACCTCGTCGAGCGGCCGTCCGAGGTCGGACTCCACGATCTCGCGCACGACCTCGAACGGCTCGGGCGGGACGCGGTCGCGCAGCTGTTTGAACTCGCCGACGAGCTCCGGGGGGAAGATCCCCTCGCCCGACGACACGATCTGACCGAGCTTGATGTAGGTCGGGCCGAGCACGGCGAACGCGACGCGCAGCCGGTGCGCGAGGCCGCTTCGCGAGCGGGACCGATCGCCGCGGCGGTCGAGCAGGTACCACGCGCCGAGCGCGCGCCCGAGGACCCACGCGACGCGCACGATCCGGCGCCACGGCGGGACGCGCCGGCGGCGCGTGAGCGCTGGGACCTCGTCGCGCGTCGTCGCGCGGACGAGGTCGAGCCCCGCGCGCCACGGAAGGTCGTCGAGGTCGAGCAGCCACGGCGGGTGGTCGCTGAAGGCCCCGATCGCGAGGTCGGCAGGCAACCCCTCGCGCTCGTCGGACTCCCGGGTCCCGGTCTCGGATGCGTCGCTGATGCGAGGAGACCTTAGGGGGGTGCCGGCTCAGGCCCGGACGGGCGCGAGGACGAGGCAGCCGTTGTGGCCGCCGAATCCGAAGCTGTTCGAGAGGACCGGCCCCGGCGTGAACGGCCGTGGCGCGCCCGTGACGATGTCGAGGCGGATGTCGGGGTCCTGCTGCTCGAGCCCCGCGGTCGGCGGGATCACGCCCCGCTCGATGGTGAGCGCGACCGCGACGGCCTCGATCGCCCCGGCCGCGGCGAGCGCGTGGCCCGTCACGCCCTTGATCGAGGTGACCGGTGGGGCCGGGGCGCCGAAGACCTTCTCGATCGCCTGGGCCTCGGCGAGGTCGTTGAGCGGCGTCGAGGTGCCGTGGCCGTTGATGTGGGTGATGTCGCCGGGCTCGACGCTGGCGTCCTCGAGCGCGATCTCCATGCACGAGCGCGCGCCGGCACCCTCGGGCGCGGGCGCGGTGATGTGGTGCGCGTCGGCGGTCGACGCGGCGCCGAGGACCTCCGCGTAGATGTGCGCGCCGCGCTCGAGCGCGTGCCCGAGCTCCTCGAGCACGACGGCCGCGCCGCCCTCCGCGATGACGAAGCCGTCACGGCGCACGTCGAAGGGCCGCGAGACCCCCGACGTCGACAGCGCGGTCATGTTCCCGAACGCGACGATCCCGACCGCGGGACGGTCGCCGACGGGCTCCATCGCCGCCTCCGCCCCGCCGCTCACGACCGTGTCGCACCGCCCGTACGCGATGAGCCGGTACGCGTTGCCGATCGAGTGCGTGCCGGCCGCGCACGCCGTGACGATCGTCTCGCACGGGCCGCGAAGGCCGAAGCGCATCGAGATCGCCGCCGCCCCCGCGTTGCCCATGATCATGGGGACGAGGAACGGCGACACGCGTCGGGCGCCGCGTTCGACGAGCACGGTTATCTGCTCCTGGAGCGTCTCGAGGCCGCCGACGCCTGTGCCGAAGATCACGCCCGTTCGGTCGGGGTCGGTGACCGCGTCGCCTGCGTCGTCGAGCGCCATCGACGCGGCCGCGACCGACAGCTGCGCGAACCGGTCGGTCCGGCGCGCCTCCTTCGGCTCGAAGTAGCGCGAGGGGTCGAAGTCGGGCACGCGCCGCTCGCCCTGCGGCGCCGGCGAGCAGAGACCCTCGAAGAACGCGTCCTTGCCGATGCCGCAGCACGAGGCGACGCCGAGTCCGGTGACGACGACCCGTCGTCTCGCGGCGCGCTCGCGCATCAGAGCTTCGTGGTCACGAGCTCGTAGGCCTGGCCGACGGTCTCGACGCCCTCGAGCTCGGACTCCTCGACGGTGATGTCGAAGGACTCCTCGAGCGCCATCACGAACTCGACGAGGTCGAGGCTGTCCGCGTCGAGGTCGTCGCCGAAGCGAGCCTCGGGGACGATCTTGTCCGCCGGGACCTGCAGCACCTCGACCGCGCAGGCCTTGAACTTCTCGAACGTCGCGTCGTCTGCCACGTGCTCGTCTCCTTGCTCTTGTGCGCCGGGACCGTTCCGTCTCGGCGCTGTGATGTGTCGGTCTCGTCAGTGCGCAGGGCTCGTCGCCGCGCCCGGGCTCGCCACCGCGGACTGCCTCGCTCGGTGGCGAGCCTGCCGCATCCCTGCCTCCTTGTCACCCGTCCGCGGGCTGTCTAGCTCGTCGCGCCTCCTCGCGCCAGACGCCACGCGACGCTCGCGCTCGCCCCTGCGCGCCACCGTCCATAGGTCAGTGTCCCATCCCGAGACCGCCGTCGACGGGGAGCACGGCGCCCGTCACG
>DAHUXW010000087.1 GCA_027306925.1 Acidimicrobiaceae bacterium | reverse complement strand
GATAGCGCACGACGGACGCTATCCCCGGGAACGAGCTCGCGGACGCGACCGCCGTTTCGCGTGCGGACGCCGGGAAGCTGACCGGAAGGCGGCCCGAGGGGTCGACCCGCCCGTAGAGGACCGCCGCGGTCGCGATGCCGTCCTGCTCGCCCGGGTACCACGCCTCGAGCACGCCGGCGACCCTCGAGAGCCAGGGCATGAGCACTGCGCCACCCGTGTTCAGCACGACGACCGTCCGGGGGTTCGCCGCGGCGACGGCGGCGACGAGCGCGTCCTCGTCGGCGGGGAGCGCGAGCGACGGGCGGTCGGCGCCCTCGCCGCTGTAGTCGTTCACGAACACGACCGCCACACGCGACCGGCGCGCCGCGACGGCGGCCGCGTGGATGAGCGGCGTCACGTCCTGCCAGCCGATCCGAGGATTGTGCGCCCCGTCGATCGCGAACCACCGGACGGCGAGCGGGTAACGGTGGCCGGCGACGAGGTGCACCGAGGTCGACCACGACGAGCGGCCGTGGAGCCCGGGGAACGAGAGCAGCGGCCGGCCGCCGAGGTACGCCCACGTGTCGCCGTTCTGCTCGACCGAGATCTCGTACAGGCCCGTGCGTGCCGGCGAGACCGTCGCGTGCCACGACGACCACTCGCCTCCCCGCCCCGGCCGGCCTGCGGTCGCGATCTCGGGCGTCACTCCCGGCTTCCCGAGAAGTCCGATGTCCGCCTTCCCGGGCCCTTCCGAGCTCGCCGGAGGGACGGAGCTCCGGAGCGGGTGGCCGAAGACGAAGTCGGCCGCAGGGATCGGCGCGAGGACGCGGGCCGCCGGCATGCCTTGCGCATAGCGCACATGCGCGGCGCCGGCCAGGCGCTCGATGGCGGCGAGCGGCGTGACGACGAAGGGGGCGACGACGGCGGCGCTCCCGGTGCCGGCGGTGACCGGTCGCAGGGACGCGTCCGCGCCGATCACCGCGAGCGGCCGTCGCCTGGACAGGGGGAGCACGCCACCGGCGTCCTTCAACAGGACCATCGACGACTCCGCGGCACGGAGCGCGACTCGCGCGTGCGCGGGCGTCGCGACGACGCGGCCGATCGTCGCGGGCAGCGGATGGGCGACGAGTCCGCCGCGGAACATCACGACGAGCGTCGCGAGGACGGCGCGGTCGAGGTCGCGCACGGGGATGCGCCCGCGCCTGACCAGCGCGACGAGGGTCGGCACGGCCATCGGCTTCACGAGGTCGAGGCCGGCGTGGAACGCGCTCACGGGATTGAACACCGACGCGAGGTCCGAGCGCACGAAGCCGTCGAAGCCCCACGAGCGGAGCGCGGCGTAGAGCGCGGGGTCGGAGCAGTCGTTCACGTGGCCGATCGCCCCGTACGCGCACATGATCGACGCGACGTGGCCGTCGCGCACGGCCGCTTCGAACGGCGCGAGGTAGAGCTCCTCGAGGGGTCGGCGGCCGACGATCTCGTGGAGCACGAGCCGCGCGGTCTCCTGGTTGTACGCGGTGAAGTGCTTCGCGTCAGCGAGCACCCCCTCGGACTGGATCCCGAGGATGTCCGCGACCCCCATGACCGAAGCGAGGTACGGGTCCTCGCCGTAGCCCTCGAAGCCGCGGCCGCTCGTCGGGACCCGCATCAGGTTCAGGTTCGGACCCTGTACTACGTCGATGCCCTTGCCGCGCGCCTCGGCCCCCTCGACACGTCCGTAGGCCAGCGCGATCCCCGGGTCGAAGCTCGCGGCGATGCCGAGCGAGCTCGGCAGCTGGGTCACGCCCGTCGCGCCGTACGCGACGCCGTTCGGGCCGTCCTGCAAGGTGAGCGCCGGGATGCACAGCCTCGGGACGGCGGTGTCGACGTTCTCGTACCCGCCTTTCGCCCGGAGGACCACGACTCCGGCCTTCTCGGGCAGGGTCATGCGGACGAGCGTCTCCTCGGCGAGGTGCCGCGCCGACAGCCCTGCGGCGATCCCGCGGGCGAGCCACGGGCAGCGGGCCGCGGCGCCCGCGGCGCGCGCCCGCTCGGCGCGGGTCGCCGACGACCTCGACGCACGCGCCACCGGGACCCCGCGACGCTCCGCAGCGCCCGATCGCGCCGCTGGTGGCAGGACGCCGGCGACGCCGAGCGCGCCGGCGACCGCCAGCGCGAGGGCGAGAACGACCGGGATCGGCGCCGCGGCGAGGCCGCGGTGGCTTCCTGCGGCGCCCCACCACGGCCGTGGTCCACCCCGCGCTCGCCGCTCGCAATCCCTCGTGCCGGCCACGGCCCACTCCCGGTCGTGCCGGCCGGACACGGGCTCCGAGCGGCGACGTACGTGCGCAGCGCGAGCGGTGCCGCTCGCGAACCGACCGCAACGTAGCGGTCCGCGCCGCCCGCGCGGTCGCGGGTCGCGGGTCGCGGGTCGCGGGTCGTCAGGCCGGCCGGCGCGACGGCGAACGCGCGCGGGCCGCGCGCGGCCCGCGCGCGTCAGGCCTCGTCGAGCGACTCTGCGAGCTCCGGTCCGTCGTGCCCGGCGCGTCCGACGGCGCGGCCGACGCGGTGACGGACCAGGGTCCCGGCCGGAGAAGCGTGGAGCAGCCCCTCGAGCTCGTCCCGGTCGTGGACGTCTGGATCGAGCCAGACGTCCCAGGAGCGGCGCTCGAGCACGACGGGCTGGCGCTCGTGAAGCTCGACGACGTCGGCGCCCGCGTCGGTCGTCACGATCGCGCACGTGCGCATCTCGGCCCCGGGCACGTCCACCGGCACGTCCGGGCGCCACCGCTCCCAGAGCCCCGCGAACGCGAGCGGCTGCCCGTCCGCGCGCTCGAACAGGTACGGCTGCCTCGCGTCGCCTGCGGCCTTCGACCACTCGTAGAACCCGTCGGCCGGGACGATCAGCCGGCGCGACTTGAACGCTGCCCGGAACGACGGCTTCGTGGCGACCGTCTCGGCGCGGGCGTTGAACGTGCGGTTGCCGATCGCCGGATCCTTCGCCCACGCGGGCACGAGGCCCCACCGGAACCGCTGGAGCACGCGCTCGCCGCCGTCGACGAGGACGCCGAGCACGGTCCGGGTCGGCGGGACGTTCCAGCTCGGCTGGTACTGCGCGGCCACGTCCGGTGGGCACCGCGCGCCGAACGCCTCCGCGAGGCCCGTGATCGACGTCGCGAGGACGTAGCGTCCGCACACGGTCACAGCGTACGGCGCGCTAGGGCGCGCGCACGTACGCCTTCAGCGGGAGGTCCGCAGAAGACGTGCCGACCTCGACGACGTAGCGGCCCGCCACGGTCTCGAGGACGCCGGCGCGCCAGATCGTGAACGCGGAGCTGGGCAGCGCGAGCGCAACGGTCCGTGTCTCTCCCGGCACGAGCGCGACCGTCGCGAACGCCTTCAGCCCGATCGGCGGCTCACCCGCCGCACTCGGGTAGTGGAGGTAGGCCTCGACGACCTCGGTCCCGGCGGCGCGGCCGGTGTCGGTCACCCGCACCGTCGCACGGTCCGAGCTCCCGACCCGGCGCACGGTCAGGTCCGACAACGAGAACGTCGTGTAGGACAGGCCGTAGCCGAAGGGGAACAGGACGCGCACGCGCCGGGCGTCGTAGTAGCGGTACCCGACGTCGAGACCCCCGCCGCCGGCGTCCGTGCTCACGGCTCCCGAGCGGCCCGGCCAGAGGGAGGGCGAGGCGGACACCGCCGTCTCCGTGCTCGAGATCGGGAACGTCACCGGCAGGCGTCCCGACGGGTCGACCGCCCCGCTCAGCAGCGCCGCCACGGCGCGCGCCCCCTGCTCGCCCGGGTACCAGGTCTCGAGCACCGCGCGGACGGCGCCGAGCCACGGCATGAGCACCGGCCCGCCCGAGGCGACGACGACGACCGTCGCAGGGTTCGCCCGCGCGACGGCCTCGACGAGCTGGTCCTCGACGCCCGCCAGGTGCAGCGAGGTCGCGTCGGCCCCCTCGGTGCGCTCCGCTCCGACGAAGACGACCGCGACCGACGCGCGCGACGCGGCGAACGCGGCCGCGTCGATCAGCGGCGTCACGTCCTGCCATCCGATCGACGGGACGTTCGAGTCGTACTCGAGCCAACGCATCGAGAGCCGGTACGCGCGCCCGGCGACGAGCTGCTCGGGCAGCCCGACGGCCGTCGGCCCGTGCGCGCCCGGGTCGTCGAGCACCGTGCGCCCGTCGAGGGTCACGAGCGTGTCGCCGTGCGAGCGGACCGAGATCTCGTACAGCCCGGAGGCCGGGGGCCGGAGCACGCCCGACCAGGTGCGCATCGCCCCCGTCGGCGGCGCCGCGGTGTGGTAGGCGGGGTGCGCGGGAGGCGGCGGCACGCTTGGGAGCGGCGGGGAGACGTCGCTCGTCGGGATCTCGGACGGGGGCGGGACGGCCGGCTCGCCCTCGGACACGAAGATCCGGCTCGACGGCCACGTGCGCTCGATCGCGCGAAGCGGCGTCTCGGCGCCCGCGACGACGTGCGAGCTCCCTCCGCCCGACGTGAGCGGCCGCTCGGCCGCTCCCGCCCCGATCACGGCGATCGACGGAACCGTCGCCGGGACCGGGAGAGCCGATCGCGCGTCCTTCACGAGAACCGCCCCTCGCTCGGCCGCGACGAGCGCGACCCGGGAGGACCGCACGCTGCGCACGCCGGTCGACGTCGTCCCCGCGAGCGGGTGCTGGACGAGGCCGAACCGGAACATCTCGACGAGCACCGAGCGCGCCGCCGCCGCGACCTGACGCCGCTCGGCCGCGCTCGCGGTGCGGCGCCCGCTCGCCGACCAGGGCGCCGGCTTGAAGACGTCGAGGCCGGCGGCGAGCGCCGCACGCGTGTCCGGCGCCGCGTTGATGTCGTCGCGCACGAATCCGGTGAAGCCCCAGGAGCGGACCTCCCGCAGGAGCGGCGCGTCCTCGCACGTCGCGACCCCGTCGATCCGTCCGAACCCGCACATCAAGGACGCGACGTGCCCGTCACGGACGACCGCGCGAAACGGTGCGAGGTACAGCTCCTGGAGGGCACGCGCGCTCACCGCCTGGTCGAGGAAGTCCCGGTTCGTCTCCTGGGTGTAGACGCCGAAGTCCTTCGCGTCCGCGAGGACGCCGGCGGACTGGATCCCGCGCACGTCGGCCACGCCCATCGAGGCAGCGAGCGCGGGATCCTCCCCGAAACCCTCGAAGTCCCGCCCGCCCTGCGGCACCCGTGCGAGGTTCAGGTACGGCGCCTGCACCGCGCCGACACCCTGAGCGCGCGCCTCGCCGCCGATCGCCCGTCCGACCGAGTACGCGAGCGACGGGTCGAAGCTCGACGCGACGGCGATCGGCGCGGGGAACTGGGTCACCCCCACGTCCCCGTACGCGAGGCCGGCCGGACCGTCCTGCATCGTGAGTGCCGGGATGCACAGCTCGGGGACGGGGATCGTCGAGTTCTCGTACGCCTTCGTGCTCACGAGCGTGACGAGGTCGAGCTCCTCCGCGAACGTCATGCGTGCGAGCACCGCGCGGGCGAGCGAGTCTGGCGTCGCGCGCGCTGCCGGGTGCAGCCAGGGGCAGCGCGCGGGCGCGACGCCGGCGCCCGTGTGCCGAAGCCCGCGCGGCGCACGTCGCCCGCCGGCGCCCGCTCCCCCCCGACCGCCGGCGAGCGGGCCGGGTAGCCCGGCGAGGAGCGCGACGAGCACAGCCACGAGCCCCGTCCGGGCCCGGCTCACCTCCGGGTCCTGCGGCGCTCGCGCGGGCGCCGGCCGCGGGCGCGGCGCGCGGCGGTCACGCGTCCTGCGCGCCGCGACGCTGCGGTCGGGCTCCCGGGGTGCCGAGTCCGGACGCGCGGGCGTGCGGCGTGCTGCGCACCGTCGAGGCGTAGGTGACCGCCGCGAGCAGGCAGGCGACGGCGACGACGACGTCACCCCACCTGAGCGGGAACGGCACGAGCACGCCCGCGAGCGACGCCGCGACCCACGAAAGCTGGAGGCGGGTCTCGAGGCGTCCGAACGCCCGGCCGAGCTGAGCGGGTGGCACGTGCCGCTGGACGATCGAGTCGAGCGCGGGCTTCGCGCTCGTCGGACCGACGCCCACGACGAAGGTGAGCAACGCCTGCGCGACGAGGCCGCCGATGAGCGCCGCCGCGAGGCTCCCCACCGCGATCGCGCTGAGCGCGGCCGCGACGATCCGTCGGACGCTCAGGTGGCGGCGCAGAAGCGGTACGAGCATCGAGCCGAGCAGCGAGCCCGCACCGCTCGCGGCGAGCAGCAGCCCGTACCACCAGGTGGACGCGTGCGCGCGGCGGAGCTCGAACGCGAGGAAGAACTCGACGAAGCCGACGGTCGCGCGCGCGACCGACATGGCACTGATCGCAGCGAGGACGTCGCGCGGGTAGAGGCGGAGCCCGACGCGGATCCGCGCCTCGCGCAGCTCGCGGAGCCTGGCCAGCAGGGCGCGTGCGCTCCCGGCGACACCCCGTCCGCGCGCGTCGCCGCGCGTCGCCGCGCGCCCCGCCCGGGACGGACCGGGCGGGGTCCGCCCGGGGGAGGGGCCGGCCGCGTCCACGAAGGCCGCGTCCGCGTGCTCGTCGGGGGGCTCGCCCGGGAGCGTCGCGACCCGCACGGAGCCGTCGGTGCGCGGCAGGCGGAGCGCGGCGACCGTGCACGCGACGAAAACGAGCACGGCGAGCGCGAGGACCCACTGGGGCCCGATCTTCAACGCGAGCACGCCGAAGGGGAACGCGGCGAACCCGGCGACCGAGGCGAGCACCGCGAGCTTCGCGTTCGCGATCGACAGGTCGTCGCCACGGTCCGCGAAGGCCGGCACGAGCGCTGCTCGTGCGACGAGGTAGAGCTTCGAGAGCACGAGGATCGCGAACGCCTCGGGGAAGAGGAGCAGCGTGTGAATGTCGCGGGCCATCGCGAGGCAGATGAGCGCGGACCCCGCGCTCGCGACGGCGACCGATGCGCGCCGCGCCTGGCGGCCTCGGTCGAGCAGCGGGCTCAGCGCGGGCCCGACGAGCGCAAACGGTGCGATCGTGAGCAGCAGGTAGAGGAGCACCTTCGACTCGGCGGCGCGCGGCGAGATCGAGAAGAAGAGCGATCCGGCGAGCGAGATCGCGATGAGCGTGCTCCCCGCGCCCTGCAGTGTGTGGACGAGGGCGAGCCGGCCGAAGGGCTGCGACTGGTCGAGCAGCTCCGCGAGCGACGTCCGGACGAGGCGTGAGACCTTCGCAAGTCGACCCGCGTCCTCCACCCGTCCGATGTTACGGTCCGGTGCGCCGGCCGTCGGAGCGCCGCCCGAGGCGGGTCGGGACAGGAGGCGGCGCTAGCCTCGCGCCATGATCGACCAGACAGTCACGGAGCTCGCCCACGGCAAGAACTTCGCGGCGCTCACCACGCTGTTCACGGACGGCCGCCCGCAGACGCAGATCATGTGGGTCGACGCGGACGACGAGCACGTGCTCATCAACACCGAGGTACACCGCCAGAAGTTCAAGAACGTCGAGCGCGACCCGCGCGTGACGGTCACGATCTTCGACGCGGCGAACCCCTACCACTACGCCGAGGTCCGCGGTCGTGTGGTCGAGGTCGTCCGAGGGGACGCGGCCCGCGCGCACATCGACGAGCTGAGCGAGAAGTACAGCGGCGTCCCGTACCCGAACCCGATCCAGAGCGAGCGCGTGATCCTGAAGATCGCGCCCGACCGCCAGCGCACGCAGTAGCCGCGACGCGCGCGGAGCCGCCGCGACACGTCCGAGGCGCGTGAGGCGCGTCGTCGCCGCGGCCGGCGCCGGTGCCCGCGGTCTCAGCCCGACACGTGGTACCAGACGTCGACCTGGCCGGTGACGACCGGCAGTCGCCGGAGCGCGACGGTCAGGTAGCGGACCGCGAGCGCGGGATCCGCGCCGACGGGCTGGACCACCACGGTCCCGACGTGCCATCGGCTGAAGAACGACCGCACGCGGCGGAGCCCGAGCCCGCTCATCGGCGGCGCGGGAACCGGGCTCGCGCTCCCGAGGAGCGCGGCCCTGAACAGGTTCTGCAGCTCCGTCGGGGCGAGCGGGGCGACCGAGCTCGTGCCCTCGCCGTCCGGGCCGCGGCGGGTCGCCTCGCCGCCGATGATCCGGAAGCGCATGTCCGAGAGCGCCTGCCACAGCATCGCCTCGTTGTACGGCGCGAAGTCGTACGGGTAGGTGAGCACGACGCTCCCGGTCGGGATCGCCTCGGAGCGCGCGGACGTGAAGTAGCTCGGGAGGGCGGTCGGCGACCACGGGTAAGGCACGCGCGGCACGAGCGGGACGAGCACGGCGAGCGTGGCGGCACCGAGGAGCGCGGTCGAGGCGCGTCCGCGGCCGTCGCGCGATGCTCGGGCGCGAAGCCGCGCGCGAACCCGGTCGATGCCGACCGCGAGGACGAACGCGGCGGCGAGCTGGGTGAACAGCGAGAACCGCCCGGGTAGCAGACCGGAGAGGATCGGAACTCGGGCGAGCAGCGCGAATGGCATCGGGAAGCCGGTGACGTGCCCGTCGACGTTGAGCCGCGACCCGAGCGCGAGCACGAAGGCGACGAGGCCGACCGCGGCGACGACAAGGACGAGCCGGTCCCGGCGCATCCAGACGACGAGCGCGAGCAGCGCGACGACGAGCGGGACGCCGAGGTAGATCCCGTTCTCGCCTACGTTTCCCGCGGCGAAGCTCGTGCCGTGCGCTGCGAGCGCGGCGGGCGCGAAGCGCTGTTCTACGGTCGGCACGATCGGACCGAGCAGGTCGGCACGGTACGCGGCGAGCGCGGTGGCCGCGTGCGGTGGCCCGGCGATGTGCTGCGGTCCCCGGAAGAACTCGTACACGGGGAACGCGACCACCAGCGCGAAGAGCGCGAGCGCCCACGCGATCCCGCGCGCCGCGCCGGGCAGCCGGCTCGCGATCGCCCCGGGACGCGGCGCGGCCGCCACGACGACACCGGCGAGGCCGCACACCGCGGTCGAGACGAGCATCTCGATCGAGACGAGGTACTGGGCCGCCGCGCAGGCGCCGAGGAGCAGGCCCCACCGGCGCGCCGCGGCACCCGGCGCGCGGCACAGCTCGTAGAGCGCGAGGAGCATCACCGGGGGGAGCGGCGCGAACACGAGGAAGGCGTGGCCGTTGCCCTGCCCGATCATGTACGGCGAGAAGCCGTAGAGGAGGCCGCCGACGAACGCCGCGGGCCGGTACGAGGTGAACCGGCGGAGCACGAGGTACATCGCGCCGGCGGACGCGACGAAGCCGAGCCGGAGCACGGCGTTGTACGCGGCGACCGGGCCGTGCAGCGCGGTGACCGGCGCCGCCAGCAGACCGAGGAGGGGCATCGAGGTGTTCACCGCGAGGTTCACGCCCGTCGGGTAGTTGATCGCGGACGTGAAGAACGGATTGACGCCGTGGTGGATCGCGTGCTCGACCCACGCGAGGAACCACACCTCCTGCACCTGGTCGCCGCAGGCGCACAACGGGATCTGCGTCGAGCTCAGCGGCCCGACCGGCCAGTAGGCGGCGATCGCTACCGCCGCGTACGCGCCGAGCACGACGATCCCGGGCAGCGACCGCACGAGCCGCGGCGCGAGGCGCCGCCAGGAGGAGCCGAGCCGGGCGTGGCGCGCCGCATCGACAGGCGGGCCGTCCCGGGCCGGGCGCACGGCGCCGTCCGGCGCGACCGCCGCCCCCCCGTCCAAGGCGCTTGTCCGCACGGCGTGTGGAGGTTAGCGGCTGGCCCGACCCGGCACCACGGCCACTCGGCCGTGCACCGCGGGACCGGTCAGCCGAACAGCCCGCCGAAGGGATCCGGACCGACCGGCGCGAGCTGCTCCTCGGGCCGCCCGTAGCTCGCGTAGCCCGTCCGCTCGAGCTCGTCCGCCAGCTCGGGACCGCCCGACGCGACGATCTCGCCCTTCACGAGCACGTGGACCGCGTCGGGATGCAGCTCGTCGAGCAGCCGCCGGTAGTGGGTGATCGCGAGCACGCCGAGCGCGTCCTCGCCGCCCGCCGTCGTCGCGCGCTCGACGCGGCGCGACACCTCCCGGAGCGCGTCGACGTCGAGGCCCGAGTCCAGCTCGTCGAGCACGGCGAATCGCGGCGCGAGGACTGCGAGCTGGAGGGTCTCGATGCGCTTCTTCTCGCCGCCGGACGCGTCGACGTTCAGCGCGCGTGCAAGGATCGCCGGCGACAGGCCGATCGTCTCGGCCTCCGACGCGAGACGCTCCTCCAGCACGTCACGCTCGGACTCCGCGAGGCGGCCCGCCGCGACCAGGGCCGCCGCGAGGACGTCCGCGATCGACACCCCGGGCACCTCGACGGGGTCCTGCGGCGCGAGGAAAAGGCCCGCCTGCGCGCGGCGCCACGTCGGCATCGTGAGGAGCTCCTCGCCGTCGATCGAGACGGACCCGCCGAGCACCGTGTAGCCGGGGTGGCCCATGAGCACGTGCGACAACGTGCTCTTGCCCGCGCCGTTCGGGCCCATGACCGCGTGGACCTCGCCGCTTCGCACCTCGAGGTCGACACCGCGAAGGATCTCTCGCCCCGCGACGGACGCGCGAAGCCCGGAGATCGTGAGCGTGCTCACCGGCGCGCCGATCCTGCGAGGGCGCTCACGGCACGCTCACGATCACGTCGTCGCCGTCGACCGTGACCGGGTAGACCGCGACGGGGCGCGTCGCCGGCAGCGTGACCGGCTCGCCGGTGACGAGCGAGAACATGCTCCCGTGCTTCCAACACTCGATCTCGCAGGCGTCGGGGTCGACCTCGCCCTCGGAGAGCGAGAAGTCCTCGTGGCTGCACACGTCCGCGACCGCGCGAAACCCGCCGGCGCACCGTGCCACGCAGACGGCGGTCCCGTCCACGTCCACGCGCCGGGCCTCGCCGACCGCGAGCTCGCCGACGCCGCAGACCCTTACCGACCGGGCTCCCGTCACGACGCCTCCCGGTGCGGGTGCCCGGGAAGCACGCCAGCGGAGAGGCGCTCGACGACGACTTCCCGGAGATAGTCCGCGACACCCGGCTCCGGCGAGCGCGAGAGCAGGTCCTCGAAGAACCCGAGCAGCACGAGCCGCTCCGCGACCTCGGGCGGCACGCCGCGCGAGGCGAGGTAGAAGAGCTGGTCCTCGTCGATCGGCCCGACCGCGGACGCGTGGCTGCAGCGCACGTCGTTCTCCTCGATATCGAGATTCGGCACCGAGTCCGCGTGCGCGCCCTTCGAGAGCACGAGGTTCCGGTTGGTCTGGGACGCGTCCGCCCGCTTCGCGCCGGGGTGCATGTGGATGAGCCCGGTGTACACCGAGCGCGCGGTCCCGGACACCGCCCCTTTGAACACGAGCTCGCTGCGCGTGCGCGCGGCGACGTGCTCCTGGAACGTGCGGAAGTCCTGGACCTGGCTTCCGTCACCGAGGTAGACCGCGAGCAGCTCCCCCGCTGACCCCTCGCCCGCGAGTGCCGACTCCGTGAGCTGGCGCGCGTAGTCGCCGCCGAGCGCCGCGACGAACGAGCGCAGCACCGCGCCGCGACCGAGCCGGCTCGAGTGGTAGGCGACCTGCCAGGTCGCGCGACCGAGCTGCTGGACGGCCGTGTACGCGAGCTGCGCGCCCTCGTCGAGGTCGACCTCGACCACGGGGACGGCGAGCTGGCGCCCCTCGCCCGAGCTCACGAGCTCGACCACGCTCGCCCGCGCCCCGCGCCCCAGCCTCACCAGCGTGCGCGGGAGGACGACCGCGCCGTCCGGGTGCTCGCCGAGCTCGTGGACGACGACGATCGGGCGCTCGAGGTGCACGCCGGCCGGCACCGTGCAGACGACGGCGTCGGCGCCGAACGCGTCGGCGAGGAGGGTGAACGCGTCGTGGCGCGGCTCGAGCACCGCGCCGAGCCCCTCGGGTGCGACGTCGAGACCGGCCGCGCTCACGACCGCCACGCCGAGCGAGGCGGCCTCGGGGTCGACCTCCACCGTGCGCACGACGCCCGCGAGCGCTCGCACGGTCGCGGCGCGCGAGCCGACGGCCTCGAGCAGGCGCCCCGCGTCCGAGGACGGGCCCGCCGGCTCCCCGTCGCGACCGGCGGGCGCGGCGCCGGAGAGGTCGATCTCATCGATCCTGCTGTAGCGCCACTCCTCCTCGGACTCGACCGGAAGCGCGACGCCCGCGAGCTGCCGGGCAGCGGACGCGCGTCGCTCTACGAGCCACTTCGGACCGGGAAGTCGCGCCGACACCGCGGACGCGAGGCCGGGACCGAACGGACCAGCCTCGGAGCCGCTCACCTCGTCGCCCCGCCAGGCGACCGCGGCCCGCCCCGGCGGCGCAGGCGGCCGAGCAGACCGCGCCGCTCGCCCGCCCGGCGCTCGCGGCTCACGTCCGCCCGGACCTCCGGCACGACCGCGTTCACGATGTCCTCGGCCGAGTCGAGCAGGGCGCCGATGTCCTCACCGCCGGCCTCGGGCTCGACCTCGATCGCCGGCTCGACGAGCGAGCCGTGCGTCCACCCGGCATCGGCGAGTCGGCGCTCGTAGCGCGCGCAGTCGTCGGGACAGCGCCACGGGGCCTCCGGCGCGAGGTCGAGCACGCAGAAGCGCGCGACCTCGCCCGACGCGTACGTCCTCGACTGGTAATGCTTGCACTCCTCGCGCATCGGCACGGTCGCCGACCCTCCTGGATGTCATCCCGCGTGTCCCGCCCGGTGCCGGGCGCGTCCGGTCAGCCGACCGAGCCCTCCATCTGCAGCTCGATGAGCCGGCTCCACTCGACCGCGTACTCCATCGGGAGCGTCCTCGTGATCGGCTCGATGAAGCCGTTCACGATCATGCCAGTCGCCTGGGCCTCCGTCAGGCCCCTGCTCATGAGGTAGAAGAGCTGGTCGTCACCGACCTTCGAGACGGTCGCCTCGTGGCCGATCGACGCATCGCGCTCGCCGACCTCCATGTAGGGCTTCGTCTCGGACACCGACTCCTCGTCGAGGATCAGCGCGTCACAGCGCACGAAGGACTTCGCGTGCACCGCACCGGGGTCGACGTGCACCTTGCCGCGGTAGGTCGTGCGGCCCCCGTCCTTCGATATCGACTTCGAGATGATCGTCGAGGTCGTCTCCGGCGCACAGTGCACCATCTTCGCCCCGGTGTCCTGCACCTGGCCGGCGCCCGCGTACGCGACCGAGAGGACCTCGCCGGAGGCCTTCGGGCCCATGAGGTAGACCGACGGGTACTTCATCGTGAGCCGCGAGCCGATGTTGCCGTCGATCCATTCGACGTGCGCCTCCGCCTCGGCCCGGGCGCGCTTGGTCACGAGGTTGTACACGTTCGAGGACCAGTTCTGGATCGTCGTGTACGTGATGCGGGCCCCCTCGAGCGCGACGAGCTCGACGACGGCCGAGTGCAGCGAGTCCGTCGAGTACACGGGCGCCGAGCACCCCTCGACGTAGTGCACCTGCGCGCCTTCGTCAGCGATGATCAGCGTGCGCTCGAACTGGCCCATGTTCTCCGCGTTGATCCGGAAGTACGCCTGGAGAGGCATGTCGACGGTCACACCCGGCGGAACGTAGATGAACGACCCACCGGACCAGACCGCCGAGTTCAGCGCGGCGAACTTGTTGTCGTTCGGCGGGATGATCTTGCCGAACCAGCGGCGCACGATCTCGGGGTGCTCGCGCACCGCGGTGTCCATGTCGGTGAAGAGCACGCCCAGGCGCTCGAGGTCCTCGCGATTGCGGTGGTAGACGACCTCGGACTCGTACTGCGCCGTCACGCCGGCGAGGTACTTGCGCTCCGCCTCGGGGATGCCCAGCTTCTCGTAGGTCTGCTTGACCGAGTCGGGGAGCTGCTCCCAGGCGTCGACCTGCTTGTCGACGGGCTTGATGTAGTAGTAGATGTCCTGGAAGTCGAGGTCCGGCATCTTCTGCGCGAACCACGCCTTCATCGGCTTGTCGAGGAACCTCCGGAACGCCCGCAGCCGGAACTCGAGCATCCACGCGGGCTCGGACTTGATGCCCGACATCTCGCGAACGATCTCCTCGGAGAGCCCCTTTCGCGGCTTGAACACGTAGTCCTCGACGTCGCTCCAGCCGAGCTGGTACTTACCGAGGTCGAGGTCCGTCGTCGCCATCTCGCCGCAGGCTCCGTTCCCCCCGGCGGTCGCCGGGGATTTCTCCTATCGCCATAGTAACAACTCACCGGGCCAGCACCGCAGTGCGGACGAAAGCCCGGCGGCACCGACCTGCAGCCCCACCGTAAGGGCGCACGCGCGGCGCGGCCGCGTGGCGCGCCGCGGCTACGCGGGCGTCCCGGAGCCCGTCGTGAAGCTGATGTCGTACGGCTGGACGTTGCCGGGCGGCAGGATCACCGGCTCACCGTCGACGGCGATCGTCACGTACCGCGGCGCGCCGATCTTCACGACGAGCGGGCCGTTCGCCTGGTAGCTCGCGCGCTGGCCGCTCGTGAGCGTCCACATCTGCAGGTACGCGCTGCTCGCGACCTGCTGCTGAGCTCCCAGCCAGCACGTGCCGGCGACTGCGGTGAACGTCACCGTGTACGGACCGGAGGGCGCGACGTAGGTGACGAGCGTCGCCGAGGTGGACGTCGGGCGCAGCGCGGCCGCACGCGCCCGGCGCGCGGGCGGCGGTGCCGTCGTCTCCGGCGTCGCGACCCTGGACGCCCGCGCGGGAGCCGTCGTCGGCGCCGTGGGCTGAGGCGGGCTGGACGCGACCGGTGGCCCGCTGTGCGACTCGAGCTGCCAGCCGCCCACGCCGAGCGCGACGAGCGCGACGGCCGCGGCCGCGCGCGCCGTCGCGCGCCGGACACGGCGGTCCACCCCGTGGGCGTGGCCACCCGCCCGGGCGAGACGAAGGCGACCGGCCGGCTCGCCGTGCGCGACGACCTCGTCCCCGGCGGGGTCGACGTCGTCGAAGTCGAACACCGGGGGGCCCTCGGCCGAGCCGGGCACGTCGGCGGACGGGAGGGCAGCGAACGGACGAGCCGCGTCGGGCGCGGGGGGCCGGGGCGGCTCGGCGGGACCGACGACCGGGGCGGGCAGCGCACCCGCGACGAGGTCCGGGTCGCCGCAGACCGGCAGCGCGCCGGGCGGGCGCCCGGGCAGCTGCGGGGGATCGACACGCGTCCGAGCCGGCGGCACGATCCGCACCGCGCTGCCGGGCGGAGGCGCGAGCGGCCTGCCGAGCGCGGGCCGGACGTGCGGTCGGGCGAGCTCGTCCTTCGACGGCGCGTGCACGTCCGCGACCGCGTCGGACCGCTTCGCGACGTCACCGAGCAAGTCGAGCGTCCGCTCGTAGGTGTCGAGCGACCGCCGCTCGGCGCGAGACGCGGTGAAGCGCGAGATCCCGACGCCGACGACCACGACGACGAGCACGGCGACGGCTGCGAACGCGATCACGCGGGCACGCTCCGGAGCTCGGTCTGCACCTCCACCATTGTCACCATTCAATCGCGGATCCGCGAGCGGCACACCGCGCGCCGGTCCGGTCAATCGCGGATCGGCGAGCGGCACACCGCGCGCCGGTCCGGCGGCCCGCGTTCAGCTCCGCAGGCCGAATCGAGGGCGGAGCTCGGGAGCGATCGCGGCGCGGTACGGGTTCTCTCGGTCGCGGGCCGACAAGATGGGGTCCGCGACGCCCCAGCCGGCCGCGATCTCCGGGTCGTCCCAGGCGACACCGAGCTCGTCGGCGGGGTTGTAGTACTGGTCGACGAGGTATGTGAGCGTGAGCTCCGTGAGGGATGCGAAGCCGTGCGCGACGCCGGGGGGCACGAACACGCCGCGCTCGGTCGTGCCCCCGAGCTCGAGCACCTCGGTCGCCCCCTCGGTCGGCGACCCCGCCCGCAGGTCGTGGAGCACGACGCGGGCGCGGCCGCGGGTCACGTACCAGTAGTCGGCCTGGTGCAGGTGGTAATGGAGGCCGACCACGGCGCCGGCCTCCTTGTCCGACCGGTTGGCCTGGACCATCTCGCGCCCCAGCGGGAACCACGAGCGCCGGTAGCTCTCGACGAATCGCCCGCGAGCGTCGCCGTGGGACGACGGCAGCACGACGACGACGTCCCGGATGGACTCCGACTGTGTGATCTCGGCCACGCGCTCCCTCTCGCCACTCCCCCGGCTCGCGCGGCCGGGAACTCGACCCGCGGTCCCGAGCGACGTTACTCCGGGTACGCCGCGCCCCGTCACGGCGGCGCGCCCCGTCACGGAAGGCGGTAGGAGCCGTCGGAACCTACGACGACGACCCCGTCGCGGGCGAGCCCGTGGACGACGCGCCGGGCGCGCCCAGGGTCGTCGGGCCAGCCCGCCGCGGCGGCGAGCGCGTCCGGCGCGACGGGGCCGCGTCGCAGCGCGTCGACGATCCGGCCGCGGCCCTGCCGGTCCGAACCCGCGAAGCGCGACTGACGCGCCGTCACCCCGGCGGAGCCGCGCGCCGGGTCCGAGGCCGGGCCGGAACCGGCACCGGCACCGGCACCGGCACCGGCACCGGGGTGACGCCACGCGCACCGGCCGGCTCGGCCGACGTCGCAGGAGTCGCACCGTGGCCGGGCCGCCCGGCAGACGAGGCTC
>DAHUXW010000097.1 GCA_027306925.1 Acidimicrobiaceae bacterium | reverse complement strand
TCGGCTGCCCACCGCCGGTTCGATCACGAGGAAATCGAGATCGCTGTCCGCTCCCGCGTCTCCGCGCGCGTATGACCCGAAGAGAATCACCCGCGCGCGGCCCGCCGCCCGGACGAGTATCCGGCGTCATGGATGGTCGTCTCCGCGATCATCGCGCCCCCCGTTCGGGATTGTACCAGCCGCCACCAGCAGACGGTGTCATCCGCGCCTCGCGCCGGGGAGGCGGGGCGAGGCGAGGCGCTCGGCCGCGCGCATCCGCGCGCTCTCGGCGCGTGGGTTCTCGGCGATCTCCGCGGGCGATGCCATGCGCGCGCCGCGCACGAGCAACCGCGCGATCGGCTCCGCCCCGCAGACGCACGGCAGCCCCGGCGGGCAGACGCAGCCTCCCGTCGACGCGTCGCGCAGGTGCTGCTTGACGATCCGGTCCTCGCCCGAGTGGTACGCGAGCACGACGATCCGGCCGCCGGGGGCGAGGAGAGCGAGCGCGTCGTCGATAGCGGGACCGAGCAGCTCGAGCTCGGCGTTCACGGCCACGCGAAGCGCCTGGAACACCCGCCGGGCGGGATGCCCGCGCCGTCGCGCGGCCGCGGGGATCGCGTCGGACACGATCTCCGCGAGCCGACCCGTCGACTCGACCGGGCGCTGCGCGACGATCGCCCGTGCGATCCGCCGGGCGAACCGCTCCTCGCCGTGCTCGGCGAAGAGCGCGGCAAGGGCTTCCTCGCTCGCGCCGTTCACGACGTCCGATGCCCGGTGGCCCTCGCCGACGTCCATCCGCATGTCGAGCGGACCGGAGCTCCGGTACGAGAAGCCGCGCTCCGCGACGTCGAGCTGGTGCGAGCTCACGCCGAGGTCGAACAGCACCGCGACGACGGGCCGCGCGACCGCAGCGCTCGCGGACACGACGACCCGGAGGTCGTCGAAGCGCGCTCGGTAGACACTCGCCCGCGTGCCGTGCGGCGCGAGCCGCTCGGTCGCCGCGGCGACTGCGTCCGCGTCGCGGTCGAGGGCGACCAGGTCCCACCCCGGGTGTGCCTCGAGCATCGCCTGCGCGTGCCCCGCACCGCCGACGGTCGCGTCGATCGCGAGCCCGTCCGGCAGCCCCTCGAACACCTCGAGGACCTCGTCGAGCATGACGGGCACGTGCTCGAAGCGCTGGCTCATCCTCAGCCGCCCGGCCGCGGGCGAGGCGGGCGCCTCGCCGGAGGGACGAAGACCGGCGGAGAGAGGTGTCTGAAGCTCGACCCTCGTTGCGGCCGGGAGGCTGGGGATGGGCCAGGCACGGCGCGGACCGTGCTCGGCGTGGCGGGCACTACGGGTGCGGACATGGGGATCTGCGGCCACCGTCAGCTCGTCGGAGGTCCGGACGCGCCGGGCGCGCCGGCGTGCGCGTCCTTCTCGGACCAGAGCCGTGGCGACCAGAGCTCGACACGGTTGATCATGCCGACCACGAGCACCTCCTGGTCGAGCGACGCGTACGAGCGCAGGTGAGCCGGGATCGCCATGCGACCTTGGCGGTCGATCTCCGCCTCGAAGACCGCGGCGGACCAGTCGCGCACCGCGTTGCGCTTCACGGCGTCGCCCTCCGCGAGAGCGCGCTGCAGCTCGACCTCCTTCTTGAACTCGTCGACGGTCCAGAGCGCGAGGCACTGCTCCAGGTGGGGCGTGAGGAATCCGGGCTCGTGGAAGTGCACGCGCAGCTTCGCCGGGAGGATGACGCGGCCCTTCGCGTCGAGGGAGTGCTCGTAGCTCCCGAAGAACTTCCCAGCGAGCGGCAACGACGACGTCCCTCTCCCTGTGCGCGGGTGGACGCCTCGAGGCGCCCCTGCCCTCCCCTGCACTCCATTTCGCGCCACTCTATTGAACGCCACCCCCACCGTCAACCACTTCGCAGGGCATGCCCGCCACGTTGCGTGGCGGGCGCGCGCCGCGCCGCCACGGCGCGCGC
>DAHUXW010000084.1 GCA_027306925.1 Acidimicrobiaceae bacterium | reverse complement strand
GCGGTGGAGGCGATGGGGCTCGAACCCACGACCTCTTGACTGCCAGTCAAGTGCTCTTCCAGCTGAGCTACGCCCCCGCGGGAGAGACGAGCATACCAGCCGCTCCACCGCGCCCTGCGGGGCGCCGCCGACCACGACCGCAGACGGTCGCGCGTCCGCAGACGGTCGTGGGCCACCGTCCGCGAGGGCTGCGAGCAGCGTCGTCACGACTGCGGAGCGCGGCGCGGCAGGTTCACGGGGCGCTGCGGTGGGGTCGGTAACCTGTGGTCCGTGAGCGACGGATACGACTTTGCCGAGGTGGAGGCCCGCTGGCAGCAGCGCTGGGCGGAGTGGGGCACCTATGAGGTCGACGCGGACGACCCGCGTCCGCCCTACTACGTGCTGTGCATGTACCCCTACCCGAGCGGGCCGGCCCACCAGGGCCACGTGCGCAACTACACACTCGGCGACGTCCTCGTCCGCTACCGGACGATGCAGGGGCACGCGGTGCTGTCGCCCTTCGGCTTCGACTCGTTCGGGCTGCCCGCGGAGAACGCCGCGATCAAGGGCGGCGCGCACCCGCGCGAGCACACCGAGGCGCGCATCGCCGAGCTGAAGGCGAGCGTGCAGCGTCTCGGCGCCGTCTACGACTGGCGACGAGAGCTGCGCAGCCACGACCCCGAGTACATGCGGTGGAACCAGGTGATCTTCACCCGGCTGCTCGAGGCCGGGCTCGCATATCGCGCCGAGGCCCCCGTGAACTGGTGCCCGGGCTGCCAGACGGTGCTCGCGAACGAGCAGGTGCTCGCGGACGGCACGTGCGAGCGCTCGGGCGACGTCGTCGAGCGCCGGAACCTCGAGCAGTGGTTCTACCGGATCACCCGCTACGCGGACGAGCTGCTCGACGCGCTCGACGGCCTCGACTGGCCCGAGCGCGTGAAGACGATGCAGCGCAACTGGATCGGACGCTCGACCGGCGCACGGATCATGCTCGACGTCGTCGACGCGAGCGGCGCCGCGTTGCGCGACGGGAGAGGAGCGGCGCGTCGGGTCGAGGTGTACACGACCCGGCCGGACACCGGCTTCGGCATGACCTACGTCGTCCTCGCGCCCGAGCACCCGCTCGTGCCCGCCTGCACGACGGCCGAGCACGCGGGGGACGTCGCCGAGCTCGAGGCGCGCGTCGCGGGCGAGTCCGAGGTCGACCGGCTCTCGACCGAGGGCCCGCTCGACAAGCGGGGTGCGGCGACCGGCAGCTTCTGCGTGAACCCGTTCAACGGCGCGCGGGTGCCGATCTACGTCGCGGACTACGTGCTCGCCGACTACGGGACGGGCGCGATCATGGCGGTCCCCGCCGAGGACGCGCGCGACTTCGAGTTCGCCGAGGCCTACGGCTTGCCCGTCGTCCGGACCGTCGAGCCACCTCCGGGCTTCGCCGGCGGCGCGTACGCGGGCGACGGCCGCAAGGTCAACAGCGGCTTCCTCGACGGCCTCGACGTCCCGGCCGCGAAGGAGCGCGCGATCGCCTGGCTCGAGGAGAACGGGTTCGGCGAGCGCTCCGTGCAGTACCGTCTCCGGGACTGGCTCATCAGCCGGCAGCGCTACTGGGGCTGCCCGATCCCCGTCGTCTACTGCCCGGTGGACGGCATCGTCGCCGTGCCCGACGACGAGCTGCCCGTGCTGCTCCCCGACGACGTCGAGTTCCTGCCGACAGGCGAGTCGCCCCTGCGCTCGCACGCGGGGTTCCTCCACGCCACCTGCCCACGCTGTGGCGGACCCGCGACGCGTGAGACGGACACGATGGACACGTTCGTCGACTCCTCCTGGTACTTCCTCCGCTTCTGCGACCCGTGGGACGGCGACGGACCGGTGGACGCCGCGGCGGCCCGCCACTTCATGCCCGTCGACAAGTACATCGGGGGCATCACCCACGCGATCTTGCACCTGCTCTACGCGCGCTTCTTCACGCGCGCCCTCGGCGACGTGGGCCTCGCGCCGCCGGAGGTACGCGAGCCGTTCGCGCAGCTGTTCACCCAGGGGATGATCCGCCTCGGCGGCCGCGCGATGTCGAAGTCGCGGGGCAACGTCGTCTCGCCGACCGAGTACTTCGCGTCGGTCGGCGCCGATGCGCTCCGCCTCTACCACCTCTTCGTCGGCCCTCCCGTCGACGACATCGACTGGACCGAGCAGACCGGCGAGATCATCGACGGCTGCTCGCGCTACCTGCGGCGCGTCTGGCACCTCGCGACCGCGCCCGACGGCGCCGGCGCGGACGACGAGCAGGGAGCCGAGGGACCGCCGGGTGCCGCCGGAGCGTCCGGCGAGGTCGAGCTGCGCAGGGTCACGCACCAGACGATCGCGCACGTGACGTCCGGGATCGAGCGCTACTCGTTCAACACCGCGGTCGCCGAGTGCATGAAGCTCGCGAACGCGATCTCCGGCGCGCTGCGCGCGCGCGTCGCGGCCCCGGCCGTCGACGAGGCGACCGACGTGCTCCTGAAGCTGCTCGCTCCGTTCGCACCGCACCTGAGCGCCGAGGCGTGGGAGCGCCGTCACGGCGGCCACGTCCACGGCGAGCCGTGGCCGGTCGCGGACGAGGCACTGCTCGCCGAGGAGCGCGTGACCATGGTCGTGCAGGTGGACGGCAAGGTGCGCGATCGGATCGAGGTCGACGCCGGGATCGGCGAGGACGGCGCGATCGCTGCGGCGCTCGCCTCGGCGCGCGTCCGCGAGCTCCTCGGCGGCGCCGCGCCCGCTCGGGTGGTCGCCCGGCCGCCCCGCCTCGTGAACCTCGTGCGCTGACGCCGCCCGAGCCGGTCGCCCGGCGGGGCCGGACGCAGCGACCCGACCGGGTCCCTCCCCCGGCGGCGCGGCCCAGCTGTCCCGGCGGTTCGCCTCAGCTGCGCGCGGGCTCGAGCCCGAGCAGCGCGGTGACCTCCGATTCGCCGAGCTGCTCGAGGGAGCTCAGGCGCACGTCGGCGATCGCGAAGCGGTCGTCGTCCGCGAAGCGCCGGTCGGGAACCGCGACGACGCGCATGCGCGCGGCCTTCGCCGCGACGCAGCCGTTCAGCGAGTCCTCGAGCACGACGCATTCGATCGCGTCGACTCCGAGCTTCGCCGCGGTGCGCAGGAAGATCGCCGGATGGGGCTTGCCGAGCCGGTCGTCGACCGCCGACGAGACGACCGAGAAGCGTCCGGCGAGGCCGAAGCGGTCGAGCACCGCGTCGATGACCGGCGGCGTCGACCCGGACGCGAGCGCGACGCGCAGGCCGTACCCGGCCAGCAGGTCGAGCGATTCGACCGCGCCGGGCAGGAGCTCGGCGCGGTCGCGGATCGCCGTGACGATGCCGCCGACGATGCGCCGCGCGACCTCGTCGTCGCTCGGACCCTCCCACCCGAGCCGGGCGCGGAAGAACGCCACGACCTCGTCGACGCGCATCCCCATCGTGAGACCACGCCCGAGCAGCGGCGTGATGTCCACGCCCAGCTGGGCGAAGACGTCGACCTCGACGCTGCGCCAGTACGGCTCGGTGTCGACGAGAAGGCCGTCCATGTCGAAGATCGCGGCGCGCGCCGCCGGGAAGTCGCGTACGGTCACTTCGCCCCGCCTCGCTGCTACGACTCGCCGCGCAGGTAGCGCTCGAGCTCCGCCGCGATCTCGTCCCCCGACGGAAGGTCGTCGGCGCCGGGAACCTCGAGCTCGTCCCCCTCCTCGAACTGATCCTCGAGGCGGCGCACCATCGCGAGGTGCTCGCTCGACTGGGCGATGAGCTCGTCGACCCGGTGGCGTCCCGCCTCGGCGCTCTCGCGCAGCTCCTCGACCTCGACGACGAGGCCCGAGATCGACACGAGACCTTCGACGAGCGCGAGCGCTGCCGGCGGGAACGCCATGCCCGCGACGTAGTGCGGCACGCGCGCCCAGAGCCCGACCGACGCGATGCCCACCCGCGAGCACTCCAACCCGACGACGTCCGCGATGCCCGCAGGCACGTCGATCGACCCCGGCATGAACCCGACCGCCCGCGCGAGCGTCTCGCTCGACGCCGTCGACGCGAGCCGCACCGGTCGCGTGTGCGGCGTCGCGGTCGGAAATCCCCCGAGCCCGACGACGAGGCGGCAGCCGATCTCGAGCGCGAGGGCGGTGACCTCCGCGGAGAACGAGCGCCAGCGGTAGTCGGGCTCGGGACCGACGAGGAGCGCGATCCCCGCGCCGAGCCGGTCCACGCCGACGAGCAGCTGCGGCTCGGACCAGGTGACGTCCGCGCGCACGCCGTCGTCGATGCGCATCCGCGGCCGGCGGGATCGGAGGTCGACGAGCTCGTCCGAGTCGAAGGTCGCGTAGCGCTCGGTCGTCACCTGCTCGAGCACGGTCGCCGCTGCCGTCGCCGCAGCGAACCCCGCGTCGATCCAGCCTTCGAGGGCGACGACGAGGACCGGGTGCGCCGGCGGCTCGGCGCCATGGCGCGTGACGAGTGGCATGGCCGAGAGGCTAACGGCTGCCCGGGCCGACCTGGGTACGCGCCGGCCGGCACGCTGCCGTCCCCCGCCCCCGCCCGCGGCCCGCCGGTGCACGAGCCTGCCCTGCGGCTCCACGCCGCACCGCACGGGCCATCGGGCTAGAGGGGTGACGTCGCGCCGCCGTCGACGGCGAGCGCCGCTCCGTTCACGTGGGCCGCCGGCTCCGAGCAGAGGAACGCGACGACCTTCCCGAACGCCGCGGGATCGCCGGCCCCGGTCCCGTCGCGTCCGAGCTCGCGCATACGGTCCGTCGCGTGGGTGCCGGGGCACGCGAGGTTGAGCGTCACGCCCGATCCCCGCAGGTCGGCCGCGGCCGTGCGCGCCCACGCCCACAGCCCGGTGCGGGCGAGGTTCGACAGCGCGAGCTCGGGGCTCGGCTGGATCACGGACGCGGAGGCGATGCAGCAGATCCGCCCCCAGCGAGCGGCGCGCAGGTGCGGGAGGGCGGCGCGTGCGAGGCGCACGCTCGCGAGCAGGTTTGCCTGCACGGCGGCGAGCACGGACGCGTCGTCCACGTCGAGCGCCCGCATCGGCGGCGGCCCGCCGGCGTTCGCGACGACCACGTCGAGGCGGCCGAAGCGCGCGAGCGCGGCGTCGACGAGGAGCGTCGCCGCGTCCGGGTCGGTCACGTCGCAGCGGACCGCGTGGACGGCCGCGCCCGTCGCCTCGATCGCAGCCGCGGCCTCGGCGAGCACGTCCGTTCTGCGTGCGCTGATCACGACCGCAGCGCCCTCGGCGGCGAGCGCCTCGGCGCTCGCTCGCCCGAGCCCCTTCGACGAGGCCGCGACGACCGCGACCCTCCCGGCGAGCCCGAGGTCCATGCCCGGCGCCTACGCCTCGACGACGTGGAGCGCGTGGTCCGCGCGGTTGAGCGGGCGCACCCCCGTCCCGGTCGCGACCACGATGTCCTCCACGCGCGCGCCGAACCGACCGGAGACGTAGATCCCGGGCTCGACGGAGAACGCGTGCCCGGCCTCGACGAGCGCCGTGTTCCCCTCGACCATGTACGGGTCCTCGTGCTCCTCGATGCCGATCCCGTGGCCGATCCGGTGGACGAAGTGGTCGCGGTAGCCGGCGGCATCGATGATCGACCGGCCCGCCCGGTCGACGTCCTCGCACGCGATGCCCGGCCGGACCGTGGCGACGGCCGCCGCCTGCGCCCGCTCGAGCACCTCGTAGAGCTCGCGGACCTCCGATCCGGGCTCGCCGGTCACGACCGTGCGGGTGATGTCCGAGCAGTAGCCGGCGTCCTCGCCCAGGTGAAGGGTCCCGCCGAAGTCGCACACGACCGTCTCGCCGCGACCGATGAGACGATCGCCGGGCTCGTGGTGCGGGCTCGCGGCGTTCGGCCCGCTCCCGACGATCGCGAAGTTCACCTTCGCGTGGCCCTCCGCGACGAGCCGCGCGCCGAGCTCGGCCGAGACGTCCGCCTCGCTGCGTCCGAGAAGCGCGATCTCCCCCGAGAGGAGCGCGGCAGCTACGCGGTCCGCAGCAGCCGCCGCGGCCGCGAGCGCGGCGATCTCCGACTCGTCCTTCAGCGCGCGCAGCGGGCCGACGACCGTCGAGCTCGGCGACCACGTCGCGCCCGACATCGCGCCCTGAAGCCCGAGCAGCAGCGAGGACCACGTCCGGTCCGACACGGCGAGGTGCCGAGCGCGGCCAACGAGCCCGGCGACGATCGCGACCGCGTCCTCCCCGTCGCTCCACGGCCGCAGCGAGAAGAGCGCACCGTCCTCGCGGACGCGCGGCGCCTCGAGCCGTGGGACGAGGAGCGTCGCGTCGGCGTCGACCGGGAGCACGAGCACGGTCGGGCGCTCGAGCGGCATCGCCTCGTACCCGGTGAGCCACGGGAGGTCGGCGCCGAGCGAGCACAACAGCGCGTCGAGGCCCGCGGACGCGAGCGCCTCGCGGACCCGGGCCATGCGGGCACTTCGCGCCTCGGTGAGCGCGCTCGCGGCGCCGCCGGCCGCGAACGCCGACGCAGCCGTCACGCGGTCGCTGCGCTCGCGGGCGCCGACGCCGCAGCCGCGGCGTCGCGCGCGTGGTAGCTCGACCTCGTGAGCGGCGAGGCCTGGACGTGAGCGAAGCCCATCTCGCTCGCCTCGTCGCGCAGGCGCGCGAACTCCTCCGGCGTCCACCACCGGGCGACGGGCAGGTGCGACGCGGAGGGCCGCAGGTACTGCCCGATCGTCACGATGTCGACACCGACGGCCGCGAGGTCCGCAAGGGCACCGCGGAGCTCGTCCTCGGTCTCGCCCATTCCCACGATGAGCCCGGACTTCACGGTGAGGCCTGCGGCCTTCGCCCGGCCGAGCACCGCGAGGCTGCGCGCGTACGAGGCCGAGGGGCGCACGGCCCGCTGGAGCCGGAGCACGGTCTCGAGGTTGTGGTTCAGCACGTCGGGGCGCGCGTCGAAGATCGTGCGGAGCGCGGCCTCGTCGCCCTTGCAGTCCGGCACGAGCACCTCGACTGACGTCGCGGAACGGCGAGCACGGATCGCGCGGATGGTCTCGGCGAAGGCCGCGGCGCCGCCGTCGTCGAGATCGTCGCGCGCAACCGCGGTGACGACCGCGTGCGCGAGCCTCATCCGGGCGACCGCGTCCGCGACGCGCGCGGGCTCGCCCGGATCGAGCGGCATCGGGCGGCGCGTGTCGACCAGGCAGAAGCCGCACGCGCGCGTGCACCGCTCGCCGTTGATCATGAACGTCGCGGTGCCGTCGGCCCAGCACTCGAAGATGTTCGGGCAGCCGGCCTCCTCGCACACCGTCACGAGGTCGAGCTCGCGCATCGTGCGGCGCAGGCCGAGGAAGTCCTCGCCGATCCTCGCCTCGACCCGCAGCCACTCCGGCTTGCGGCTGCCGATGGAGAGGCCCGCGCCCGTGTCGACTCCGGCGTCCGCCAGACGGCGATCGAGCGAGCGGCGCACGGGGGCGAGCCGCACGGGCGTGGCCGCTGCGTGCACGGGCGGCGCGGCCGGATCGGCCGCCAGCGGCACGGGCCCCGCCGCGGAGGCGCCCTGACGCTCGAGCGCGCGTAGCGCGCCGCGATGCGCGAGCGCGTGGCCAGCGGACGCGACGACAGCGTCGACGACCTGTGACATCGTCGCAGCGACTCCCTCGGCCGCGAGCGACGTGACCGGTCGATCGGCGATGCCGCACGGCACGATGTGCCCCCACATCTGCATGTCCGGGTCCACGTTGAGCGCGAAGCCGTGCATCGAGCGCCCGCGTGACACGCGCACGCCGACCGCGCAGATCTTGCGCGGAGACGCGCCGTCCGGGTCGACCCATACACCCGGGCTCCCGTCGAGGCGACCGGTGCCGGGAAGACCGATCGACGCCAGCGCGTCGATCACGAGCTGCTCGACCGCGTGGACGTGCGCGGGGATCGCGCCGGGTCCCATCGGCACCGACAGCACCGGGTAGCCGACGAGCTGTCCGGGGCCGTGGTACGTGACGTCACCTCCCCGGTCGGCTCGAACGAGCTCCGCGCCGACGGCCGCCGGGTCGTCGAGCACGTGCTCGGGGCGGGCCCGCACGCCGAGCGTGTACACGTGCGGGTGCTCGAGCAGCAGCAGGTACTCGCCCGTCCCGTGACGGAAGAGCGCGTGCTGAAGCGCGAGCGCGTCGCGGTAGCGGACGCGCCCCAGCCAGCGGACGCGAAGCGTGGACTCGCTCACCGTGCTCCGGGTCGCCTCGGTCCCCTCAGAGCTCAGCCGACCAGTCACGGGTCGCGATGACGTCCGCGAGGTCGCGCATGAACGCGGCGGCGTACGCGCCGTCGACCGCGCGGTGGTCGAAGGAGAGCGCGAGCATGCCGACCGAGTGGATCGCGATCGACTCGGTGCCGTCCTCGGTCACGACCACGACCGGCCTGCGCTTCACGCCGTCGGTCGACAGGACCGCGACCTGCGGCTGGGCGATGATCGGTACGGTCATGAACGTCCCGTAGGGACCGGGGTTCGTGATCGTGAACGTTCCACCCGCGATGTCGTCGGCGGAAAGCTTGCGCGAGCGGGCACGAGCGGCAAGATCCGCGATCGAGCGCGCGAGGCCGCGCAGCGACTGCCCGTCGGCGTTGTGCAGGACGGGCACGATGAGCCCCTCCTTCGCGAGGTCGACCGCGATCCCGAGGTGGACGTCGCGGTGGACGACGAGCGCGTCGTCGCCGACCGACGAGTTGAGGTTCGGGTACTCGCGGAGCACGTCGACGGCCGCCCGCGCGACGAACGGCAGGTACGTGAGGCTCATGCCCTCGTCGGCCTTGAAGCGCTCGCGGTGCGCCCGTCTCACGCGGTCGACGTTCTCGAAGTCCGCCTCCACCGCGACGAGCGTGTGCGCCGAGGTCGCCTTCGAGCGGACCATGTGCTCCGCGGTGACCCGACGGATACCCGAGAACGGCACGACCTCGTCGCGCGGACCGAGCGGTGGCGCCGGCACGGGCACGGGCACGGGCGCCACCGCCTGCATCGCGGGAGCGGTCTGGGCCGGCGCGGGCACGGGCACGTACGACTGCGGCGCGGTCGCAACCGGTGCCGTCGGCACGGCCGCCGCGCGCTGGTCGATGTAGCCGGTCACGTCCTCGCGAGTGATCCGCCCACCAGCTCCCGTCCCGGGGATGTCCGCCGGGTCGAGGCCGTGCTCGCTGATGAGCCGGCGCACGACCGGCGACAGCAACGCGCCGCGCGTGCCGTTCCCGCTCGAGGCCTCGACCGCCGCCGGTGCGTACGCGGGCGCGGCCTCGGCGCGCGCGGTCGGAGCCGACGGAGCGGCGGGCGGAGGCGGAGGCGGCGCCGCGGGCGCGGCCGGCGGGGGCGCGGGAGGCGACGGCGCGGTCGCCGGAGGTGCGGGCGCCGCGGGCGCAGGCGGTGGGGTGTCGCCCGCGGCACCGACGACCGCGAGGCGAGCGCCGACGTCGACGGTCTCGCCCTCGGCGACGAGGATCTCGGTGAGCACGCCGGCGGCGGGCGAGGGAACCTCGGAGTCGACCTTGTCCGTCGACACCTCGAACAGCGCCTCGTCCTGCGCGACGGTGTCGCCGACCTTCTTCAGCCAGCGGATGATCGTGCCCTCCGTCACCGTCTCGCCGAGCTGCGGCATCGTGATGTCAGCCAACGTGTAGGCCCCTTCCCGTCAGAGCGAGCACCGTCTCGCCGAAGGCCTCGGAGAGCGTCGGGTGCGGCTGGATGTACTGCGCGATCTCGTCGGGCGTGGCTTCCCAGTTCACCGAGAGGTACGCCTGGCCGAGCTGCTCGGTGACCCACGGACCCACCATGTGGACCCCGAGCACCCGCCCGGCGCGACCGTCCGCGCCGCGCTCGCAGATCACCTTCACGAGCCCCTCGGTCTCCCCGAGGATGCGCGCACGCCCGTTCCCGCCGTAGGGGTCCTTCTGGACGACCACGTCGTAGCCCGCGTCGCGCGCCGCCTGCTCCGTGAGCCCGGTGAACGCTGCCTCGGGGTGGCAGTAGATGCACCACGGCACCTTCGCGTAGTCGACCGGGACCGCCGGCTCTTCGAGGATCTGCTTGATCACGAGGATGCCCTCGGCGAACGCGACGTGCGCGAGCTGCGGGGTCGCGACGAGGTCGCCGATCGCGAACACCTTGTCGTGGCCCGTGCGCATCCACTCGTCGACGACGACGAACCCGCGCGCGTCGACCTCGACGCCCGTGCCGTCGGCGACGAGGCCGTCGGAGAGCGGACGTCGGCCGACCGACACGACGACGACGTCGGCGTCGATGCGCTCGCCCTCGCCGAGCAGCACCGACGTGCCGCGCTCGCGGCGCTCGTGGCCGTGCACGGAGACCCCGGTCCGCACGTCGATGCCGCGACGCCGGAAGGACTTCGCGACGACCTCGGCGACGTCGGGGTCGCAGCCCGGAAGGAGCGTCGGGGCGACCTCGAGGAGCGTGACCTGCGAGCCGAGGTCGGCCATCATCGACGCAAACTCGCAGCCGATCGCGCCGCCGCCTATGACCACCGCGGACGGCGGGACCGCCGCGAGGTCGAGGACCTCGTCGGAGGTGAGCACGGTCGTGCCGTCGGGGTCGAAGCCCGGGATCGTGCGCGGGACCGAACCCGACGCGAGGACCACGTGGCTCCCCGTGAGCTCGGTGATCGTCCCGTCGTCGGCGGTCACGCGCACCCGCCGGTCGGCGAGCAGCTGGCCGGTTCCCGGCACGATCGTCACCTTGCGCTGTCGCAGGAGGCCGGAGAGACCCCGGAACAGCTGCTCGACGACCTTGCGCTTGCGGTCGAGGCTCACGGAGAAGTCGACGGTCGGCTGGGAGCTCTGCACGCCGAACTCCTTCGCGCCCGCGACCGTCCGGAACACGGTCGCGGTCTCGAGGAACTCCTTCGCGGGGATGCAGCCACGGTGCAGGCAGGTGCCCCCGACCTTCTCCTTCTCGACCATCGCGATCGAAAGGCCCGCCGCAGCCCCGTAGAGCGCGGCCGCGTAGCCCCCCGGCCCCGCGCCCACGATGACGATGTCGTACTGCCCGCTCACACTGACCTCGTCAGCCGTCGGGACCACCTCCGATCTACGCGCCCGGCGCCTGCCGGACACCCGGCGAAGCCGAGCCGCGATGCGCGCGAGCCAGCCGGTGCCGTCCACTTCGGGGTCAGCCTAGCGACCTCACCCAGGCAGGTCACTTTGGGGCGGGAGCGCCCGGAACGTGCGTCCGCGGGCGGGCGAGCCCGGCTCGGTCGAGGTACGCGAGCACCTCCTCGGCGGACCGTGCGGGGCTCCGCCCGTCGGTCGCGAGCACGACCTCGGGGGCCTCGGGGGCCTCGTAGGGGTCGGTGATCCCGGTGAACCGCTGGATCTCGCCCGCCCGGGCGCGCCGGTACAGGCCCTTCGGGTCGCGTGCCTCGCACACCTCGATCGGGGTCGCGACGTGGACCTCCACGAACGCGATCCCCGCCGACTCGTGGCGGGCGCGCGCGTGGCGGCGGCCCGCGGCGTACGGGCTGATGACCGAGACGAGGGTGAGGTGCGACGCCCGCGAGAACAACAGCGCGACCTCGGCGACGCGCCGGACGTTCTCCGTGCGGTCCTCGGCGGCGAAGCCGAGATCCGCGTTCAGCCCCTCGCGCAGGTCGTCGCCGTCGAGCAGGAAGACGCGCTCGGCGCGACCGGCGAGCTGCGCGGCGAGCGCGTGGGCGACGGTCGACTTTCCCGCGCCCGACAGGCCGGTGAACCAGACCGTCGCGCCGTCGTTCACGGCCCGGGATGCAGGAGCATGCCCGCGCCGACGGTCACGTTCGTCGCCTCGTCCACGAGGATGAAGCTGCCGGTCGCCTTGTTCCTGCGGTACTCGTCGTAGAACAGCGGCGAGGTCGTCCGCAGGGCGACGCGCCCGATGTCGTTGAGCCCGAGCTCCTCGGCCCCGCCGTCGCGGTGGAGCGTGTTCACGTCGAGCCGGTACTGCACGTCGCGCACGAGCGCTCGCACCCAGCGCGACGTGTGCTTGAGCGCGAGCTTCGCGCCCTCGCGCATCGGCGCCTCGGCCATCCAGCAGACCATCGCGGACACGTCCTGACCGGTCGTCGGCTGGTTGCGTGGCCGGCAGATCATGTCGCCGCGCGAGATGTCGAGCTCGTCGGCGAGCCGCACGACGACCGACATCGGCGGGAAGGCCTCGTCGATCGCGCCGTCGGGCGTCTCGATCGACTCGATCGTCGTCGTGAAGCCGGACGGCAGCACGAGGACCTCGTGGCCGACCTCGAGCACGCCGCCGGCGACCTGCCCCGCGTAGCCGCGGAAGTCCCGGTGCTCGGCGGAGCGCGGCCTCACGACGCGCTGGATGGGAAAGCGCAGGTCGATCAGGTTCCGGTCGGAGGCGATGTGGACGTCCTCGAGGTGGTGCAGGAGCGACGAGCCCTGGTGCCAGGACATCTCCCCGGACCGCTCGACCACGTTGTCCCCACGGAGCGCGGAGATCGGGATGAACGTGAGGTCCGGGATCTCGAGGCGCGCGGCGAAGTCCTGGAACTCGTCGCGGATCTCGTCGAAACGCTGTTGGGAGTAGTCGACGAGGTCCATCTTGTTCACGCAGATCACGAGGTGCGCCGTGCGCAGCAGCGTGGCGATGAACGCGTGGCGCCGCGTCTGCTCCGTGATCCCGGCGCGGGCGTCGACGAGCACGACGACGAGGTCCGCGGTCGAGCAGCCCGTGACCATGTTGCGCGTGTGCTGGACGTGGCCGGGCGTGTCCGCGACGATGAACTTCCGCCGCGGCGTAGAGAAGTAGCGGTACGCGACGTCGATCGTGATCCCCTGCTCCCGCTCGGCGCGAAGGCCGTCGGTGAGCAGCGCGAGGTCCACGTAGTCGTCCCCGCGGTCGCGGCTCGTGCGCTCGACGGACTCGAGCTGGTCCTCGTAGACCTGCTTCGAGTCGTACAGGAGGCGGCCGATGAGCGTCGACTTGCCGTCGTCGACGCTCCCCGCGGTCGCGAGGCGGAGCAGCTCCATCAGAAGTACCCCTCGCGCTTGCGGTCCTCCATGGCCGCTTCCGAGAAGCGGTCGTCCGCGCGCGTCGCGCCGCGCTCGGATATCCGGCTCACGGCGGTCTCCGCGATGATCTCGGCGGGCGTCGCCGCGACCGACTCGACCGCCGCGGTGCACGTCGCGTCCCCGACCGTGCGGTACCGCACGGTCGTGACGAACGGCTCCTCGTCCGGGACGCGCTCGCGCGGAGCCGTGTGCGGGCCGACCGCGAGGAGCATCGAACCGCGGCGGAAGACCTCGCGCCGGTGCGCGAAGTAGATGCTCGGGAGCGTGAGCGACTCCCGCTCGACGTACTGCCAGACGTCGAGCTCGGTCCAGTTCGACAGCGGGAAGATCCGGAAGTGCTCCCCCGGGCGGTGGCGCCCGTTGTACAGGCTCCACAGCTCGGGCCGCTGGCCGCGCGGGTCCCACTGGCCGAACTCGTCGCGGAACGAGAACACGCGCTCTTTCGCGCGTGCCTTCTCCTCGTCCCGCCGCCCGCCGCCGAAGACCGCGTCGAAGCGGTGCTGCTCGATGGCCTGCAGCAGGCTGTGGGTCTGCAGGCGGTTGCGCGTCGCGCCGGGTGCCGGGTCCTCGACGACCTCGCCACGGTCGATCGCCTCCTGGACCGACGCGACGAGCAGGCGCACGCCGAGCTCGGCGGCCCGGGCGTCACGGAACGCGAGCACCTCGGGGAAGTTGTGGCCCGTGTCGACGTGGAGCAACGGGAACGGCAGCGGCTGCGGCCAGCACGCCTTCGCCGCGAGGTGCAGCAGCACCGCGGAGTCCTTGCCGCCCGAGAAGAGAAGCGCGGGCCGCTCGAACTCGGAGACCACCTCGCGGACGACGTGGACGGCCTCCGACTCGAGCGCGTCGAGGTGCGAGATCTTGTAGGTCATAAAAGTCTGATCATTTTAGTCAAGTTTCACCGCCGGGCGGACCGGCGGCGACCTGGCGGCGCGCCGCGTCGTTCGCGAGCTGGTCGACCAGGTCGTTCATCGGATCACCCGAGTGGCCCTTCACCCAGGTGAAGACGACCTGCCCCGGCCGCTCGTCGACCACGAGCCCGACGAGCGGCAGCCAGAGGTCCTGGTTCGCGACCTGCGCACCCTTCGCGTTGCGCCAGCCTCGCGAGCGCCAGCCCGCCCACCACCGGTCGCGGAAGCAGTTCACGACGTAGGTCGAGTCGCTCACGATCTCGAGCGGCCCGTCGTGGGTGCGCACGGCCTCGAGGGCCGCGGCGATCTCCATGCGCTGGTTCGTCGTCGAGGGCGCGAAGCCCGAGCGGAACGAGGCCGCGTCTCGCGCCCACGCCCACCCGCCGGGACCGGGATTCCCGACGCACGCACCGTCGGTGTAGAGCACGAGCGGCGAGGGCGTGGTCGGCACGGCGGACAGTCTTGCCGCTCGACCGTCCGCACGCGACGGGGCGCGGCGCCCGGGGGCCAACTACCGCGCTCCGCCGCGCCGGCGCGAAACTGTCCGGGTGATCTTCGACGGCTTCTCCCACCAGGTACCGGACATCGACCCTCGGGAGACCGAGGAGTGGCTCGACTCGTTCGAGGCGGTCGTCGACCAGCGCGGGAAATCGCGCGCCCGGTTCCTGCTCATGAAGCTCCTCGAGCGCGCCCAGGCCGCCCAGGTCGGCTTCCCCGCGACGGTCTCGACTCCGTACGTGAACACGATCCCGGCGGACGAGGAGCCGTGGTTCCCCGGCGACGAGCACCTCGAGCGGCGGATCCGGGCGTTCATCCGATGGAACGCCGCGGTCATGGTCACCCGGGCGAACGCCCGCTACTCGGGGATCGGCGGACACCTCTCGACCTACGCGAGCTCCGCGTCGCTCTACGAGGTGGGCTTCAACCACTTCTTCCACGGCAAGGAGACCGGCCTGCCCGGCGACCAGGTCTTCTTCCAAGGGCACGCCTCGCCGGGGATCTACGCGCGCGCGTTCGTCGAGGGCCGGCTCGACGAGGGCGACCTCGACCGCTTCCGGTTCGAGATCGGCGGCGGCCTCTCGAGCTACCCGCACCCGCGCCTCATGCCCGAGTTCTGGGAGTACCCGACCGTCTCGATGGGCCTCGGGCCGCTTTCCGCCGTCTACCAGGCGCGGTTCAACCGCTACCTGCTGAACCGCAGGATCGCGGACACGAGCGCGTCGCGGGTCTGGTGCTTCGTCGGCGACGGGGAGTTCGACGAGCCGGAGACGCGCACCGGTCTGAGCCTCGCGGCACGAGAGCAGCTCGACAACCTCGTGTTCGTCGTGAACTGCAACCTCCAGCGCCTCGACGGTCCCGTCCGCGGCAACGGCAAGGTCATCCAGGAGCTCGAGGCGGAGCTTCGCGGGAACGGCTGGAACGTCATCAAGGTCATCTGGGGGTCGCGCTGGGACGAGCTGCTCGCCCGCGACGTCGACGGCGTGCTCGTGAACAAGATGAACGAGACCCCCGACGGCGAGTTCCAGAAGTACGCGACGGAGTCGGGCGCGTACATCCGCGAGCACTTCTTCGGCCCGGACCCGCGGCTGCGCGCGCTCGTCGAGCACCTGAGCGACGAGGACCTCCAGACGCTGCCGCGCGGCGGCCACGACTACCGCAAGCTCTACGCGGCGTACCGCGCGGCGACCGAGCACACGGGTGCGCCGACCGCGATCCTCGCGAAGACCGTGAAGGGCTGGACGCTCGGCCCCGAGATCGAGGCCCGCAACGCGACGCACCAGATCAAGAAGATGTCGCACGCGCAGCTCGTCGCGCTGCGCCACCGGCTGCACCTCGAGGACGAGATCCCCGACGAGGCGCTCGAGGGCGACGCCCCCCCGTACTACCGGCCCGCCGCTGGCTCGCCCGCCTCGCAGTACATGGAGGCGCGCACCCGCGTCCTCGGCGGCTCGCTCCCGCAGCGCGTCGTGCGGGGCAAGGGGGCCGAGGGCCTGCCGGCACCCGAGCCGGCGGCGTGGGCAGAGTTCCGCCTCGGCTCCCGGGGCCAGGAGGTCTCGACGACGATGGCCTTCGCCCGCCTCCTTCGCAACCTGCTGCGGGACCCCGGCGTCGGCCGCTTCGTCGTGCCGATCATCCCCGACGAGGGGCGGACGTTCGGGCTCGACGCGCTCTTCTCCGAGGTGAAGATCTACGCGTCCGGCGGGCAGCGCTACACCTCGGTCGACGCGGGCCTGCTGCTCCAGTACAGCGAGGCGAAGGAGGGCCAGATCCTCCAGGAGGGGATCACGGAGGCGGGCGCGATGGCCAGCTTCACGGCCGCGGCGACCTCCTACGCGTCGCTGTCGCAGCCGATGCTCCCCTTCTTCCTCTACTACTCGATGTTCGGCTTCCAGCGGGTCGGCGACCAGATCTGGCAGTGCTCGGACGCGCGCGGGCGGGGCTTTCTGCTCGGCTGCACCGCGGGGCGCACGACGATGAGCGGCGAGGGCCTCCAGCACGAGGACGGCCAGTCGCTCCTGCTCGCGTCCGCCGTTCCGACCATCCGTGCGTACGACCCGGCGTTCGCGTACGAGATGGCGGCGATCGTCCAGCACGGCATCGAGGAGATGTACGGGCGCGACGGCCAGGACGTCTTGTACTACCTCACGCTCTACAACGAGAACTACGTGATGCCGGCGCTCCCGGAGGGACCCGAGGGCGACGAGGTCCGGCGCGGCGTCGTCGACGGCATCTACCGCTTCGCGGGACCGGCGCCCGTCGCGGTGGAGCCGAACGGCGGCGCGAGCGGCACCACCGACGAGCGGCGCGCGACGATCCTGTTCTCGGGCACCGCGTGGAGCGCCGCCATGGAGGCCCGAGAGGCCCTCGCCCGCGAGTGGGGAGTGTCGTGCGAGGCGTGGTCGGTCACGAGCTACAAGGCGCTTCGCGAGGACGCGCTCGAGATCGAGCGCTGGAACCGGCTGCACCCGACCGCGGCGCCGCGCGTGCCGCGGGTGAGCCGAGCGCTCGCGGCGTCGGCGGGCCCGATCGTCGCGGTCACGGACTTCATGAAGGCCGTCCCGGACCAGATCGCCAGGTTCGTCCGCCAGCCCTTCACGCCGCTCGGGACCGACGGCTTCGGCCGCTCGGACACGCGCGAGGCGTTGAGGCGGCACTTCGAGACCGACGCGGCGCACATCGTCGTCGCGGTCCTCGCCGCGCTCGCGACGACCGGTCAGGTCAAGCACACCGACGTCGAGCGCGCGATCGCCGAGTACGCCATCGTCGCCGACTCACCCGACCCGCGCGACAGCTGAACGCTGCGCTCCACGGAAGGCGACCACGATGGCGCTCCACCTCACCGGCGACCCCGCGGCCGACCAGCTGCTCTCCGAGGACGCGTTCGCGCTGCTCGTCGCGATGGTCCTCGACCAGCAGATCCCGCTCGAGCGTGCGTTCGCGGCGCCGCTCGCGCTGCGGGCGCGCCTCGGCGGCGAGCTCGACGCGGCCCACGTCGCGGCGATGGACCCGGACGCGCTCGTGGCCGCTTTCTCCGAGAAGCCGGCGCTCCATCGCTTCCCGGCCGCGATGGCGGCGCGCGTCCAGCTGCTCGCGCGACTCCTCGTCGACCGCTACGGCGGTGACGCGGCGCGCGTCTGGACGACGGCCGCGGACGGTCGCGAGCTGCTCGCCCACGTGAAGTCGCTCCCGGGGTTCGGCCAGCAGAAGGCGCAGATCTTCGTCGCGCTCCTCGGGAAGCGCCTCGGCGTGTCGACCCCGGGCTGGGCGGAGGCCGCGGGCCCCTTCGGCGACGCCGGGAGCTACCGCTCGGTCGCGGACGTCGACGGGCCCGAGGCGCTCGCAAAGGTCCGCGAGCACAAGCAGGCGCTGAAGGCGGCCGCGAAGTCCGTAGCGGTGCTCGGTGCGGCCACCGGCGGTCGCGGCGCGCGGCGCCGGTGACCCCGGCGGGCCCGCGCCACGAGCCCGGACGCGACCGAGGGGCGCCGTAGCGCCCCTCGGTGCCGGACCCGTGACGGTCCGGGGTGTCCTGCTGGGAAAGGCATCGGACGACCGGGGCTACTGCCAGGGGGGGACCAGCTCCCAACCGGTGTACCGACGGTGTCTGGTGGGATTTCGCCAGATGGTCCAGCGTGCCGACTAGCGGCCAGCCACCTCCAGGGTCCCAACGGGTTGACCTATCAGTTGGACCACCTCCTCTCTCTGGTGTGAAAAGAGTACCAAGGCCGCGATCGCGATCGGCGGCATTTCGCCACGCCCGGCGTGCCCGGGCGCGGGCTCGCACACGAGATCGTGCGCCGTGGCGCGCCCGGCGCGTCGCGGCGCCGCGGCGCGCTGTCTAGCCTGGGCGGTATGGCGCTGCACTACCAGGACTCGGCCGCCGAGATCCACCGCTTCGTCGTCGGTCCCTACGACAACAACGTCTTCGTCCTTCGCTGCCGGGAGACCGGCGAGGCGCTGCTGGTCGACGCGGCCAACGAGCACGAGCTGCTCCTCGAGGCCTGCGTCGCGCTCGACGTCCGCTCGGTCGTCGAGACGCACGGGCACTCTGACCACATCCAGGCCGTGCCCGCCCTTCGCGACGCCGGCTACGAGGTCGCGGTCGCACCCGAGGACGCCGCGATGCTGCCCTCCTACGACCTCGTCCTCGACGACGACGCCGTGCTCGCGGTCGGGCGGCTCCGGCTCCGCACGATCCGCACGCCCGGCCACACGCCGGGCTCGATGTGCTTCGCTCTCGAAGGTTCGCCCGTCCTGTTCTCCGGGGACACGCTGTTCCCGGGCGGGGCCGGCAACACTGCGACCGAGCTCGGCGACTTCTCGACGATCCTCGCGTCGATCGACCGCCGCCTCTACGCGGTCCTGGCGCCCGAGACGCTCGTCCTACCGGGCCACGGGGCGGACACGACCATCGGAGCGGAGCGCCCCCACCTCGACGAGTGGGCGGCACGGGGCTGGTGAGCGCGCCGCAGCGCCCGAGCCGTCCCGGTGAGCGTCGCGGCGACCCCGGTATTTCCCCTACCCCGGTAGTGGTAATCCGCACGAGCGCCTAGGATGGGGGCGATGGACCCGGTGCCCGCCCCCGCCACGGCGACCGCCGGCGCGTCCGCCGTCCCGGACGGCGCAGCGCCGGCGACCGACGTCGCGCCCCTGCTCGCGATCGAGGACCTGCGCGCGGGCGCCGAGGGCGCGGAGATCCTGCGCGGCGTCGACCTCGTCGTGCGCGCCGGGGAGCTCCACGCGATCATGGGGCCGAACGGCTCGGGGAAGTCCACGCTCGCGAACGTGCTGCTCGGCAACCCGGCGTACACCGTGAGCTCGGGACGCGTGATGCTGCACGGCGAGGACGTCACGCTGCTCGCGCCGGACGCGCGAGCAAAGCTCGGCATGTTCCTCGCGTTCCAGTACCCGGAGGAGATCCCGGGCGTGCCGATCGCACAGTTCCTCCGGCAGGCCGTGGCGGCGCGCCGCGGCGGCGAAACGTCCGTGCTCGAGGTACGCGTGAAGCTGCGGGAGTGGCTCGGGCGCCTCGGCATGGATCTCGCGTTCGGCGAGCGCCACCTGAACGACGGGTTCTCGGGCGGCGAGAAGAAGCGGAACGAGATCCTCCAGATGGCGCTGCTCGAGCCCGAGCTCGCGATCCTCGACGAGACCGACTCCGGGCTCGACATCGACGGGCTGCGGACGGTCGCACGCGGCGTCGGCGAGGTGCGCAGCGCCCGCCCGGAGCTCGGCGTCGTCGTCGTGACCCACTACCGGCGCATGCTCGACGAGCTCTCGCCCGACCGGATCCACGTCCTCGTCGCGGGCAGGATCGTCGAGAGCGGGGGTCCCGAGCTCGCCGCGCGTCTCGAGCGCGACGGCTACGAGGCCTGGCAGCGATGAGCATCGACGCGCGGGCGATCCGCAAGGACTTCCCGCTGCTCTCGCCCGACCGAGCGGGCGGTCCGGTCGTCTACCTCGACTCGGCGGCGTCCTCCCAGCGCCCGCGCGCGGTGCTCGACGCGATGGACGACTACTACACGACGACCCATGCGAACGTGCACCGCGGCGTGTACGCGATCGCCGAGGAGGCGACGCGCCGCTACGAGGCCGCCCGCGTCGCGGTCGGCCGGTTCGTCGGTGCGCCGAAGCCGGCGACGGAGATCGTGTTCACGAAGAACGTGACCGAGGCGATCAACCTCGTCGCCTACACCTGGGCGCGGCGCGAGCTCCGCCGCGGCGACGTGGTGCTCGTCTCGGAGATCGAGCACCACGCGAATCTCGTGCCGTGGCTGATGCTCGCCGAGGAGCGCGGGATCGAGCTCCGCTACGTCCCGCTCGGCACCGACTACCACCTCGACCTCTCGGACCTCGACCGCCTCGTCGACGGGGCGCGTCTCGTCGCCGTCAGCGCCGCGTCGAACGTGCTCGGCACCGTCGTCGACCTCGAGCCGATCGTCGCCGCCGCACGCCGCGCGGGCGCGCTCGTCCTCGCCGACGGCGCGCAGCTCGTGCCGCACCGCCCCGTCGACCTCGGGAGCATCGGGGTGGACTTCTTCGGCTTCACCGGTCACAAGATGCTCGGCCCGACGGGTATCGGCGTCCTCTGGGCGCGCGAGGAACTGCTCGACGCGATGCCGCCGTTCCTCGGCGGCGGCGAGATGATCCGCGACGTCCGCGTCGACGGGTTCACGACGAACGACCTCCCGTGGAAGTTCGAGGCCGGCACCCCGCCGATCGCGGAGGCCATCGGTCTCGGAGCCGCCGTCGAGTACCTGGACGCGATCGGGCTCGAGCGCGTCCATGAGCACGAAGCCGCGCTCGCGACGTACGCGCTCGACCGCCTCCGCGACGCCTACGGCGACGAGATCACGATCTTCGGGCCCGAACCGGACCCGCAACGGCGCTCCGGCGTGATCTCGTTCTCGTTCGCAGGGGTGCACCCGCACGACGTCGCGCAGGTCCTCGACACGCGGGGGATCTGCGTGCGCGCGGGCCACCACTGCGCGAAGCCGCTGATGCGCTGCCTCGGCGTCGGCGCGACGACCCGCGCCTCGCTCTACCTGTACAACGACGAGGAGGACGTCGACGCGCTCGTCGACGGCCTCGCCGAGGTGCGCGACCTGTTCGCGTGAGGTGCGCGACACTCCGGGGGCGGCGCTTCGCGAGCCCGGGGCGGGCACGGACGACGCAGGTGCCCGGGGCGGGCACGGACGACAAGGACGGAACCGAGCATGTCAGGCCTCGAAGACCTCTACCGCGAGATCATCCTCGACCACTACCGCTCGCCGCGGAACCGCGGCGAGCTGCCGGCGCCGCCCGCGCACCGGGTCGAGGGCTTCAACCCGCTGTGCGGAGACGAGATCGTCGTCTTCCTCGACGTGGTCGACGGCGTCGTCGTCGACCTGAAGATCTCGGGTCAGGGCTGCTCGATCAGCCAGTCGTCGGCCTCGATGATGTCCGCGGCCGTGAAGGGACGGAGCGTGGAGGAGGCGCGAGGCCTCGTCCGATCGTTCAAGGCGATGATGTCGATCCACGAGGCCCAGCTCGGCGCCGAGGACGGCGACGACGGGCCCGGCGCGGCGACGCCGGTGATCGCTCCCGACGACCTCGGCGAGCTCGCGGCGCTCCAGGGGGTCGTGAAGTTTCCCGTGCGGATCAAGTGCGCGACGTTGTCGTGGAACACGCTGGTCCAGGGGCTCGACGAGCTCGAGGCGGCCCGCGCCTGACCACCTCGGCGCAGCGCGCGCGACCGGGTCGCACGCGCCGCGCCGCGGCTCGCGCGCCGGCGCGCGGCGGGACGTTCAGGGCTCGACGACGAGGCCGGTGAGGTCCGGGCGCAGCTCGATCGCCCGCCCCGCGATGCCGAGGTCGGCGAGCGCGCGCTCGCCCGCGTCGCGCACCGCCGGTGCGTCCGCTCCGCTGCGGCAGATCGCGAGCAGGCTCGGCCCGGCGCCGGACCAGCACGCGACCACGGCGCCCGCACGCTCGAGGCGGTCGAGCAGCTCCGGGGCCTCGGGGAACAGCGCGGAACGCGCCCGCTGATGGAGCCGGTCCTCGCCCGCCACCCGCTCGAGCGTCGACGCGTCGGCGAGCCCGGAGACGAGCAGGACGAGCCGGCCGAGGTTTGCGACGGCGTCGTCGAAGGGCACGCTCGTGGGCAGCACCCCGCGTGCGTCCTTCGTCGCGAGGTGCCGGTCGGGCACGAGGACCACGAACGCGAGGCGGGCGTCGAGCGGGAGGCGACGCACGACCGGGGAGCCCGAGACGAGCGGGGCCGCGACGAGCCCGCCGACGACCGACGCCGCGGCGTTCTCGCCGTGGCCGTCGTGGCGCGTCGCGACCGCGAGCGGGTCGGCGGCCCCCGCGGCCGCCGCCGCGGCCGCGGCGAGCGCCGCCGAGGAGCCGAGGCCACGGCCGACGGGGATCCGCGACCGGACGGTCACCGCGAGCCGGTCGTGCCCGCGCACCTCGATCGCGACGCGCGCCGCGAGGTGGGACGCGTCCTGCGGGAGGTCCGCCCCCTCGCCCTCGGTGCGCACCACGAGCCGCGGCGCGTCGACGACCTCGACCTCTACGTGAAGGTCGAGCGCGAGTCCGAGGACGTCGAATCCCGGACCGATGTTCGACGTCGAGCCCGGCGCTCGCGCGCGCACCGTGCCGCCGCTCAGCCCGCGCTCGGTGCCCACCCGGCGGGAACCGGGGGCAGCGGGCCGGCGGCCACGGCCGGCGTGCGGAGGTCGATCCCACCCGAGGAGCGCACGACCACGGTGCCGACCGTGGCGGGCGCTGCTCCGGTCGCGGCGGCCCGGGACGAGGCCGACGTGATCCGCACGTCGAAGACCGTGCCCGGCCAGGTGACGAGCTCGGTCGGCAGGTCCGGCGCGAGCACCGGCACCTCGGAGCTGCTCCACGCGACGTGCGCGGCGCCGACCGCGCCGCGCACGCGTGCGATGCGGTAGCGCACGAGCGACCGGCTCGCTCCCGCGAGCAGCCGCTCGTCCGCGGCCGCGGCGTACGCGAGCCCGTCGGGCTGGCCGAGCGCGACGGTGACGACGAGCACGCTGCGCCCGCCGACGTCGCGGTACGCGGCGGTCACGAGGCACGACGCGGCCGCCGACGTGAACCCCGACTTCACCCCGACGATCCCGTCGCTCCCGAGGGCTGGGTTGTAGTTCCAGATCGTGCCTGCGACCGGGAACGGCACGCTCCGGAGCGCGACGATCCGCCGGACCACGGGGTCCTCCATGAGCACCGTCGCGAGCACCGCCTGGTCCGCCGCCGTGCTCCGCGACGCCGGGCTCACGCCGCTCGCGTCCGCGTAGTGCGTGTGCTCGAGGCCGAGCCGGCGCGCCTCGGCGTTCATGCGCGCGACGAACTGCACCTCGTCGCCGGCGTCCCATCGCGCGAGCATCGTCGCGACGTTGTCCCCGGACGGGATGAGGAGCCCTTCGAGCAGCTGGTACTCGCTCAGCGCCTCGCCGGGCCTGACCGGGACCGTGCTGTCGCCGACCTGGGAGTCCGCGACCCACAGCGCCTTGTCGGCACGCGTCATGCGCAGCGTCGGGCCGCGCTCGCCCGGCGCGAGCGGGTGGTCGCCGAGGACGACGAGCGCGGTCATCATCTTCGTCACGCTCGCGATCGGCACCTCGCGCTCGTGCGGCGAGCGGGCCACGAGCCCGGACCCGAGCACGGCGACCGCGCCCTGGCCCGTCGCCGGCCACGGGAGGGGCGGCCTGCTCCCCGGCACCACCTGGCGGCTCACGAGGTACGAGGTGACGCGCGGCGCGGGCAGCGCCCGTCGGTCGGCGGCGGCGCGCGGCGAGCCGGACCCGCCCCCACCGAGCACCGCGTCGCCGGCGAACGCGAGGAGCCCGACGATCGCGAGCAGCACGACGCGCCTGCGGCGGACCTGTGCCTTGCGGCGCCGGCGCCGCGCCTCGATGCGCCGAATCGTCTCGGCGTCGAGTGCGGCGCCCCGGCGGACCGGGACGGTCGTCAACTTTCCCGGGGCTCCGTCTTCCTCAGCCGGCCTGGTCGAGCTCGTCGGGCGTCATGAGGACCGACCTCGCCTTCGATCCCTCGGACGGGCCGACGACCCCGCGCCGCTCGAAGAGGTCCATGAGGCGTCCGGCGCGCGCGAAGCCGACCCTGAGCTTGCGCTGCAGCATGGACGTGGATCCTAGTTGCGAGCGGACGACGAGCTCCATCGCCTGGCGGAGCAGCTCGTCGTCGTCGTCCGCGTCGCCGGCCGCGTTGCCGCCGCGCGCCGACTCGTCCCCGACCACGCCGTCCACGTAGGCGGGCGCGCTGATGCGCCGCCAGTGGCCCACGACGGACCGGACCTCGCCCTCGGTCACCCACGGCCCCTGGATCCGTCGGGGCACGCTGGAGGACGCCGTGAGCAGCAGGAGATCGCCCCGTCCGACCAGGCGCTCGGCACCCGGCTGATCGAGGATCACGCGCGAGTCCGCGAGCGAGGACACCGAGAACGCGAGCCGGGAGGGGACGTTGGCCTTGATGACGCCCGTGATCACGTCGACCGACGGCCGCTGGGTCGCGATCACGAGGTGGATGCCGACCGCCCTCGCCATCTGGGCGATCCGGCAGATCGACTCCTCGACGTCGCGCGCGGCGACCATCATGAGGTCGTTGAGCTCGTCGACGACGATGAGGATGAACGGCAGGCGCGCGTAGCGCCCCGGCTCGGCCGCCTCGGCGGGCGCGACGACCGCGTCTCGGACCGCGACGGCGACGCTGCCGTCGTCCGGGGCGTCGCCGTCCCCGGGCCCGTCCGCGTCCTCGCCACCGGGAGCCGCGACCGGCCCGAGCCCCGGATCGAACGGTCCGCTCGAGAAGTCGCCGCGGTCGACGGCCGCGTTGAAGCCCGTGATGTCGCGCATGCCCGCCTCGGCGAGCAGGTCGTAGCGGCGCTCCATCTCCGTGACCGCCCAGCTGAGCGCGTTCGCCGCGCGCTTCGGGTTCACGACGACCTGCGTGAGCAGGTGCGGCAGACCGTTGTACTGCCCGAGCTCGACGCGCTTCGGGTCGACGAGGATGAGCCGGACCTCGTCGGGCGTCGAGCGCATGAGCACCGAGGAGATGAGCGAGTTGATGCACGAGGACTTGCCTGCGCCGGTCGCGCCCGCGATGAGCAGGTGCGGCATCTCCGCGAGGTTCACCATGACCGCGCGCCCCGCGATGTCCCTGCCGAGCCCGACCTCGAGCGGGTGCGAGGCGCGTCGCGCCTCGGGCGACGCGAGCACGTCGCCGAGCGTCACGAGCTGCCGGTCCACGTTCGGCACCTCGACGCCGATCGCCGAGCGACCGGGGATCGGCGCGAGGATCCGGACGTCGGGCGAGGCCATCGCGTACGCGATGTCCTTCGCGAGGTTCGTGACGCGGGCGACCTTCACGCCGGGACCGAGCTCGAGCTCGAAGCGCGTGACCGTCGGGCCGACCGTGAAGCCGACGAGGTGGGTCTCGACGCCGTGCGCACCGAGCGCGCGCTCGAGCACCTTGCCGCGCTCCTCGACCGCGCGCCGGTCGAGCCCCTGCTCCTTCGTGCGCGCGAGCAGCTTCGCCGCGGGAAGTCGCCACGGACCGGGCTGGCGCACGACCCCGAGACCGAGCTGCACCGGCCGAGGCGCAGGCTCCGAGTCGTCCGACCGATCGCCGGATGACGAAACGCCGTCCGGCCGGCCGCCGGCCGGCGACGCGTGCGCGGCCTCGGGCCCGGCCTCGTGCGTCGCCTCGCCGGAGCCCGGCGGCACGCCCGCCGCTCCCGTCGCCCCGCGCTCCGGGTCGATCCCGGGAGCGACCGGCCCGTCGAGCTCGGCGCCCTCGTAGAGCCCGGCCGGGTACGGGGCGGGGACGCGGCCCCACGCCCCGCCGTCGAGCTCGTCCATCGGCCCGGGTCCGCCGCGCGTGCCTGCGCCGCCGGGCGCCGGGTCGCTCGCCGAGGCGCGCACGGCGAG
>DAHUXW010000055.1 GCA_027306925.1 Acidimicrobiaceae bacterium | reverse complement strand
CCTGCGTCGTCGGGGCGTCGGCCGTCGCGCTGCTTTTGCGCCACGCGCCCGCGTTCGCCGGGTACGCCGACCGCGTGGGCCCGGCTGCGGTCGCCCGCCTCGACGCGGTCGAGCGCACCATCCCGGCGGGAGCCGAGGTCGTCGCGTCACAGGGCGTGAGCGGCCGCTTCGCGGACGGCCACCTGCCCCTCAGGTTCTGGGCGAACGGGGCGGACGACACGGTCCCCGTCGACCGGCGCACGGTCGTGCTCGTCTTCGCGCCCACACAGGGGGTCGCGCAGGGCGCGTCGGGCATCACGCGGCACGCGATCGCGAGGGTCGAGCACGTGCTCCACGCGCGCGCCCTCGTCGCGCGCGACGGGATCTGGGCCTTCGAGTGGACACCGCCGTCGGGCACGCGCGCCGTGTCGTTCTCGACTTCCGCCGCGTAGCGGGTGGCCTTTGCGCGTCGTAGACGGCACGCGAGCCCACGCTCGCCGAGCGGCTCACCCAGGCTCGGACCGACCAGGCCCGCGGGCTCGTCACGCCCGCTGGCGCGACGGCGAGGCGAAGGGGTCCGATGGCCGGCCGGGAGCGGTTTGCCCACCGCAGGTCAACCGATACCCCGGAGAGATTCGGTGGTGTGTCGCGCGACCCGGTCGACGGTCGCGTCGATGACCGGCGAGTGCCACTTCACCCGGAGCTCCGCCGCCGCCTGCGAGATCGCATCCGGCCGGACTGCGCCGATGCGTCTGATCCGGTCGAGGACGTCCTCGAGGTCGAGGCGGCCGAGGCCGGCGAACCGCTCCCAGTCGCCACGGCCGATCGCGGCGATCTCCGCCTCGCCGCCGACGGTCATGGCCATCCGGAGACCACGTCGTCGGTCGGCGAGTCGGCGATCTCCGCCTCGGTGAGCCAGGAAACTCCTTCCTGCCGCATTGCGTCGAGCCGCTCGGGGCGGACGAGCTGGACGGCGCCGGCGCAGTCCTCGCCCACGTGGGCCAGCAGCCCGAAGTAGTCGGTCGCCCGGACCCCGTACATGCTCGCCCAGCGGGCGAGCACCCGCTCGTTGTCAGGGAGCAGACCGGCGACGAACGGCAGCACCGACCGCTGTGGATAGGTGCGCGACGTGAGCGGTAGGGCGGTGCTGAGGGGCGTGAGGTCGCTGCCGACGCAGGCCTCGTCGTAGACGAGCTCGAGAGCGCCCGCGGTCGTGCGACGGATCGAGCCGAGAACCCTCCCTTCGAGGAGGACGATCAGGTTCTTCGCCTTCTCAGGCGTCGGGCCGTCCGAGAGGGGTGGTGTGCCGCGCGATCACGGACGCGAGCAGGTCGCCGGCCGCGCTCTCCGGCGGCACATCCTCGGCGGCGAGGACGAGCCCGACCGCGTTGATGAGCCTGAAGAGCGAGTCAAGCCGTGGGTTGCCTTTGCCGGTCTCGATGTCGAGGACGGTGTGGGAGGACAGGCCGGTCGCCAGGGCGAGCCGCTCCTGGGTGAGGCCGCGGCGCAGCCGGCGGTCCCGCACGAGAGCGCCGAGCTGCACGGTCGTGGTGATGTGCACTGCGTCCATGACTTCAGTATAGCGAAGTCCTGTCATTCTTCAGTGTATTGAATACTCGCTCGCCTTCACTATGGTGAAGACGAGCACTGCCCCCAGCGCGTGGGAGGTGCAGCACGAGTGCAGCGGCTGACCCGCGAACGGCCCGTCCTGCGGTGCCCGATCGCCTGCGGCGGCTAGCAGTTCGCCAGGCTCGCGGGCTCGAGCGTGCAGAGCGCGGCCTCGAGCGCCCCGGCGTTCTTGTCGGCCTCGTAGGTGATCGACACCGTCGAGCCCCCGACGAGCCGCAGCGACGCGACGTCGACGAGCGAGGTGAGGATGGTCGAGGACCCCTGGAGCGTGAGCGTCGCGTCCCTCGCGTAGATCGTCCCTGTGGAGGGGAAACCGCTGTTCCCGTCGATGACCATCGGGGAGGTGTCGTTGCGGTCGTAGTAGACGAGGACGTTCGCGAGATCGCCGGTTGTCGGAGCGGAGAGCCCGAAGCCCGAGCCGCCGTCGAGCTTCAGGTACCCGCCGGCCTCGCCGGGCGCCGCGCACGCGGTCGGCGTGCCGGCCGTTCCGCAGGTGAAGTAGAGCGTGACGCCGGTCCCGAGCGCCGTCGAGCCGCCCGTCACCTCGAACGCGCCCGTGATCACGTACGTGCCGGGGTTGAGGCTGAGCGTCCCGCTGTCGACCGTGATGCTCGGGTAGGTGCCCGGGTCGATCGTGACCGCGCGGCTTCCCGTGACGTGCGGGTCGGGCTGCACGGGGCCGGGTGTCGGAGTGCCGAGGTAGGCGAGCGGGTCGGCGGTCACGCCTGCGCCCGTCGTCGGGGCGGGCGCGACGTTGCCACTCGTGGTGCCGACGACCTCGATCGACCCCCCGGGCGCGCTGATCGTGCTGTCGCCGCTCGCGGAGACCGCCGGTGTGCCCGAGGAGTTCACGAGAATGGCGGAGCCGCCCGAGTCCGACGTGACGCTGAGCGAGGAGCTGCCGGTCGCCGAGACGGTCGTCCCGCTCCCGCCGAGGACGCACAGCGCGCACGGCGAGCTCGCCGGAGCGAGCGACGCGGTCGCGCTCGCGGTGAGGTTCGTCGGCCCCCCGTTGCCGAGCGCCCGGCCGAAGGTCGAGGGCACCGCCTGCGGGGGGATCTCGACGTTCACGGCGGTCGCCGCACCCGTCGTGCCCGGGGCATCGCCGCTGTTGAACGTGATGCAGTTCTGGGCGTTGCCGTAGGAGTCCGCCGGCGCCGCGTACCCAGACGGCTGCGAGGTACAGGTGTCCCACGCGGGCTGCGCATCGCCCGCGCCCGAGGGGAGCACCGCGGAGAAGTTGTCGTGCACGTACTGCTCGACCTGGGTCACGATCCCGCTCAGGGTCTGCGAGCTGTCCTTCAGGAGCTGCGCGCCGGACACGGCCGCCGCGTCCGCCGCGCCCTGCGCGCCCTGCGCGGTCTGGCCGATGTTGCCGACGTCGATCGCGAGCGCCGCCATGCCGAAGATCACGCCGAGCGCGAGCGCCGTGAGGATCAGGACGACGCCGTCGTCGCCGCGCGCCGGGCGCCGTCGCTTCGTCAGGCCGAGGGACATTGGTAGGGGGCGATCGTGACGCCCGTGACGGCGCTCGTGCCGTAGACGACGGAGGGGCTCGTGTCGGAGCCGGGGAGGAAGCTCGAGAACGTCGGACCCTGCTCGATCCGGATCGTGCTCGACGTCGCGAGCGACCGTCCGTCGAGGAACGGCGAGGTGAGCCCGGTCGTCGACTTCATGGGAGCGGACGCGCAGACCGTCACGTTCGTCGCGCTGACGGCGACCCCGATCTCGAGCCTGCCCGGGTCGGTCCCGAGGGTCGTCCCGATGCGCTGGGCGACGAGGCAGACCAGGTCCGCGGTCCGCTGATCGACGCCACCGGTGCCCGTGCAGGGGAACTGGAACGACCCGCTCGACGGCAGGTACTGGTCCACCGACGCGAGCCGCGCGCCCGCCTGCACGCCTGCGCGCATCGTCGTGTAGCCCGCGAAGAGCAGGCCGAAGTCCACGATCGCGAAGAGGAAGAGCGCGAACAGCGGGACGATGAGGGCGAACTCGATCATCGTCGATCCCTCGTCGCCGTGCCGCCCGCGTCCGCGGGTCCCGTGTGCGACGCTCGGCGCGACGCGAGCGTGCGAAGCGGAGCGGCGCGTGGTCGCGCTCATTTGATGATCGTCCGGTAGATCTCGATCGCCGCCGGTCCGATCACGACGACGAAGAGCGCGGGCAGCACGCAGAACACGAGCGGGAAGAGCATCTTCACGGGCGCCTTCTGCGCACGCTCCTGGACGTGCTGGCGCTGCGCGATGCGGACCTCCTCGGCCTGGGCGCGAAGGATCGTGGCGATCGACACGCCGAACGCGTCCGCCTGGATGAGCGCGAGGAGGAACGACCGGAGCTCGGCGACGTCGGTCCGCTCGTCGACGGCCTCGAGCGCCTCGCGGCGCACCGCGCCGACGCGCACCTCGCCGAGGAAGCGGTTGAACTCGTCCGCGAGCGGTCCCGGCATGGACTCGACCGTGCGCGAGAGGGCCTGCTCGAAGCCGAGCCCCGCCTCGACGCTGATGAGGAGGAGCTCGAGCATCCCGGGGAGCTCGCTCCGGATCTTCTCCTGGCGCTGCGCGACGCGGCGGTTGAGCAGCGCGTCGGGCCCGAGCAGGAGCAGGACCGCCACGAGGAGGAACGCGAGGAAGCCGAAGAACTTCTGGAGGTGCGTGAGGCTCACGAGGTAGAAGGCGACGGGGATGAGCGCGATCGAGAGCAGGCGTCCCGCGAGGAAGCGCTCGAGGTCGACCTGCTCGCTCCTGCCCGTGAGCGTGAGGCGCCGGCGCACGCTGTCGCGGTAGACGGGCGGGCTGATCGCCCACGCGGGCTTCGCGAGCGCCCTGGCGGCCGGGAGCAGGAGTCGCTCGACGAGCGAGCCGTCCTGCGCGGGCCGGCGAAGCTCGACCGAGACGGGCCCGCTCAGCGCGGCCGCGTTGCGCAACGTCGCCCGCACGGCGCGCCGCGGCGACACGCGCACCGCGGACGCCGCGACGGCGACGAGGAGCAGCGCCGAGACGGTGGCGATCACGGGGACGAGCACGTCACACCTCGATCTTCACGATTCGGTACATCCAGGCGAATCCCACGCACTCGAGGACCGCCCCGCCGACGAGGGCGATGCGGCCGGGCGAGGTGTGGAACAGCTGCGAGATGTACGCGCGGTTCGCGGAGTAGATGAACAGTCCGATCGCGACCGGGAGCAGGCCGAGCACGTACGCGCTCGTGCGCCCCTCCGCGGTGAGCGTGCGGATCTCACGGCGGATGCGGACGCGTTGCGTCATCGTGTTCGCTAGCACGTCGAGCAGCGACGCGAGGTTGCCGCCCGTCTCCTGCTGGATCCTCACGGCCATCACGGCCTCGGTGAAGTCGCGGTTCTGGATACGCGCCGCCGCGTCGTAGAGCGCGTCCTCGAGGACCTTGCCGAGGCGCATCTCCGAGAGCACCTGCTGGAGCTCGCGCTGCGCGGGCTTCTTGATCTGGCGCACGACGCCGTCGAGGCTCTGCGCGAACGAGAAGCCGGCCCGCAGCGAGGACGCGGTGAGCTTCAGCACGTCGGGGAGCTGCTCGGCGAACTTCCGCTCGCGCCGGGCGATCGCGATCTTCAGGCCGGCCGGGGGACCGGCGAGCAGCACGGCGAGCACGATCCCCGCCGCGAAGAGGTGCGCGACGAGGTAGGCGAGCGCGACGAGCACGACGGTGCCGATGCCCCAGACGAGCACGAGCTCACCGAGGGTGGCCGGCACGTCCGCGCGCCTCAGCATGATCGCCATCCGGTCGCCGATCCGCGTCCGGCCGGCGGCCTCGCCGATCGAGGTCGATGCGCGGCGGAGGCCGGGCAGCGTGACGACGCGCTGCGGCGCCGTGGCCGGCGCCGGCCTCCCGTCCGCGAGCTGCTCGAGGTGGTAGGGCTCGATGAGCTCGGAGAGGCTCGCGCTCCTTCGGCTCGCGGCGCGAAGCACGCCGTAGGCGAGCAGCGCGACGACGGCGAGGACGATCGCCGCGTCGCCGAGCGGCCCGATGTGGTCGAAGAACGCCCGGAGGTGGTTGCTCACCCCGGGGAGGAGCGCGGCCGGCGTCATCGCCGGCCCACCGGCGCGTGGACGAACTGCTCGGCCTCGAACAGCTTCGGGTCGAGCGTGATGCCGCGGTCCGCGAGGCTCTCCGCGAACCGCGGGCGCAGCCCGGTCGCCTTCAGCTTGCCGAGCGAGGTGCCGTCCTCGCTCGTGCCCATGCCGAAGTCGAACAGGAAGATGTCCTGGAGCAGCACGACCTCGCCCTCCATCCTCCCGACCTCGGTCACGTGGGTCACGCGACGGGTCCCGTCGCGAAGGCGCGACAGGTGGACGATGAGGTCGATCGCGGACGACATCTGGTCGCGCACGACGCGCACCGGGAGGTCGAAGCCGGCCATGAGCGTCATGGTCTCGACGCGCGACAGCGCGTCGCGTGGGCTGTTGGCGTGCACGGTCGTGAGCGAGCCCTCGTGGCCGGTGTTCATCGCCTGGAGCATGTCGAGCGCCTCACCCGAGCGGCACTCGCCGATGAGGATCCGGTCCGGGCGCATCCGCAGCGAGTTGCGGAGAAGGTCGCGTATCGTGACCGCGCCCTTGCCCTCGGTGTTGGGCGGGCGGCCCTCGAGCGCGAGGACGTGCTCCTGGCGGAGCTGGAGCTCCTTCGCGTCCTCGATCGTGATGATCCGCTCGTCGCTCGGGATGAACGACGAGAGCACGTTGAGAAGCGTGGTCTTGCCCGTGCTCGTGCCGCCGGACACGAGCAGGTTCATCTTGCCGCGCACGCACGACTCGAGCAGGGAGGCGACGGGCGGCGTGAGCGTGCCGAAGTCGATGAGGTCCTCGATCGTAAACGGGTCGACCGAGAACTTGCGGATCGTGAGGTAGGGGCCGTCGACGCTGAGCGGCGGGAAGACCGCGTTCACGCGCGAGCCGTCGGGGAGCCGGGCGTCGACCATCGGCGAGGTCTCGTCGATGTGGCGCCCGACCTGGGCGACGATCCGGCCGATCACGTGCCGGAGGTGGTCCTCGTCGAGGAAGCGGCTCTTCGTGAGCTCGATCTTGCCGTTGCGCTCCGCGTAGACGCGCCGTGGCCCGTTCACCATGACCTCGCTCACGGTCGGGTCCTGGAGCAACCGCTCGATCGGGCCGTGGCCGAGCACGTCGTCGGTGACCTCGCGCGCGAGCTGGTCGCCCTCGCTCACCGAGATGGGCACCTTGTTGGCCTTGAGGGCGTCGGCCACGATGCGCTCGACGCTCGAGCGCAGCTGACCGGTGTCCGAGCGGTTCGAGTAGAACTGCGGGCCGAGGCGCGCGATCACACGCTCGTGGATCTGCTGGCGGAGCCCGTCGAGCAGCTCCGCTCGCGACTCCTCGGGGCTCCGCGTCCCCTGCAGGCGCTCGTAGAGGGTCATCTCGCGCACCTCCTCGCCGTCATGTGCGCACCCCGGACGCCCGCGCGCTCGTGCGCTCGCCGATGAGCTTCGCGAGCGCTTCGATCTTCCCGGCGAAGCGTGACCTCGGCGATCGCAACAGCGCGGGGACGCCCTCGTTCACGGACTCGGGGACGAGCGACTCGGACGGCAGCGTGACGTCGACCTTCATCTGCAGCGAGCGCTCGACGTCGCGCACCGCGAGGTGGACCTTGGAGTCCGCGCGGTTCAAGACCAGCACGACCTTGTCGATCGGCAGCTGGACGAGCTCGAAGGCCTGGAGCCCGAGGCGGGCGTTCTTCACCGACGGCACGTCCATGCCGACGACGAAGGCGACGTCGTCGCTCTCGGACACCGCCTGGAGGACGACCTCGCTCAGGTGCGGCGGCGTGTCGATCACGACGTGGCTGCACATCGAGCGGAGCACCGCGAGGATGTTCAACATGTCCTTCGGTCGGATCTGGTCCGCGGCCGACGGGGTCGTCGGCGCCGCGAGGACGAGCACGCCGCTCGGATCGTGCCGCGCGACGAGGCTCGCCATGAGCACCTCGTCGAGCTGGTCGCCGGCGGCCGCGGCCTCGACGATCGTGTGGACGGGCTGGAGGCGGAGCATGACCGCGACGTCGCCGAACTGCAGGTCGAGGTCGAGGATCGCCACCGGCTTGGTCGCGCCCCTGGAGAGCGCGACCGCGAGGTTGATGGCGATCACGGACTTGCCGACGCCGCCCTTCGGGGAGAACACGGTCGTGACCTTCGCGAGCGCGGGAGCGCCGCCGTGCGCGCCGTTCGACGAGACCGCGCTGAGCTCGAGTCGCGACCAGAGCGCGTCGACTGCGTCGAGCAGGTCGCTCGAGACCGACTCGACCTCGATCGCGTCGTGGAAGCCGCCGCGCAACGCGAGCCGGAGGAGCTCCGGGGACGCGCCGTCTACGAGCATGAGCGCGCCGAGCCCGGGCCGCGCGCGCGTGACGTCGCCGATCCGCTCGATCGTGGCGCGGTCGTTGTGCGTCGGTCCGAGTATCACGATCGCCATGTCCCCTGTCGCGAGACCTCCGAGCGGCTCGGCGCTCGGGATGCCCCTGACGTCGTAGGTCCGCTCGAGCAGGGACGCGACTGTGTCGACGAGCTCGGGGTCGTGGTCGAGGATCATCACCGGGCGCCGCTCGGCGGGCGCGGCGTTCATCCCGGGTCCACCGCGGCGCGGGCCGTGCGGCCCGGTGCTTCGTGCGTCGTGTGCATTGCGCTCCCGTGGCGTCGGTTCGAGCCTTGCGGGCGGGCGCTCCCGGAAGGCGCTCCCGAGGCCGATCCCGGTCGGCCGACCGTGTGCGGTGGTCGATCCATCACGTCGTGTGGCAACATAGTTACCAACTATGCGAAATTAGATTTTCGACAGTTTAGGGATGGAAACCTACCGGCGCCAGGGCCGATTGGCAATGGCGACGCTGCGTTCCCGGGCGTCATGTGTGCACCTTGTGTGCGAGGGAACACGCCTCCCACGCGGAGCTGCACGAGACTTTCCTGCTACGGGGGTGGTCATGGTCCGGTCCCCGTGGCGTCGCGATCTGCCGCTTTCGAGGGCGACCTCCCGCGAGGGCTCCGGGCCGTCACCTGGTGCCGCGCGAGCAAAACTGGCAGGACTGTCACGGGCACCGCCGATGAGCACGACGACACATCCGTGCGCGGTGTCATCCCCCTCGCCCGGCAGGCCCCGGTGAGCCCGCGCGCGAGCCGCGCCGGGGCCTGCCGGGCGCGTCCCGCGCGGCGCCCGGCGCACGAGCGGGCCGCGTCCGAGCGGCCGCTAGTTGCTCGTGGCCGCCCGGGGGTCGCCCGGCGGGGCGGGCTCCGGGCCCGTTTCGGCCCTGCCTGACTCGCTGCGCAGGGCCGCGAGGTTGCGCGGGAAGTGGCACGCGACGAACCGGTCCGGCGCGAGCTCGACGAGCGCCGGGCGCTCGGCCGCGCACCGCGGCTGTGCGACCGGGCAGCGCGGGTGGAACGAGCAGCCCTCGGGTCGGTTCAACGGGTCGGGCACGTCCCCGCTGAGCACGATGCGCTCGCGCGTCGGACCGTCGCCCTCGTCGAGCTCCGGCGAGACCGACAGCAGCGCCTCGGTGTAGGGATGGAGCGGGGCGTCGTAGAGCTGCTCCGCCTCGGCGAGCTCGACGACCTCGCCGAGGTACATGACCGCGACGCGATCCGACACGTGGCGCACGACGCCGAGGTCGTGGGCGATGAACACGTACGTGAGCGAGAACTTCTCCTGCAGGTCCGCCATCAGGTTGAGGACCTGGGCCTGAACGGACACGTCGAGCGCGGACACCGGCTCGTCGGCGACGATGAGCGACGGGTTGAGCGCGAGCGCGCGGGCGATGCCGATGCGCTGCCGCTGGCCGCCGGAGAACTCGTGCGGGTAGCGGTTGCGGAAGGCGGGGTCGAGGCCGACGACGCTGAACAGCTCCGCGACCCGTTCGCGAATTGAGGCGTCGTCCCCGACCTTGTGGACCCGGAGCGGGTCGGCGACGATCTCGCCGACCCGGCGCCGGGGGTTGAGCGAGGCGTACGGGTCCTGGAAGATGAGCTGGATCTGGCGCCGGATCGGGCGGAGCTTGCGCCGCGAGAGCTTCGTGAGCTCGACGCCGCCAAACTCGACGCTTCCCGACGTCACGGGGAGCAGTCGCACGAGGCAGCGAGCGAGAGTGGACTTGCCGCAGCCGGACTCCCCGACGATCCCGAGCGTCTCGCCGCGACGGACGTCGAGCGACACGCCGGTGACCGCGTGCACGGTGCGACGCCCTGCGACGCCCCCGCGCAGCGTGAAGTCCTTCTTCACGTCCCTCGCGCGAAGCAGCACGTCGCTCATGGCTCGGCCTCGTCCGGCGTGCGGGGCTCGCCGCTCTCCTCCTCGGGCACGGGCGCCGGCCACGCTCCTGCGGGGCCGACCTCGACGGGCCACGCGTCGGTCGGTCCCGGGTACGGCGGAATGGCCCCGACGGGGACGCCGGGTATCGGGTGCGGCACCCACGGCCCGCGGCCGCCCGGGCGCGCGCCCCCGTCGCCCGCCGCGGCATCGGCCGCGCCCCCGTCGCCCGCCGCGTCCGTGTGCACGGTCCCGCCGAATCCCAGCTCCTCGGACGCGGCCTCGGTGGGCGCCGTCTCCGCGGACGTGGCCATCGCGGACGCGGGCGGCTCCGGCTCGGCGGCCCCCGGCCCGTTCGCCTCCAAGTGGGCTGTTCCGGGTCGGACCGTCGCGGGTGCGACCAACTCGTGCTCGGCCCCGGCGGGTCCGGTCGTCTGCGCGCGCGTCGCCTCCGTTGCGAGGGCGCCCACCTCGGCACGAAGGCGCGCCCGGTCGCCGGGCTCGAGCCAGCAGGCGTCGCGGTGCGTGCCGTACACCGCGAGCGGGGGGCGGGCGTCGCACGCGGAGAAGCGGCACGCGCAACGCGGGGCGAAGGCGCAGCCCGGCGGGAGGTCGAGGGGCGACACCGGCGAGCCGGGGATCGTCGCGAGCCGCTGCCGGCGGGAGTCGACGCGCGGCACCGCGCCGAGCAGCCCCCAGGTGTACGGGTGCTGCGGGTCGCGGATGACGTCGGTCTTCGGCCCGACCTCGACTGGCCTCCCCGCGTACATGACGACCACGCGGTCGGCGAGCTCGGAGATCACGCCCATGTCGTGGGTGATGATCACGATCGACGAGCCGTGCGTCTCCTGGAGGCGCCGCATGAGGGCGAGGATCTGCGCCTGGGTCGTGACGTCGAGCGCGGTCGTCGGCTCGTCCGCGATGAGCAGCCGCGGGCTGCACGACAGCGCCATCGCGATCACGACCCGCTGGCGCATGCCGCCGGAGAACTCGTGCGGGTAGCTGTCCACGCGGCGCGCCGGGTCGGGGATGCCGACCTCCGCGAGCAGCGAGATCGCCCGGTCGCGAGCTGCGCGCCGGGACGTCTTCTCGTGCGCGCGCACCTGCTCGGCGATCTGCCACCCGACCGTGTAGACGGGCGTGAGCGCCGTCATCGGGTCCTGGAAGATCATCGCGATGTCGTTGCCGCGGATGTCGCACATCTCCTTGTCGCTGAGCCCGAGCAGCTCGTGCCCGCGGAAGCGCACGGAGCCCGTGATCTCGACGTCCGCGTCGCGCACGAGGCCGAGGATCGAGTACATCGCGACGCTCTTGCCCGACCCGGACTCGCCGACGATCCCGAGGACCTCGCGGTCGCCGACCGTCAGCGAGAGCCCGTCGACCGCGCGCACGACGCCGGCGCGCGTCTTGAAGCTCACGTGGAGGTCCTCGACCTCGAGAAGCGCCGGGTCGGGGAACTCGAAGTGGGCGCCCACCGGCTGCGGTGCGAGCTCAGGCACGGCGGACCCTCGGGTCGAGCCAGGCGTAGGCGACGTCGACGATCGTGTTGGCGAGCACGACGAAGAACGCCGCGTACATCACGCAGCCCATGATGACCGGGAGGTCGAGGTCCTGGAGCGACGTGTACGTGAGCTGCCCGACGCCCGGGAGGCCGAAGACGACCTCGGTGAGCAGCGCCGCACCGCCGACGAGCGAGCCGAAGTCGAGCCCGAAGAGCGAGACGATCGAGATGAGCGAGCACCGGAGCGCGTGGCGGATCAGGATGCGCCGTTCCGACAGGCCCTTCGCGCGCGCGGTCCGCACGTAGTCCTCGCCGAGCGCGGTCACGAGCTCCGCGCGAAGGACGCGCGCGTAGATACCCGCGTACAGCGCGGCGAGCGTGAGCCAGGGGAACAGCAGATGGAGCGCCCACTGGCCGACGCCTTGTGATATCGGGACGTAGCCCGCGGCGGGGACCCAGGAGAACACCGACGAGTGCAGGCGGCTCTCGGTGATGAGGTTCACGACCTCGCCGAGCCAGTAGGCGGGGACCGAGATCGCGCTGATCCCGGCGAGCATGATGATCGGGTCGATGAGCCGGCCGCGAAAGCGCGCTGCGACCACGCCGCCCGCGATGCCGGCGACGAGCCAGATGACCGCGGCGCCGATGACGAGCGAGAGCGTGACCGGCGCCGCGTTCATGATCTGCGGCACGACCTTGTCGCCGATGTTCACGTACGACGTGAGGTCCCGCTTGATGAACAGGTGCTCCATGAGCAGCGCGTAGCGGATCGGCAGCGGCCGGTCGAGGCCGAACTCGTGGCGTACCTGGGCGAGGATCTGCGGGGTCGCGCTCCTGCCCGCGATCCGCGCCGCCGGGTCGACGCCCGGCGTCGCGAAGAAGATGAGGAACACGAGGACGCTGATCGCGAAGAGCACGAGCACTGCGGCGAGGACCCGGCGCGCGACGAACGACAGCATCTAGATCGACCCGCGCAGCTTCGCCTTCGGGTCGAGCGCGTCACGCACGCCGTCGCCGAGCAGGTTGAGCGAGACCGCCGTGATGACGATCATGAGCCCGGGCGCGATCGCGACCATCGGCCGCGTGTAGAGCAGCCCGAGGCCGTCGTTGATGATCGTGCCCCAGCTCGCGCTCGGGGGCTGGACGCCGATCGAGAGGAACGAGAGCGCGGACTCCGTGAGCATGTCGAGCGCGACCATGAGCGGGAAGAACACGATCACGCTCGGGAGCGCGTTCGGCAGTATCTCGCGGCGGAGTATCCGCCAGTCGGACGCGCCGACGCCTATCGCGGCCTGGATGAACTCGCGCTCGCGAAGCGACAGCACGAGCCCGCGTAGCGGCCGCGCGACGTAGGGGACGTAGACGATCGCGATGATGATGATCGGGAGCAGGAGGCTCCCGGCGCCGATATGGATGAAGCCGATCTGGAGACCGCTCGTGAGCAGCACGACCGAGAGGGAGATCGCGAGCAGGTAGATGGGGAAGGCCCACACGATGTCGAACAGTCGCGAGAGCACCCAGTCGATCGGCCCGCCGAAGTAGCCGGCCATGAGGCCGAGGAGCGCGGCGAGCACGCAGCAGAGCAGTGCCGAGGTCGAGCCGATCAGCAGGCTCGTGCGCCCGCCGTAGAGGAGCCGCGCGAACACGTCCCGCCCCTGGTTGTCCGCGCCGAGGAAGTAGTGGTGGATGTCCCACGTCGGCCCGATCGGCGTGACGCCGAGGCCGAGCCCCTGGTGGTTGGACTGGAGCACGGGTGTGACCCTGCCGTGGACGATGGTCGTCCCCTGGAGGTTCGAGGGGAACGGGTCGACGTGTGCGACGCTCCCCGCGTAGACCGGCGCGAGCAGGCAGACCACGATGACGAGCACGAGCACTGCGAGGGCGCCCATCGCGACCTTGTTGCGCGCGAGCTGGCGGAACGACGCGCGCCACGGGCTCTCGGGAGCCCGTGGCGTCGCGACGCCCGCCAGCTGGCGCGTTCGCGCGGCCGGCTCGGCGACCAGCCCGCTTACTTCACCCAGAGCTGGTCCACCAACATGTAGAACTGCCGGCTGAACTCGTAGTGGCCGACCCGCTTCGAGACGAAGTCGACGAGCTTCGGGTTGAACAGCGGGGCGAGCGGGGCCTTCGCCATCATCTCCTTGTCGATCGTGCCCCAGAGCGCGTTGGCCTTCTTCACGTTCGTGAGCTCGAGCGTCTCGGCCGTGTTCATCTGGGCGTCGATCGACTTGTCGCAGAACCCGGCGATGTTGATGCTGTTGTCGCTTCCCGGGTGGAAGCTCGAGCAGGACAGCAGCACCTTCAAGAAGTCCGACGCCGCCGGGTAGTCCTGGTACCACTGGGTCAGGCTGATCTGCACGTGGTTCTTCGTGTTCTGGATGTACGTGAACTGGATGTTCGCGGACAGCGGCTTGAGCGTCGCCTTGAAGCCGATCTGGTTGAGCACGGTCTGCACGTACTGGCCGATCGACTCGTTCACCGTGTCGTTCTGCGTGACGATCGCGACCGGCGTGCCCGCGAGCCCGGACTGCTTCACGAGGGCCTTCGCCTTCGCGAGGTCAGGCGCCTTCCACGTCGAGCCGCCGCCCTTCGTGTAGTCGCAGAAGTTCACGTGGCCGGGGAAGCCGGCAGGGAGCACGGTGCACGCGGGCTGCGCGAGCACCGAGCCGCCGTACAGGTTCACCGCGGACTGGCGGTTCACGGCCCAGTTCACGGCCTGGCGGACGAGCACGTTGTTGAACGGCTTCAGGTTCGTGTTCATCGCGAGGTAGAAGAACGCGGTGAGCGGGTTCACGTGGACCTGGCTCGCGTACTTCGTCGACAGCTCGGTGAGGCGGTCCGGCGGCGGCGGGTCGAAGAGCCAGTCGGCCTGACCGTTCTCGACCGCGGTCACCTCGGACTCGACGGGAAGCCCGAACGTCATCTCGATCTCGTTCGGGTAGCCCTGCGGCTGGGCGGCGAGCGACCACTGCTTGAAGAAGGGGTTGCGCGCCATCACGAGCGCGTGGTTGGGATCGTACGACTTGAAGTAGTACGCGCCCGTCCCGGGGACCGGGGTCGTGCCCTGGTCCTTGCCGGGCGTTCCCGCCGGGACGATCGAGCCGAACGGCACCGCGAGCTGGTCGAGGAACTCCGCGTCGGGCGAGGTGAGGTGGAACGTCACCGTGTTCTTCGCCGCGTCGGCGACGACGCCGCCCTTGAGCGTGCACGTCGCGGGCGTCTTCAGGCACGCGTTCCCGCCGACGATCACGTTGTACCAGGAGCCGGCGTTCGGGTTCGAGACCTTGAACAGGCGCTGGAACGACGCGACCACGTCGGCCACGGTCACGGTCTTGCCGTTGGAGAACTTCACGCCCTTGCGCAACGTGAAGGTGTAGGTCTTCCCGCCGTCGGTGACCTTCGGCATCGCGGTCGCGAGGTCCGGGACGACGTCGAACGACGCGGCGCCACCCGACTTCTGGAACGAGACGAGGCCGTCGTAGGTCGCCTGGTAGAGCTGCCAGTACTGGAGCGTGTAGTTGACCTGCGGGTCGAGCGTGCCGCCCGCCGTCTGCGCGACGAGGTGCAGCGTCCCGCCTGCGTGCTGGGACTGGTAGCCGCCCGAGGCCTTCGCCACGGCGGGCGACGCCGACGAGGCCTGGGCGAGCGAGAAGCCGCCGAGGCTCATGGTCGCGAGCGACGCGAGCGCGAGTTTCCTGGATGCGGACCTGCTCCGTGGGAACATGCGACTCCTAACCTGGTGTGCGATGGTTGTGTTTTGCTTCGTGCTACCTGGTGCGCGACGGACTCGCGTGGCCTCGGGCGGTGGAATTCGACTCCTGGCTTCGGGTGGGCAACGTCGTGACGCGCGTTCAGCCGTGCGCGTCGAGGAAGGTGGTGACTGCGGACAGGTAGGCCTCGGGCTCCTCGACGAACGGCATGTGGCTCGAGTGCTCGAAGACCTGCCAGGTGACGTCGGGGATCGAGTCGGCGAACGGCTGGACCGTCGCGGGCGTGGCCTCGTCGTAGCGGCCCGACAGGAGCAGCGTCGGGACCGAGATCCGGCCGACGCGGTCGACGACGCTCCAGGAGCGGAGCGTGCCGATGCAGAAGAACTCGTTGGGCCCGTTCATCGTGTGGTAGACGGTCGGGTCCTCGGCGAGGTACTCGAAGGTGCGCGCGACCTCGGGCGGGTTCGGCACGACCCGGCAGACGTGGCGGTCGTAGAAGACCTGCGTCGCTGCGAGGTACTCGGGGTCGTCCGTCGTCCCGGCCTGCTCGTGGCGGGAGAGCGCGGCCTCGACCTCCGGCGGGAGCGCGGCGCGCAGCCCCGCGGCCTCGCGGACCCACAGCTCCATCGACGCGGGGGAGTTGGAGATGACGAGGCTCCTGAGCCCGGCGGGCCGGCGGATCGCGTGCTCGGTGGCGAGCATCCCGCCCCAGGACTGGCCGAGCAGGTGGTAGCGGTCCGCGATCGCGAGGTGGCCGAGGAGGTTGTCCAGCTCGTCGAGGAAGAGCTCCACGGTCCAGAAGTCCGCGCCGCGCTCGGGCAGGTGGGTCGAGCGACCGGAACCGAGCTGGTCGTAGTGGACGACGGCCCGGCCGCTCTCCGCGACGCGGGCGATCGCGAGGACGTAGTCGTGGGTGCAGCCGGGACCGCCGTGCGCGACGACGAGCGGCGCCTTGCCGGACTCGAGCGACCCGGTCACCCGGTACCAGGTGGACCACTCGCCGAACGCCGCCACGCCCTCGGTCACGCCCGGCTCGTCCACAGCGCCAGAGGATACGACGTCGCGCCGCCGAATTCATTTCTATTTCGTGAAGTCGTGGCTCATGCCTTGCGACTAGCACGACCTCGGGACGCGTCCCCGGTCAGCGGCTCGCGAGATGGCGCGCGGCGATCGCCCGCAGCCGGGCGTGCGCGCCGCCCGCCGCCGGTCGCATCGCGGGCAGGTGCGCCTTCGCGACCTTCGCGACGACCGTGTAGCTCGTGTCGACGACGTTCGCGACCGGCGTGCGCGCGATCTGCGAGACGAGCTGGTACGCGTCCATCTCGGACAGCTCGCACAGCTCGGCGACCCAGCGGACCATCTGGACGTGCGCGATCCGGAACGCGTCCTCCAGCGGGCGGGCCGATCCGGTCGTCATGAGGTGGTCGTCGTCCTCGAGGCGCGGCCAGGGCGTGGGGTCGGACGTCACGAGGTCGACGACGACCGTCGAGTCCATCGCGGTCTCGACCGCGACGCCGCACGTCTCGCCCTCGCCCTGGCGGGCGTGGCCGTCCCCGAAGCTGAAGAGCGCGCCCTCGACGTTGACCCCGAGGTAGCAGGTCGTGCCCGCGCGCATCTCGGGCGTGTCCAAGTTGCCGCCCCAGTCGCCCGGGGCGAGGGAGGAGCGCACCTCACCGAGCGCGGGGGCGACGCCGACCGTTCCGTGCATCGGGTCGAGCGGGAGGTCGACCGTGACCCCCGAGCGCTCGCGCGCCTCGTAGCGCACGAGGCGCGCGTCCCGGTCGATCGCGTAGATCCACGTGAGCTCGGGCAGGGCGCGGTGGAGCATCGCGGTCGCGGGGGTCGCGGTGAGCGAGCCGAAGAACGGCACGGTCGTGCTCGCGCCCCACGCCTCGTGCGGCTCGATGCGGGCGAAGTGCACGGCGAGGGTGTCGCCGGGTCGCGCGCCGTCGACGTAGAAGGGACCGGTCTGCGGGTTCAGGTAGCGCGGGTCGCACACCTCGCTCGCGAGGTCGTGGACCGAGCGGACCCGCCCGCAGAAGCAGTCGAGCGTCGAGGTCTCGAGCACGGACCCGGGCCGGACCGAGCGCACCGGCGCCGCTCCGCCGAAGGTGTAGACCATCGCGCTCGGGTCCGAGTCGAAGTCGACCGGGTGGCGCACGACCTCGTGCGCGCTCTCCGCCTCGTGCGTCGTCACGCTCGTCCCTCCTGTGCCGGGTGCGGACGTAGGTGCCGCAGCGGACGGGGCGGCGCGGGATGCCGGCTCCTCGCTCGAGTACGCCGGCGCGCACGTCCGCCCCGGCGGATCGTAGGCGAGCTGGCCCGCGAGGACGCGCAGGCCGCGTGCGAGGAACTCGCGTCCCGCGCGCCCGGCGTCGCCGGTCGCCGCGAGCGCCGGCTCGCTCGCGGTCGCGCCGAACGGCGCGTTCCAGAACGCGGGGTCGCCGGCGCGCTCGTCGCCCCACGGCCCGGCGTAGAGGTAGGGCTCGTCGCAGTAGCCGTCGCCCGGGGATGCCCCGAGGTTCACCCGGAAGCCGGGCGACGCGGCCACGTGGGTGCCGAGGTCGAAGTGCTCCGGCCACAGCTGGACGGTCGCGGGATAGCCCGAGCCGTCGAGCCCGGCGAGGGCTGAGTCGACGAGCTGTGCCCCGAGCGCGTACCAGGCCGCGAGGCGGTGAAGCGCGGCGCGGTCGACCACGAGCGGTTCGTCCGCGTCGCCGAGTGCGCGCGTGTCCGGCCCGACGCTGAACGCCGCGCCGAGTTCCGCGCCGAGTTCCGCGCCGAGGTCCGCGCCGAGGTCCGCGCCCACGAGCGCGGCGAGGCCCGCGCCCACGAGCGCTGCGAGGCCCGCGATCGTCGCGCCCGCGAGCGCGACGATCGTCGCGCCGCCCGAGATCTCGTGGACCATATTGCGGCGCGACGGCGAGCTCGAGCTCACCGACGTCGAAGCCACCGTGCCCGTGAAGACGAGCGCGGCGACGATCGACCGCCGTAGCTGCTGCTGCGCGCTGCCCGTCACCCGACGGCCGGTCGAGTCGAGCGGCGCCGGCGGACTGACCCGGGGCACCGCTCACGCCGTGGTCGCTCGGCTCCTGATCGCCCGAGGGCCGAATGTCATCTCGCACGTCGGGCACCAGAACCCCTGTTCGAGCTCGGTGCCGCACGCCCTGTGGAGGAGCACGACCCCGACCTGGTCGTGCGCGAGCCATCGATCGCCCCAGCGCATGAGCGCGACCAGCGCAGGAGACAGCTCGACGCCCATCGGCGTGAGTCGGTACTCATAGCGGGGAGGGTGCTCCTGGTACTGGATCTTCTCGAGGATCCCGGTGTTGACGAGCGTCGCGAGCCGGTCCGCGAGCACGGGACGCGCGATGCCGAGTCCCACCCGCAGCTCGTCGAAGCGATGGCGGCCGCGGAAGACGTCGCGCAGCACGAGCATCGTCCACCGGTTCCCGATGATCTCGAGCGTCCGGGCGATGGAGTCGAAGGACTCCGGTTCCTCGGCAACCACGCGGCAATTCTAGCTGCTCACCGAGTCAGTTTGAATATTGAACTCACTGTCGCTAGCGTCGGCCGCGTGAGAAACGCTCTGGCTCGCAGCACGCAGGCTCCCCGCCACCATCCGCGCGTCAGCGAGCGCTGATGAGTCCCGAACCGTTCGGAAACCTCGCGTCGGCGCCGCTCTCAGACGTGCTTCGCGAGGCGCGGGCCCGCCGCGACGCGCGCTACGGCACGCGGACGACCTACTCCCCAAAGGCCTTCGTCCCGCTCACGCAGCTCTGCCGGGACCGCTGCGGCTACTGCACGTTCGCGAAGCCCCCCGCGCGCCTGCCTGCTCCCTACCTGTCGTTGGACGACGTGCTCGCAGTCGCACGCGCAGGGGCGGCCGCAGGCTGTCACGAGGTGCTGTTCACGCTCGGCGAGCAACCCGAGCTCCGCTACCCGAGCGCCGCGGCGTGGCTAGGAGAGCACGGATATTCGGACACGGTCGACTATCTCGTCACCGCGTGCCGAGCCGTGCGAGACGAGGTGGGGCTCCTCGCCCACGCGAACGCGGGAGCGCTTCACGAGGCCGATCTCGCGCGCCTGCGTCCGGTGACGGCGTCCCAGGGAATGATGCTCGAAACGCTCCGGAGCGACCTCGCCTGCCACCGGGGGTCGCCGGACAAGACACCCGCCCGCCGCCTCGCGACGCTCGAAGCCGCAGGGCGCCTCGCGATCCCGTTCACGACGGGGATCCTCGTCGGCATCGGCGAGTCGCGAGCGGATCGCCTGGCGGCGCTCGAGGCCATCGCCGCGGCCCACGCTCGCTACGGCCACGTGCAGGAGGTCATCGTCCAGAACTTCCTGGCGAAGCCGGGCACGGCGATGCAGGGGGCACCACCGTGTCCGGACGACGAGCACCTGTGGAGCATCGCTGCCGCACGGATCGTCCTGGCGGACGAGATCCACGTGCAGGCGCCTCCGAACCTGAGCGACGACTTCGGGCGGCTCCTCGCCGCGGGGATCGACGACTGGGGCGGGGTGTCCCCGGTTACGCCGGACCACGTGAACCCCGAGCGAGCGTGGCCGACGCTCGAACGGCTCCGCGAGGTGACCGAGCACGAGGGCCACACGCTCGCCCCGCGCCTCACGATCTATCCCGAGCACGCCTCGGACCCGACGCGATGGCTCGACGAGGCGATGCGCTTCCCCGTCCTCGACCACGCGGACGCGGAGCTGCTCGGGCGCGACCTCGAGGCCTGGTACTCCGGCGGCGACGGACTACCGCCCCAGCTCGTGCCCGAGCGCTCGGGTGGCGATGCCCGGAGTGCGGTGCGGGGCCGGGTGCGCGAGGTCCTCGAGGGCGTCCTCGCTGGCGAGGAGCCCGAGGTCCGCGAGCTCGTCGACCTGTTCGCCGCACGGGGTCCCGAGGTGCGCGCGATCGCCGAGGTCGCGGACGAGCTCCGCCGGCGCGCGGTCGGCGACACCGTGACCTTCGTCGTCAACCGGAACATCAACTACACGAACGTCTGCACGTTCAAATGCCGCTTCTGCGCGTTCAGCAAGGGCCCCTTGTCGCTCAACCTGCGCGGCGCGCCGTACCTGCTCGGCGTCGACGAGATCAGCGAGCGGGTCGCCGAAGCCGAGCGCCGTGGCGCGACCGAGGTCTGCCTGCAGGGGGGCATCCACCCCGACTTCGACGGGGAGTACTACCTCGAGGTCGTGCGAGCGGTCCGCGCGGCGTCCCCGACGATCCACATCCACGGCTTCACCGCGCTCGAGGTCACCGAGGGCGCGCGCCGGCTCTCCGAGCCGCTCGGGTCCTACCTCCGCCGGCTCATGGACGCGGGGCTGAAGACGCTCCCGGGCACCGCGGCGGAGATCCTCGACGACGAGGTCCGCGCCGTGCTCTGCCCCGACAAGATCGACACCGAGCAGTGGCTGCACGCCCATCGGACCGCCCACCTCGTCGGCCTGCGCTCGAACGTGACGATCATGTTCGGCGCGATCGAGCGGCCGGTCCACTGGGCGCGCCACCTCGTGCGCACGCGGCAGCTGCAGAAGGAGACCGGCGGGTTCACCGAGTTCGTACCGCTTCCCTTCGTCCACATGGCGACCCCGATCTACCTCGCGCGAAAGAGTCGGCGGGGCCCGACGTTTCGCGAGATGATCCTGATGCACGCGGTCGGGCGCATCGCCTACCACGGCCACATCGACAACATCCAAGCCTCGTGGGTGAAGACCGGGAGGGAAGGGATCCCCCAGCTCCTCGCGGCGGGCTGCAACGACCTCGGGGGGACGCTCATGGACGAGAACATCTCGCGCGCCGCGGGAGCACGCCATGGCCAGCTCATGACGCCCGAGGACTTCCGATCACTCGTCGAGCCGCTCGGCCGCCCCGTCGCCCAGCGCACGACCCTCTACGGGCGCGTCGAGGCGGCGGGCGAGGCCGTGCCGGCCTGAGCGCCATGGCGCCGCGGCGGCCCCTCCCACCGGCGCGAAGCGCGACGTCTGGCCCGAGCACGGACGACGACCGCCGGAGGATGCTCCGGGCCCTCGAGCTCGGCGCATCGGTGCGCGATCGCGCGTCGCCGAATCCCTGGGTGGGTTGCGTGATCGTCGCGGCCGGCGGGAGCGGCGGCGGACCGGCGTTCGAGGGGGCGAGCAGCCCGCCCGGTGGTCCCCACGCCGAGGCCGAGGCGCTCCGGCGCGCCGGGACCTCGGCGAGGGGGGCCACCGCGTACGTGACGCTCGAGCCGTGCGCGCACCACGGGCGCACGGCCCCGTGTGTCGACGCGCTTCTCGCCGCGGGCGTCACGCGAGTCGTCGTCGCCCTCGTCGATCCCGATCCGCGCGTCTCGGGAGCCGGGATCGACCGGCTGCGCGAGGAAGGCGTCGAGGTGAGCGTCGGGACGTGCGAGGAGGAGGCGCGCGACCTCCTCGCTCCTTACCTCACTCACCGGCTCACCGGGCGACCGTTCGTCGTGCTCAAGCTCGCGGCGTCGCTCGACGGGCGCATCGCGGCGCCCGACGGGTCCAGCGCGTGGATCACCGGCGAGGAGGCCCGCGCCGACGCACACCGGCTGCGGGCCGAGAGCGACTCCGTGCTCGTCGGCGCGGGGACCGTGCGTTGCGACGACCCGCGTCTCACGGTGCGCGACGCCCCGGGGCGCTCTCCGCGCCGGGTCGTGCTCGGCGCGATCCCTCCGGGCGCCCGAGTCGAACCCGCGACCTCGATGTGCGGCGACCTCGGCGCCGTGCTCGACGAGCTCGGGGCGCAGGACGTCGTCCAGCTGCTCGTCGAGGGCGGTGCGCGGGTCGCCCACGACTTCCACGCCGCTGGCCTCGTCGACAAGTACGTGCTCTATCTCGCGCCGGCGCTCTTCGGTGGCGACGACGCGCTGTCGATGTTCGCGGGGCCGGGCGCGGCGACGATACGGCACCTGTGGCGTGGAAGACTCGTCTCCGTGAGAGCCCTCGGCGCCGATCTGCGCGTGGAGCTCGCGCCGGTGCGCGCCGACGCGAGCGCCTCGGAGCGCACCGCCCACCGCCCGCCCGACGACGGCACGGCGGCGTCCGACGCACGCGCGAAGGGAAGGTCCTGATGTTCACGGGGATCGTCGAGGAGCTCGGGCGATTCGTCCGCGCATCGCCCTCGAGGGCCGCGACACGCCTCGAGTTCGCCGCGACCACGGTCGTCGGCGGCGTCGCGGTCGGCGACTCGATAGCGGTCAACGGCTGCTGTCTCACCGTCGTCGAGCACGGCCCGAGGTCGTTTGCGGTCGAGGCCGTCGAGGAGACGCTCTCTCGCACGAACCTCGGCTCGTTGCGCGAGGGCGACCCGGTCAACCTCGAGCGCTCCCTCGCGCTTGGAGACCGCCTCGGTGGCCACCTCGTGCTCGGACACGTCGACGGCGTCGGCGTCGTCACGGACTCCGCGCCGCACTTCGGGCTCGAGATCCCGGGCGGGCTCGCGCGCTTCTGTGTCGAGAAGGGGTCGATCACGGTCGACGGCTGCAGCCTCACGCTCGTCGAGGTCCGCGAGCGCTGGGTCCGGATCGAGGTCATCCCGCACACGAGCGCGGTGACGACCCTCGGGCAACGGCGGCCCGGGGAGTCCGTGAACCTCGAGACCGACGTGGTCGCGAGGTATGTCGAACGGCTCGTGCGGTCCGGGGTCCCCTCCCCATATCGCGCGCCCGAGATGCGGAGCACGTGACCGTGCGCACGGCGCCGGTCGACGAGGCCATCGACGCGGTTCGTCGCGGCGAGATCGTCGTCGTCGTCGACGACGAGGCGCGCGAGAACGAGGGCGATCTTGTCCTCGCGGCCGAGCACGTCACGCCCGAGAAGCTTGCCTTCTTCGTGCGCCACACTTCGGGCCTCATCTGCGCGTCGATCACCGCGCAGCGCGCTGACGAGCTCGAGCTCCCGCTCATGGTCGCGCACAACACCGAGTCACAGCGCACCGCGTTCACCGTGACCGTCGACGCGATCCGCGGGACGACGACCGGGATCTCGGCGACGGACCGGGCCGCGACGGTCCGAGCCCTCGTGGACCGCTCGACGCGGCCGGTCGACCTCGCGCGTCCCGGACATCTCCATGTGCTGCGCGCCCGTGACGGCGGCGTGCTGTGCCGTGCGGGGCACACCGAGGCCGCGCTCGACCTCGCGCGCCTCGCTGGGCTCGCGCCCGCGGGAGTCCTCGCCGAGGTGGTCACCGCCGACGGTCTCGAAATGGCGAGGCGCGACGAGCTCGAGGTGTTCGCGAGCGAGCACCGTCTCGTGCTCGTGACCATCGCGGACCTCGTCCGCCACCGGCGAAAGTCCGAGACCCTCGTGCGACGCGTCGCGAGCGCGCGGCTCCCGACTCCTTTTGGCGAATTCACCTGCTACGCGTACGACAGCGTGATCGAGCACGAGACGCACCTCGCGTTCGTCGTCGGCACGCCGAGCCCGGACGAGAGCGTGCTCGTGCGCGTGCACTCCGAGTGCCTCACGGGCGACGTTTTCCGGTCGCTGCGCTGCGACTGCGGCGAGCAGCTCGAGCTCGCGATGGAGCAGATCGCGACCGCCGGCGTCGGCGTCGTCGTCTACCTCCGGGGCCACGAGGGACGAGGCATCGGCATCGTCGACAAGCTCCACGCGTACGAGCTCCAGGACGGCGGGCTCGACACCGTCGACGCGAACGTCGAGCTCGGTCTCCCCGTCGACAGCCGCGAGTACGGGATCGGCGCGCAGATCCTGCTCGACCTCGGTGTGCGAAAGCTGCGGATCATGACCAACAACCCCGCGAAGCGCGGAGGGCTCGAGGGATTCGGGCTCGAGATCACCGAGCGCGTGCCGCTCGAGACTCGCCCGAACGATGAGAACGTCACCTATCTGCACACGAAGCGAGACCGACTCGGGCACCTGTTGAGCGACCCGCTGCTCCGCGGGCCGAGCGACCATGTCGGCTGAGCGACCCGCTCCGGCACAGCTCGACGGGACGGGGATGTCGATCGCGGTCGTGTGGAGCCGGTTCAACGAGGAGATCACCGCACGGCTCCTCGCCGGCGCACGGCGCGCACTCGAGGCGCACGGCGTCGCGCCCGATCGGACCGACATTCTCGCCGTGCCGGGCGCATTCGAGATCCCGCTCGTCGCGAAGCATCTCGCCGCGCGCGGTCGCTACGACGCAGTCGTCGCCATCGGTGCCGTGATCCGTGGCGAGACGGGCCACTACGACCTCGTCGCGCAGGCGGCCGCAGACGGGATCGCGAGGGCCGCGCTCGACACCGGCGTCCCGGTGATCTTCGGCGTACTCGCGACCGAGACCCCGGAGCAGGCGCGCGCGCGGTCGGGCGGAGCCCTCGGCAACCGCGGCGAGGACGCGGCGCTCGCGGCGATCGAGATGGTGGAGGTGCTGCGCAGCATCGCGGCCCGAGACGACCCGGCGTCCGCCGGCCGCTCCGGTCCGGCATGGGGGGCCGGCACTCCGCCGGAGTGACCGAGCGCCAGCGCACCTGATGTGCGAACGCCACGACACCGCGCACGCGTCCAGCGACGGACCCGGCCACGATCGACGTGAACAAGGGCTGGTGCCGCCAGATGGGCTTCGTCCCGATGGCGATGCTCCTCGCCTGCGCGCTCGTCGTCCGCGACCTCGCGGTGACCGACGCCTTCGCCGAGCGCGAGGAGGAGGACGAGCGGCGCAAGGCTGCCGGCAGAGCTCCGCGGACGAGGCGCCCTCGGCGTCGGGCCATCGCGGACCTCGCCGGGGCGACGGCGCACGCACCGCCGTAGTCGCGACCGATCTCGGAGTGACCTCGGCACTAGCGGGGGTTTCCGGGATAGCCGTCTGAGCTGATCCCGGGGGCCTTCAGAACTTTCTTCCGAACAACCCGCTGACCAGAGTCGAGATCCCCACCGCCACCTTCAACGAGGCATTCGCCCACACCTTCGAGGAAGCCGACCTCCTCGAAGACTGGACTGACACCCTGGTCGCGGCCGGACGGACCCCAGAGACGGCAGCCGCAGAGTTCGCGGCCTTCGTCCGCGAGGGCGACCCGAGCCTCCAAGTCAAACTGCTCGACCCCCAGCGACAGTCCGCAGTACGCAAGGTTTGCCGACAGAGAGCCGCTCAGCTTGCAGAGGAACCCGCGCCGGCACAAGGTGAGATTTAGGATGTCGTGGAGGGTACCGGCCAAACGGAGTGCCGAGAGGAGGTCGCGTTGCTGCCCACCTCGACCATGGCGCCGATCCATCCGGGAGAGGTGCTGCTGGAGGAGTACAGCGTGCCCCTCGGGATCACCCACCACCGGTTGGCGGTCGCGATCGACGTCCCGCCGCGGCGAATCAACGAGATCGTCCACGGCAACCGTGACGAAGCTGACGAAGACGGCATGCCCAGTAAGGAACGCCGCGAACTCGTCAGCTCGTTGCTCGCCGAGCGCGATCCACGACACGACGTCGGTGTCGACGAGCACCGGCGCGCCCGGTACGTCGCCGGGGTTCACTCCGCGAGGAAGTCGGCCAACGCAGCGCGCTCGTCGGGGGTGAGCGGGGCCGTCGTATGCCGTAGACGAGCGGGATCGTCGAGCGGCTCGACGGCAGTGGCGAGCGCCGACGCGCGGAGCTCGGCCGGCCGTGGCGTGACGACCTGTCCAGGTCCTACCCGCAGCTCGGCATCGTCGCCCAAGAGGTTGGCGACGTCGCGCGGGACGCGCACTTCCCCGGTCTCGGTGGTCCCCACACGGACCGGACGGGCAACGACCGGCTCAGCCATAGCACCCCTCGTTCTATGGATGCCTTTGGGCGTCGTCGGCCCCGGTGCTCGCCGGACCAGTCGGCGGCGGCACCTGTATGAGAAAGCCGTCGCTTCGAAAAAATGGCCTCCGAGCTGGGATTTTTCTCGTGCCCCCGGCAGGATTCGAACCTGCGCCACCGGCTCCGGAGGCCGGTGCTCTATCCCCTGAGCTACGGGGGCGTGCCGCGCCCGACGGGACCCGGGCCCCACCTGCGCGGCCCCGGTCACTCCGGGCGGCCGCACCGGCTCGACGGCGTCGGGTGCGCCTTGCATGGTAGCCGCACGTCGGCCATCCTCGTTCCGACATGGCGAGCGCCCGCACGACACGAGACGTCGCGGGCACCGCGCCCCGCACGGAGCCACCGGCCCCGAGCGAGCGGCCGATCGCCCGCCACCTGCTCCCCGACACCGCGACGGTCGCGCGCGACGGCAGGCTCTCGGTCGGCGGGGTCGACGTGCTCGACCTCGTCGGGGAGCTCGGCACGCCTCTGTTCGTCTACGACGCCGCGCACTTGCGCGCGCGCTGTTCCGAGGCGGTCGCCGCGTTCGGGCCCGGCGTCGCGTACGCGACCAAGGCCTTCCTGTGCAAGGCGATGGCCCGGGTCGCGCTCGACGCGGGGATGTCGCTCGACGTGTCGACCGCGGGCGAGCTCGCGACCGCGCTCGCCGCGGGCGCGCCGCCGGAACGGATCGTGCTCCACGGCAACAACAAGTCGGGCGAGGAGATCGAGACCGCGCACGCGGTGGGTGTCGCGCGCCTGGTCGTGGACTCGTTCGACGAGATCGACCGCCTCGCGCGCGTCGTCGCGGCCGCGCCGCGCGCCGACGGGCGCGACCAGCCGGTCCTCGTGCGCGTGACGCCCGGCGTCGAGGCGCACACGCACGAGTACGTGATGACGGGCCAGGAGGACTCGAAGTTCGGCTTCTCGCTCGCGTCCGGGGCCGCGGACCGGGCGGCCGCGCTGCTCGCCGCGATGGGCGGGGTCGAGCTCGTCGGCGTGCACGCGCACATCGGGAGCCAGATCTTCCGCCTCGACGCGTACGAGCGCGAGATCGCCGCGCTCGTTCCGTACGTCGAGCGCCACGAGCTGCTGGAGCTCTGCGTCGGCGGGGGCCTCGGCGTCGCGTACGTCGCGGGCGAGGAGGCGCCGACGATCGCGTCGTGGGCGGTGTTCCTGCGGGGCGCGTGCGACGCGGCCGGGCTCGCGCCGGCGGTGTCGGTGACCGCGGAGCCCGGCCGCGCGATCGTCGCGAACGCGGCGCTCACGTGCTATCGCGTCGGCACGGTCAAGGAGCTCCCCGGGATCAGGACCTACGTCGCGGTCGACGGCGGGATGAGCGACAACCCGCGCCCGGTCCTCTACGGGAGCGGCTACGAGGCGTTCCTGCCGCGCGCGACCTACGCGGAGCGGCCGTTCGCCGCCCGCGTCGTCGGCAAGCACTGCGAGTCCGGCGACGTCCTCGTCGCGGATGCGCGCCTCCCCGCGGACGTCGCGGTCGGAGACGTCCTCGCGACACCGGTGACCGGCGCGTACGGCTTCTCGATGGCGTCCAACTACAACCGCGTGCCGCGGCCGGCCGTCGTGTTCGTCGAGGACGGCACGGCCTCGGTCGTCGTCCGGCGCGAGACGGTGGAGGACCTGCTGCGCCTCGAGCCCTGACACGCACCGGCTGGTCAGGCGCTACCTTGTGCCGGTGATCGAGCGGGGAGCGGGGCGCGGGGCGGCGGACGTGCCCGTCGTGCGCGTCGGCGTGCTTGGCTGCGGCAACGTCGGGGGCGCGCTCGTCGACATCGTGGACGAGGACGCGGACGGGATCGCCGAGCGGTCGGGCGTGCGCCTCGAGGTCACGCGGGTCGCGGTCCGCAGCCTCGCGAAGCCGCGGGTGGCGTCGCTCCAGACCGAGCGCCTCACCCACGACGCGCACTCCGTCGCCACCGACCCGGACGTGGACGTCGTCGTCGAGCTCATCGGCGGGATCGAGCCCGCGCGCACGCTCATCGTCGACGCGCTGAAGGCGGGCAAACCGGTCGTCACCGCCAACAAGGAGCTCCTCGCGAACTTCGGCGCCGAGCTCTTCGCGGTCGCGGAGGCGGCCGGGCGGGACCTGCTCTTCGAGGCCACGGTCGCGGGCGGCATCCCGCTCCTGCGCGCGCTTCGCGTCTCGCTCGCGGGCGAGCGCATCAGGCGGGTGACGGGCATCGTGAACGGCACGACGAACTACGTGCTCTCGCGCATGAGCGAGGAGCGGATCGGCTACGGCGAGGCGCTCCAGGAGGCGCAGAGCCTCGGCTACGCGGAGCGCGACCCGACCGCGGACGTCGAAGGCTACGACGCGTCGGCGAAGGCCGCGATCCTCGCGAGCATCGCGTTCAACGCCGACATCGTCGCCGGCGACGTCTACCGCGAGGGCATCGAGACGATCGAGGTCGACGACATCGACTTCGCGCACCGGCTCGGCTACGAGGTGAAGCTGCTCGCGGTCGCCGAGCACCTCGACCCCGGCGAGTCGGGGATCCCCGCCGTCGCGGTGCGCGTGCACCCGGCCATGGTCCCGAAGGACCACCCGCTCGCGGGCGTGCGCGGCCCGTTCAACGCGGTGTTCGTCGAGGGCGAGGCGGTCGGCGACCTCATGCTCTACGGGCGCGGCGCCGGTGGGCGGCCGACCGCGAGCGCGGTCCTCGGCGACCTCGTCGACGCGGCGCGCGGCCTCGTGGGCGGCGGTGCGGTGTGGTTCCCGGCGCGATCGCGCGTCGAGGTGCGGCCGATCGACGAGCTCGAGGCGCAGTACTACCTGACGATCGACGTGCTCGACCGCCCGGGCGTGCTCGCGGCGGTCGCGTCGGTGTTCGGCGCCCACGGCGTCTCGATCCGCTCGATGGAGCAGGTCGACCTCGGGACCGAGGCGCGCCTCGTGTTCATCACGCACCGCGCCCGCGAGGCGGACGTCCAGGCGACGCTCGCGGGCCTGCGCGACGTCGAGGCGGTCGCGCGGATCGGCCAGCTGCTCCGGGTCATCGACCCGGGCCACTGACGGGCACCGGACGGGGGAGCGGAGTTGGACGACGACATGCCGGCGAGCTTCGGCGGGCGGAGCCTCGGCGAGCCGGGCGACACCGGCGGGCGGGGGTGGGAGGGCGTGATCCGCCGATACCGCGACTTCCTGCCGGTCGGCGACGATACCCCCGTCGTCACCTTGAACGAGGGCGACACGCCCTTGCTCCCCGCACCGCGGCTCTCCGAGCGGGTCGGCGCGCGCGTCCTTCTGAAGATCGAGGGGGCGAACCCGACGGGCTCGTTCAAGGACCGGGGCATGACGCTCGCGATCTCGAAGGCGCTCGAGGACGGCGCGAAGGCGGTCGTCTGCGCCTCGACGGGCAACACCTCGGCCTCGGCCGCCGCGTACGCGGCGCGTGCGGGGATGACCTGCGTCGTGCTGATCCCCGAGGGCCACATCGCGCTCGGCAAGCTCGCCCAGGCGCTCGTGCACGGGGCGCGCGTGCTCCAGGTCCGGGGGAACTTCGACGTCGCGCTCGACATCGTCCGCGACCTCCCGCGCCGCGCCCCGATCGTGGTCGTGAACTCGGTGAACCCGTTCCGGATCGAGGGCCAGAAGTCCGGGGCGTTCGAGATCGTCGACGCGCTCGGCGACGCGCCCGACGTGCACTGCATACCGGTCGGCAACGCGGGGAACATCACCGCGTACTGGCGCGGCTACTGCGAGTACCGCGCGGCCGGTCGCGCGACGCGCCTCCCGCGCATGCTCGGGTTCCAGGCGGCCGGCGCCTCGCCGATCGTCGACGGTCACCGGGTCGACCAGCCCGAGACGATCGCGACGGCGATCCGCATCGGCAACCCCGCGTCCTGGTACGGCGCGACGGCCGCCGCGTCGGAGTCGGGTGGGGCGATCGCGAAGGTCACCGACGACGAGATCCTCGCGGCCTACCGGTTCCTCGCGACCGAGGAGTCGGTGTTCTGCGAGGCCGCGTCCGCGGCGTCGGTCGCAGGCCTGCTCGCTACCCCCGTGCCCGAGGGCGCGACCGTCGTGTGCGTGCTCACCGGTCACGGCCTGAAGGACCCAGACCTCGCGATCAGCCAGGTCACGGTGCCCGCGGCGGTCGACGCGACCTTCGAGGCCGTCGTCGGGGCGCTCGGGATCTGATCGGCCGCGAGCCGCCCCGCACGGGGAGCGGGACACCCTGCGCCGGGCGCGCGGGCGGTGATGTTGCCGGTCGCCGGGCGAGTCGTTACACTGAGTGCAGCACCGCTCCTCGCCACCGGTCCCGCGCGCAGCCGCCGGGCCGTCGAGCCAGAACGGTACGCAGATCCCGTAGCAGGTCCGAGATCGCACCCCGCCGCACTTCCCCGTAGGGTCCGGCCCGCGATGTGGACGACCGGCCGAGCCGTGCTCGACCGGTTGCCTCTCCTCCAGGGCTGGGGCGCCGAGCCTCTGCGCCCGCCTTGCGCGGCGACGGGCGCCAGGTGGCGCCGTCGGCGCAGCCCGGTGCCCGCCACCGATCACGACATCTCCACCCGAGAGAACCACAGAGCACAGGAGCACACACCGATGGCCGGAGAGCAGCTTGAGCGCTCCATTCTCGAACGCAAGGAGCGCGACGAGCTCCACGCCATCGCGTCCGCAATGTCGCTGAAGCCGGCATCGCGTTCGCGCAAGGCGGACATCATCGACCTCATCCTCACCGCGACCGGCGTGCCGGTCGGCGAGGGCGACGGACAGCACGGCAACGGGCACGCCAACGGGAACGGCTCGAGCGCTCCGAGCGACGCTCACGGCGCGGAGATCGACGGCGCGCCCATCGCCCTCGCGGCGGACGACGTCGCCACGGCTCCCGCGCCCGCCG
>DAHUXW010000053.1 GCA_027306925.1 Acidimicrobiaceae bacterium | reverse complement strand
CGGGCGCGCCCCCGTCGCCCGCCCGGCCGGCCTCGAACCGGTCGAGCACCGCGACGAGGCGGTCGCGCGGCGTGCGCATCTCGAGAAACGTGAAGAGCGCGTCGAGCTCCGCCCGGTCGAATCGGCCGAGCGTGAGCGCCGCGAGGTCGAGGTCGAGCGGGACGTCGCGCACGACGGGGGTGAGCTGCAGGTTCTGACGGACGCGCGCCTCGCTCGCGGCGAGCGAGGCGCGGAGCTTCGGCGTGCACTCGTCGAGGTGCGCGTAGATCGAGTCGAGGTCGCCGTAGGTGTTCACGAGCTTCGCCGCGGTCTTCTCGCCGACGCCGGGCACGCCCGGGAGGTTGTCCGACGGGTCGCCGCGCAAGGCCGCGAGCAGCGGGTACTTGTCGGGGCGGACACCGGTCCGCTCGAGGATGCCGGCCTCGTCGTAGAGCACGTAGTCGGAGACGCCGCGCCGGTTGTAGAGGACCTTCACGTGCGGGTCCTCGACGAGCTGGTACGCGTCCCGGTCGCCAGTCACGACCACGACGTCCTCGCCGCGGTCCCGGAGCGACGTCGCGATCGTCGCGATGACGTCGTCGGCCTCGAAGCCCGAGAAGTCGACGGCCGGCACGCCGAGCGCCTCGACGAGCTTGCGGATGAGCTCGACCTGCGCGACGAGCGGCTCCGGGGTCGGCGGTCGGCCCGCCTTGTAGTCGTCCGCGATCGAGTCGCGAAACGTCGGCTCGCGCCGGTCGAAGGCGACGGCCATGCCGTCGGGCTCGAAGTCCGCGAGGAGCTTCGTGACCATCGACACGAAGCCGTAGACGGCCTGGGTCTCCTGCCCGGACGACGTGGTCATCCCGGCCTCCTGTAGGGCGAACCACGCGCGGAACGCGAGCGAGTGCCCGTCGAGGAGGAAGTAGGTGGCCACCGCCCGATGCTAAGGCGTCGCGCCCCGAGGCGCGCGCCTCGCGCTCGGGTACGCTCGGACGCGATGGCGGACGGATACCACCCGCCGCTCGAGGAGTACCTCGAAGCGATCCACGCACTCGCCGAGGAGGGCGTGGCGGTCATCCAGGCCCGTCTCGTCGAGCGGCTCGGGCACAGCCCCCAGGCGGTCTCCGAGATGGTCCGCCGGCTAGCGGACGACGGCTACCTCGCGCGCTCCGGCCGGGGCGTCGCGCTGACCGAGCAGGGACGCACGCGCGCGGAGAGCGTCGTGCGGCGCCACCGGCTCGCGGAGCGGTTCCTCGTGGACGTCGTCGGCCTCCCCTGGGCCCGCGCCCACGCCGAGGCCGGCCGGTGGGAGCACGTGATCTCCGACGACGTCGAGGCGCGCTTCGTCGAGATCCTGGGCCACCCGACGACGTGCCCGCACGGCAACCCGATCCCCGGCGCGCCGTTCGACCCCGTGCCGCAGCGCGCGATCGCCGAGGTGTCGCCGGGAGAGCACGTCCGGCTCGCGCGCATCACCGAGCAGATCGAGATCGACGGCGACGCGCTCGCCTACCTCGACGAGAACGGCCTCGTGCCCGGCCGCGGGGCGACCGTCCGCTCGAGGGCCCCCGACGGGACGCTCACGCTCGATCTCGACGCGGACGCGCGCGACGGTGGCACGCCGTCGAGCGGCCCGCACACGGTCGCGGTCGGCGGGGCGATGTGCCGGCAGATCTACGTGACAGCGGGGTGACGCCCGGGGGATCGCCGCGCCCGGTGCGCGCCGCCCGCGCGATACGCGACCCTGCCGCCCGCGCGATACGCGACCCTGCCGTCCGGGTGACGCGCGATCCGGCAGGCCGGGTGACGCGCGATCCGGCAGGCCGCGCTCGTGCGGCCGGGTCCGTCCCCCCGTGGGCCCCGCTCAGCCCGCGTCGGGCGCGAGCTGGCCGTCGACGATCTCGCGCGCGATCTCGCGCATCGTGACTCGCCGGTTCATCGCGCTCTGCTGGATGAACGCGAACGCCTTCGCCTCGCTCAGCGAGTGGTCGTCCATGAGCCGTCCCTTCGCGCGGTCGACCCATCGACGCGTCTCGAGCTGGTCCTCGAGCCCGCGCTTGTCGTCGGAGAGCGCAGCGTTCTCCGCGGCGAGCGCCTGCATCTCCTCGAAACGCGCGAGCGCGACCTCGATCGCCGGGAGCAGCTCCTCCTTCTGGAACGGCTTCACGAGATACGCGAGCGCTCCCGCGTCGCGCGCCTGCTCGATGAGGTCGCGCTGGCTGAAGGCCGTGAGGATGAGCACCGCACTGCGGCTCTGCGAGTTGATCGCCTTCGCCGCGGCGAGACCGTCCATCCCCGGCATCTTCACGTCCAGGATGACGAGGTCCGGGCGGTGGACGCGGACGAGCTCGACGGCCTCGTCGCCGCGCCCGGTCTCGCCGACGACCTCGTAGCCCTCCTCCTCGAGGATCTCGCGGAGGTCGAGGCGGACGATCGCCTCGTCCTCGGCGATCACGACGGTCTTCGCCAACACGCTCTCCTTGCTGCTCGGCCCGTCCGGGGCCGCTCGGCCCGTCCGGGACTGCTCCACCCGCTCGGGTCCGACCGGTCGCTGCGTCGACTGCTCCAACCGCCCGCCCGTGCGGCCCCGGCGCGCTCGCACGGGTCGTGCGGTCGCGCGCCCCCCGTCGCCGACCGCCGCAGGGTCAGACGACGAGCTGGGACAGCAGCTCGTCCTGGGCGCGCTCGAGATCGGCGACCGCCGCTCGGGCCGCGTCGCGACTGCGCGCCATCACCTCGGCGTGCCGGCGGGCCTCGCTCCACTCGCGGTTCGCGAGCGCGGTCTCGGACACGAGCATCCGCGTCCGCGCGTCGTCCGCGGCGTCGGCGAGCGCGGCGAGCTGCTCGTCGGCGAGCGCGAGCTCGGCGCGCGCCCGCTCGAGACGCGCGTGCACGTCGAACAGGCGGCGCTCGACCCGCACGCGGCGGTCTGTCAGTCCCGGTCGCATCCCCACCAGTGTACGCAGCCGGGCCCGATCGAAGGAGCCGCTGGTCGCGGCCCTACTCGGGGCGGTAGGTCGCGCGCCGGACCGTGCGGGACGCGAGCACGTCCGCGAGCGGCTCCGCGCCGAGGCCGGGGGCGTCCGGCACCGCGATGTGGCCGCCGCGCACGACGTGCGGCGCCGTGAGGTCCGGCGAGAAGTAGCGCTCGCTCGGGCCGAGGTCGCCGGGGAGGTCGACACCGTCGAGCGCGGCGACCGCGAGGGACGCGGCGCGGCCGAGCCCGGTCTCGAGCATCCCGCCCGCGAGGAGCCCGATCCCCGCGCGCACGCACCGGTCGCGCGCCGCGACCGCCGCGAGGACGCCCCCGAGCCGCGCGGCCTTCAACGAGACGCCGTCGCACGCGCGAAGCGCGATCGCGGAGCCGAGCTCGCCCGGGCTGCAGATCGACTCGTCGAGCACGACAGGCGTCGCGAGCTCTGCCACGAGGCGCGCGTGGCCGACGAGATCGTCCGGGGCGAGCGGCTGCTCGATCGCGGCGAGACCGAGCCCGTCGAGCGCGCGAAGCGCGTCCCGGTCGCCGGCGCGCCCGAGGCTGAAGGAGCCGTTCGCGTCGACGCAGAGCGCGACCTCCGGGTACGCCGCACGGACCGCCGCCACATGGTCGATCCCGTGACCCGCTCCGACCTTGCACTTCAACCTCACGATGCCGGCCTCGACCGCGCGTGCTGCCTCGTCGAGCACCGCGGCGACCGGGCCGTCCCCGACCGTCGCACCCGCACGGACCGACGCTCTGCTCGCGCCGATCCTGCGGGCGAGCGACTCGCCGCTCGCCCGCAGCTCCGCGTCGAGCAGCGCCATCTCGAGCGCCGCCTTCGCCATCTGCTGGCCGCGCACTTCGTCGAGCACCGAGCACGCGTCGGCGGCGCCGGCGAAGGTGCGCCGGGCCGCGAACAGGCGGGGGACGAGGTGCTCGGCGAGCATCCGCTCGGCGCCGTCCGCGTGCTCCGCGACGTACCGGGGCTCGGCGAGCGCCTCGCACTCGCCCCAGCCCTCGCCGACGTCGGTCTCGACGCGCACGAGCACGACCGGACGGCTCGCGTGCGCGCCGCGGCTCGTCGCGATCGGCCGGACGAGCTCGAGCTCGAGCCTGCGAAGCTCGACCGCGCGCAGCTCCACGCCCCGAGGCTACCGGCGACAGCGCGTACGGCGGTAGCCTCGTCCGACCGGACGCCGCGGACCTCGCGCACGGCCACCGGCCCGGATGGCGGAACGGTAGACGCGGCGGCCTCAAAAGCCGCTGTCCGAAAGGGCGTGCGGGTTCGAGTCCCGCTCCGGGCACCGACCGAAGCGCAGGACACGCTCAGGCGCGACCGCCGCGAAGCGCCACCCCGGCGCCCTCCGGCGCGGCCCGGCCCGCCGTGTGCGGCCCGGCCGGGAGCCCGTCGGGACGTGCGGCGGAGCGCGCTCCCGCCCGCGACAGCCTGCGCCGACCGGTCCGCGCCGCGCCGCGCCGGTCGGAGATCTCGGCCGGGGGTCGCTCCGGATGCCCGACCGCCGGCTCCCTAAGGTGCGCGTACGGGAACGACACGTAGCAGTACCGGACGAGGTGCTCGTGCGACGCGGCGTCGATCTCGACGATCGACGTCCCGAGGCGCCATCCGCCCGACGGGTCGGGGGACGTCGAGCACACGTGCACGGACGCCGCGATCGCGAGCTCGGACCCGTCGTAGTCCGCCAGGGAGAACTCGAGCCCGAGCACCGTGCCGATCCCGAGCTCGCGCGCCGCGACGAGCCCGACGCCGGACACCGCGACGTCGGTCACCCGTGCGACGTCACGGTGTCCGGCGCCGTCCACGAGCGTCGCGGACGACCGGCACTCGAACCGCACGTGCTCGCGCCGCTGGCTCCGGCGCGCGACGACGCGCGCCGAGCGCACGATCCGTGCGAGCTCCCAGGTGCCGAGCGCGAGCGCGAGCGTCGCGGCCCATGGCGGCAGCGGCCGCACGGGGACGAGGCCCGCCATGCCCGCCGCCCGCCAGAGCACCGAGACCGCGAGGGCCACGCCGAGGACGAGCACGGTGCGCAGCCGAGACAGCGCTCGGATCCCCGCTGTGTCCGCGCCGGCCTTCGGCGTGACCTTGAACTTCGTGCGCGACGGGACGATCGCGCACCGCAGCGCCCTCGTGAAGATCTCGGCCGTGAGCAGCGTGTAGTGCGACGCCTCCCGCAGCCTGAGGTGGCCGCGGCACAAGGCGGTCGACGCGGTGATCGCGAGCGCCGTCCACGGGACCCAGAGCGCGAGCACGGTCGTGACGCTCATGCGCGCGGGCAGGACGCCGCCCGCGAGCGTGCTCACGAGCAGCGCGACGAGCGTGAGGCGCGCAGCGCCGGCGCCGTAGGCGAGCAGGTTGCCCGCGTACGACAGGCGTTGGCGCACGCTGAGGCCCGCCTTCCTGCTGAGCGGCGATTCGGGCAGCCGCAGCACCGCGAGGTTGCCCCGCGCCCAGCGGTCGCGCTGGAGCAGGTACCCGTCGAGGTCGAGCGGGGCGAGGCCCTGGACGAGCACCTCGTCGTGGTAGCGCGTGGACCACCCGAGGCGGTGCATCTTCACGGTCGAGTGGAAGTCCTCGGCGATCGTGTCCGTGCTCACGCCGCCGACCGCGACGAGCGCCGCCCGGCGGATGAGCGCCGCGGACCCGCACCAGAACACGCCGTTGTGACGGTCCTTGCCCGGGCAGACGACCTCGAAGAACAGGCTCTGCTCGTGGCGCCCGACGTCGTAGTGCTGGACCGAGTCCTGGTTGTAGAAGTCGTGCGGGCTCTGGACGAGCCCGACCGCGTCGTCGTCGAAGTAGCCGACGAGGCCGTCGAGCGCGTCGGGGAGCGGCACGTGGTCCGCGTCGAGGCAGAACACGAGGTCGCCGCACGTTCGCCCGAGTGCGTGGTTGATGTTCCCGGCCTTCGCGTGCGCGTTGTCCGGCCGCGTGATCCAGCGCGCGCCCCAGCGCCGTGCGAGCTCGGCCATCTCCGGACGCCGACCGTCGTCGAGCAGATAGGTCTCGTGCGGGTAACGGAGCGACGCGCAGCCCGCGAGCGTCGCCTCGACGATGTCGGCCGGCTCGTCGTAGGTCGTCACGAAGACGTCGACCCGGTGCCCGGGAGTCGCCGCGGGGCGGGACGGCTCGGCCCAGCGCCAACCGAAGAAGGCGAGGAACGCGAGCGACACGAAGTTGTACAGCTCGACCAGGCAGAGGAGCGCGAACGGCACCGGCGCGACCCCTCGTCCGGACTCGAGCAGCCGGTACGCGAGGTACGCGCCTCCCGCCGCGAGCGCGAGCGTCGCGACGACCCGCAGGAAGCGCGGGTGTCGCTCCCACCACCTGCCGGCCCGGGTCTGCGGCGCCTTCGCGCCACGAGGCGATAGCGGCGGCGTATCGGCGCCGCTCGCGGCCGGCCCGGCGACGGGCTCGTGGCGACCGGGTTCCGCGGGTGGCCGCCGGGGGAGCTCGAGTGTCGTCATTGGAGCTCAAACGACCACCCATGGTGCCCACTTGAGCGACGGCGCGTGAGACGGTGCTGTCCAATACCTGCGCCGAGCTGCGAGGATCGCGTTCGTCTTCCGTCCGGCGGCGTCCGGGAGCGACACGTACCGCCGTACCTGTCACGCAGCGTCCGGCGGCTGCCGTCCGTGGCGGTGCGCCGGGCGGGCGCCGTGGGTCACACGTCGTCCGGCGGGCGCCGCTCCCGCTTGCGGACCGCGCGAAGCCGCTTGCCTTCGAGGCGCCGCTCGGTCGACGCCTTCGTGGGCCTCGTCGGACGGCGCGTCCGCTCGACGTGCAGCGCGTCGGCGATCCGCTCCTCGAGCCGCCGGAGCGCGATCTCGCGGTTCCGGAGCTGCGAGCGCTCGTCCGAGGCCACGACACGCACGACCGGCCCGAGCCGTTCGAGCAGGCGCTCGCGCTGGCGCGGCCCGAGGCGCGTGGAGGCCACGATGTCGAACCGGAGCTCGACGCGCGTGTTCGCCGTGTTCGCGTGCTGCCCCCCGGGTCCGCCGCTCCCGCTGAAGCGCCAGTCCAGCTCGTCGGCCGGTACGACCGAGCGGCCGACCCGGAGCCCCCTCGTCCCGGGATCGCTCACGGCTGCAGCTCCCGGCGCTCACGGCGGAGCTCCCCGGCGGCATTCGTCGGCCCCGTCGTCCCGGGATCGCTCACGGCTGCAGCTCCTGCGACGGCTCGCCGGGATGCCCGAGCGCGTCGAGCGCGAACGCGACGAGCACCTCGGGGAGCGCGAAGCCCGGGTCGAGCAGCGCGGCGAGACCCTCGCACATCACGACGGTCTTGACGAGCAGCGCGAGCTCGCGCGGGAACGCGAGGCGGTGGCGACGGCTCACGGTCATCAGGTCCGCGACGAGCGGACCGAGACGGAGCTCGCCGACGGGCAGCTCGATCGACGCGGCCGTGAGCCGGTCGAGCTCGGTCACGAATGCCTCCTCGTCGACGCCGGCGGGCGCGACCCCGAGCCCGCGCATCGCGGCGACCGTGCGGCGCGTGTCGTGGGTCACGAGCGCGAGGACGATCTCGACGAGCGCGCGGCGCACGGACGCCTCGACGGTGCCGACCATCCCGAAGTCGACGAGCGCGATCTTCCCACCCGGCTCCACGAACAGGTTGCCGGGGTGCGGGTCGGCGTGGAAGAAGCCGTGCGAGAACACCATCGAGAGGTACAGGTACGCGAGCGTGCGCGCGAGGGCCGGACGGTCGGCGCCGATCCGGTCGAGGCCGTCGAGGTCGTCGATCTTCACCCCTTCGATCCGCTCGAGCGTGAGCGCACCGTGGCTCGTGGCCTCCCACACGACGAAGGGGACGTGCACGGGGAGGTCGGCGAGGTCTCGCCGGGCGCGGTCCGCGTTGTGACCCTCGGCCACGTAGTCGAGCTCGCCGCGGATCGTCGCCGCGAACTGCTCGACGAAGCCGACGACGTCGACCCGGCGCATCGCACCCGGGACGTGGGCTACGAGCGACGCACCGAGCCTGAGCACGACGAGGTCCTCCTCGACCGCCGCGGTCACTCCCGGGCGGCGGAGCTTCACGACGACCTTGCGGCCGTCGTGGAGCGTCGCGGCGTGCACCTGGCCGATCGACGCGGCCGCGAGCGGCTCGTCGTCGAAGGAGCCGTAGACGCCCGCCGGGTCGCGCGCGAGCTCGCGGCGCAGCGCCCGGTGGACCGCGCCCGAATCGACGGTCGGCGCGCCGTCCTGCAGGGTCGCGAGCGCGGCCTCGAGGCGCGGGGGCACGAGGTCGGGGCGCGTGGAGAGGACCTGCCCGAGCTTCACGAACGTCGGCCCGAGCTCGGCGAGGGTGTCGCGGACGCGTCGCGGGCCGTCGTGGCGCCCCGCGAACAGGTCACCGGCACCGGCGCGCAGCGCGCGCAGCACGACTCGGGCGACCGTGACCGCGCGCCGCGTCGCGATCCACCCGGCCCGCCGTCGCGTAGTCGCCATGTCCGCGCTCCCCGGCCGCCGCGCCCGCCCGCCCGGCGGCGGTTCCCGGCACTCGTCCGATCCTCGCGCCTACGATCCCACGCGGCGCGCGGCGCGCGGCGCGTGCGGCGTGCGGCGTGCGGCGTGCGGCGTGC
>DAHUXW010000046.1 GCA_027306925.1 Acidimicrobiaceae bacterium | reverse complement strand
GGGCCAGCTGAGGAGGATCCAGGAGCAGCTCGCCGACTCCGATGCGAACTACGAGCAGGCCAAGTCCATGTTGGCAGACACCCTCGACCTGACCCGGGACTGCCACGCCGCCTACCTCGAAGCCGGCGACAGCACCCGGAGGCTCTTCAACCAGGCCTTTTTCGCCAAGATCTTCATCGACGAGGACGATGAGACCAGGGAGCGCACCGTCAGGGTCGACTACAACCAGCCCTTCGACAACCTGCTCTCACGGCTCGTACCGGCCCGAGTCCACCATGAGCTCGATCAAGAACAAACCGCCCACCGGGACATCCCGATGGGCGGTTCTAGCGGCTGCATCCCCCGCATTGCGGAGGTGCAGGGTTCTCATACGATCACTTTGGTGGAGGTGAGCGGACTCGAACCGCCGACTTCCACGTTGCGAACGTGGCGCTCTACCAGCTGAGCTACACCCCCGGGTCGCGGTGGCCGATCGGCCGGCTCGCCGCCCGGCGACTCCGGCCACGAGGATAGCCGCGTCGCGACGACCGCCCGGCCACGTGGGCCCGGAGGTCCGCGCCGCCTGCGGTGAACCGGCAGGATGGTGCCGGTGAGCGACGCTCGACGCGACCACCGACCTGGGTCGACCGGCACGTTGAGCCGCGCTGCGCTCTCGGCCGCGCGCGTCGACCTCGCGGGACTGGCCCCGGCGGCTGCGCTGCGCGCTGCCGCCGGCTGTACCGCGGTGCTCGCGGCATCGCTCGCGCTCGTCGGCCCGGGCGCCGCCTCGGCCGCGACCGTCGGCGCGCTGCTCGCGGCGATCCCGGCGCTCTCCGGCGCGAGGCGCCACCCGCTCGCGGCCATGGCGACCACGACGTGCGGCATCGCGCTGTCGAGCTTCGTCGGATCGGTGACGGCCCACGTCGCGCCGGCCCACCTCCTCGTGCTCGCCGGCTGGGCGTTCGGAGGTGGGATGCTCGTGGCGCTCGGCGACGCGGGGTCGGTCGTCGGCACCCAGGCGGCGATGGCCTTCGTCGTGTTCGGCAGGTTCGCCGAGGGACCCGTGAACGCGGCGAAAGCCGCGGCCTACGTAGCCGCAGGCGGCGCGTTCCAGACAGCGCTCACGGCGATCACGCGCTGGCCGCTCGCGCTCCGCGCCCAGCGCCGCACGATCGCGGACGCGTACCGCCTCCTCGGGGAGCTCGCGCTCGGTGGTCCGGAGGGATCGAGCCTGCCTGCCGGCCTCGCGCTCGACGCCGCGGAAGCCGAGCTCGGCGCGCCCGCGGTCTTCCGTCGGACGGACGTGAGCGGGCTCCGCAGCCTCGTCGACGAGGGGAGGAGGATCCGCGTCGAGCTCGCGTCGCTCGAAGCGCTTCGCCAGCAGCTCGACCGGACCGGTGGCGGGCGCACTCCCGCGCGCCTCGGCGTGGAGCGCGTGCTCGCGCAGGGCGCGTACGTGCTCGACGGCGTCGCGGACGCGCTGGCCGGCGGGCGCGCGGTGTCGGTCGACGCCCTCGAGCACGAGCTCGCGGCCGTCGCGGCCGCGGACCGACCCGCTGGCCGCCGACGCGCCGACGATCCCCGCGACCACGACACGGGCGGCGCGCTCGGCGCGGCGCTAGCGAGCCACCTCGCGGCGCTCGGCGGTCAGCTGCGTGCGGTCGCCGGGCTCGCGGCGCAGGTCGTCGACGGCACGGCGGTTCCCGCCGCGCCCGCGCGCCGCGGTACGCGCGCCGGACGCCGCGCGACGACCGCCCAGCAGCTCGCGACCGTACGCGCGAACCTGTCACTTCGCTCGACCGCGTGCCGCCACGCGGTCCGGCTCGCCGTCGTCGTGCCGCTCGCCGAGCTCGTCGCGGACCACACCCCGCTCCAGCGCGGCTACTGGATCGCGCTCACCGCCGCGCTCGTGCTCAGGCCGGATTTCGGGGGGACGCTCAGCCGGGGCGTCGCGCGCCTCTTCGGGACCGTCGCCGGCGTCGGCATCACCGGACTGCTCGTCGCCGGAGGAAACCTCGGTGACGACGCGACGGTCGTGGTCATCGCCCTCCTCGCGTTCGGCGCGTTCACGAGCTTCCGGGCGAGCTACGCCGCGTACAGCGCGTTCCTCACCGGCCTCGTCGTGATCCTCGTGAACCTCGCGACGCCGGGCGCGCACTCGAGCTTCGCGACTGCGCTCGACCGCCTCGTCGACACGGTGGTCGGCGGCGCGCTCGCGCTCGCCGTCTACGCCGCGTGGCCCACCTGGTCGAGCGGCGAGGCGCGTGATGCGCTCGCCGAGCTCACGCGGGCCGAGCAGGCCTACCTCGAGGCGGTCACGGCGCCCCTCGTCGGCCGCGGCCGTGTTCCGGAAGCCTCGGCTCGCGCCCTCGCGCGCCGGTTGCGGCTCGCCCGCTCGAACTGCGAGGCGACGATCGCTCGCTCGCTCAGCGAGCCGCGCTCCCGCCGGATCGACGGGCAGCTCGCGTCGGGTGTCCTCGCCGCCCTGCGCCGGAGCAGCCTCGCGACGCACGTGCTCCGGACGTCGCTTGAGCCGGGCCGGGCGCCGGACCGCGTGCCGGGCCTCGCGCCGCTCGCCGCCGCGCTCGTCTCGGCGCTCGGCGAGATCGCCGAGTCGCTCGAGGCCGGTCGCGCACCCGACGTCCCCGCGTTGCGCCCTCTCCACGGCGACCTCGTCGACGAGACGGCCGGCCTCGTCGGGATGGAGCTGCTCGTCGTCGAGACCGACGAGCTCGTCAACGCGATCGACACGGTCGCCGCCCTGCTCGCGCAGCCGGCCGCTCCGAGCGACTGACCGATAGCGCGCGCGGGCGCGCGCGGGCGCGCGCCGGCGGGCGTCAGGCGCGGACGTCGACGAGGACGAAAGCGGGACGGAGCGGCGGAAGCGGCATCGGGGCGGTCACGCCCGCGGCGCCCGCGGCGCCGGCGTCACGCCGGCGCGCGCTGTTGATCGACACGACTTTCGCCGCGCGCTCGGTCGCCACGACCTGCGCGACGGCCGCACGACGGAAGCGGACGAGGAGCGCGACGTACCCGGTCGTGGCGACGAACGAGACCAACGAGACGTCCCAGAGCACGCCGAGCCCCGGGATCGCGCCGAGCACGAGGGTGCCGAGCAGGCTCGACGCGAGGACCGTGAGCACGCGCCGCCGGCGGGCGACGAGCTCGGCCGCCCGCGCGCGCTCACGCGCGCGGCGCGCCTCGAGCACCTGTGAGTCCTCCTCGCCGGGCGCGCCGCCGGGTACAGCGCCGGGCGGCGCGGACGACGCCGGCCGGACGCGGCGCATCGCGCCTGCGGTGTCGCGGAACTGGCTCAGCGAGGCCGTGAGCTGCCACTCGGAGAACCAGCGGAGCGCAAGGGGCACGAGGGCAACGAGCCACACGACGACCAGTAGAAGTACGACCAAAGCTGCCCTCGATCTCCACGAACCGCCGGATGCTTCGCCAGCGACGGCATTTGGTTTCGCACGAACCTACCGGAGCGGACGGGCCCGTGGGTGGATGGGCGGCGACACGCGGCCCGCCCGCGGCGAGGCGCCGGGGCGGCGTCGTCAGACGCCGTCGGTCGCGCTCGACCCGTCGAGCCGGCGCCAGTTGCCCGAGCGCCCGCCGGTCTTCTCCCACAGGCACAGCTCGCCGATCACCATCGTCCGGTCGGCGGACTTGCACATGTCGTAGACGGTGAGCGCGGCGACCGTGCAGGCCGTGAGCGCCTCCATCTCGACGCCGGTCCGATCGAAGGTCTCGACCTGGGCCTCGACCTCGACGTGGTCGTCGCCGATCGTGAAGTTCACGTGAACGCTGCCGACGAGCAGCGGGTGACAGAGCGGGATGAGGTCCGCCGTCCGCTTCGCGGCCTGGATCCCCGCGATGCGCGCCGCGCCCAGCACGTCGCCCTTCGTGATCGCGTTGCTCGCGACCTTCGCGGTCGTCTCGGGGAGCATCATGACCTTGCAGCGGGCGAGCGCCCGGCGGTGCGTCGGGTCGCGCGGTGTCGCGTCGACCATGCGGGCGCGTCCGAGTGGGTCGACGTGGGTCAGGCTGCGCTCCGGCACTCACGGGAGTGTAGGCGGCGCCCGCCTCGCACGCCCGCCCGCCTCGCACGCCCGCACCGAGAGCCCGACTGCACACGCGGAGGTGACGCGGCCGGCGGGTATACTTGGCACTCGTAGGTGTCGAGTGCCAAGACGGAGACCGAGATGCCGACGTACGAGTACCTGTGCCGCTCCTGCGGGGAGCGGCTCGAGGCGGTGCAGGCCTTCACCGACGACCCGCTCGTGACCTGCCCCGCGTGCGGCGGCGAGCTGCGCAAGGTCTTCGGCAGCGTCGGCATCGTGTTCAAGGGCAGCGGCTTCTACAAGACCGACAGCCGTTCGTCGACCTCCGCGTCGAAGACCGCGACCAACGACGGCCAGAGCACCGCGGCGACACCCGCTCCGACCGGCGGCGAGAGCGCGAAGCCCGCGGACGCTCCGACGAGCACCCCGGCGAGCACCCCTGCGGCGGCGAGCACAGCGGCCGCGCCGAGTCCCGCGCCGAGCGCCAGCTGACGGCGACCGCACCCGACGAGCGCCGCACCTCGTAGCGCGCGCCCGTGGGCACGACTCGACCCGTCAGTCGCCGCTCATCGCGATATCGGCGATCGCGAGGCTCACGCCGGCCGCGCTGCTCGGGAGCCATTCGACGTCGGCGCCGATCGCGATCACGTGCTGGAGCATGCGTTGGATCGTCGACGCGATCGTGATCTCACGGACCGGCTCCGCGAGCTCGCCGCCGCGGATCATGAGCCCCTCCGCCCCGACCGAGAAGTCCCCGCTCACCGGGTTCACACCGGAGTGCACGCCGCTGATCCCCTGGACGAGCAGCCCGTCGCCGACGAGCCGGACGACCTCGCGCTGGTCGAGCGTGCCGGGCACGAGCGCGAGCGCCCGGGCACCGACGCCCGGAGTCGACTTGAACCCGCCGCGCACGGCCGAGCCCGTCGAGCGCGTGCCGGCGAGGCGAGCGGAGTAGGAGTCGTAGAGGAAGCCGGTGAGGCGACCGGCCTCGACGAGCGCGTTCCGCCGGCAGGCCAGGCCCTCGGCGTCGACCGCCGCCGCGCCGAACGCGAGCGGGTTCGTGGGGTCGTCCACGAGCGTGATCGCGGGAACGGCGACCTCCTCGCCGACGCGCCCCGCGAACAGCGACCGCCCCTTCGCGACCTCCTCGCCCGAGAGGGTTCCCGCGAGGACCGCGAGCAGGGTCGCGGTCACGCGACGGTCGAGCACGACGTCGAGGCGGGCACTGTGCGGCTTCCTCGCGCCGAGCAGCCGGGTCGACCGCTCGATCGCGTCCCGGACGGCGGCCTCGACGTCGAGGTCGCCTGGGCCGCGGCCCACCGTGTAGCCGTCCCCGGTCTGGGTGTCGTCACCCGCGCCGGCGACGACGTCGGCCGCGAGGTAGCAGGTCGTGCGCCGGCTCGAGGACGCGATCCCCGTCGACGTCGCGATCGCGGACTCACCAAGCGCGTCGCCGTAGTCGGAGCTCACGACCTGGCGGATGCGCGCGTCGCCCGCCCGGACCCGGCGCTCGAGGTCGAGCGCGAGCGCGACCTTCGCCTCGGTCGCGAGCGCGCCGAGCGCGTCGTCCCAGAGCTCGAGCGGCGCGACTGGGACGCCGTCGGGAACCGCGAGGCCCGCGTGCTCGTCGTGAGTCGCGAACCCCGCGTTGTCGCGCGCCTCCTCGAGCGCCTCGCGCGCGAGGCCCTCGTCGAGGTTGCCGACGTACGCGAAGCCCTGGCGGTTGCCGACGAGGACCCGCACGCCGATGCCCGACGACTCGGCCGACGAGAGGGACTCGACCTCCCCGCCGTACGCGCGGATGTCGGTGTCGCGGTGCCACGAGACGTACGCCTCGACCTGCTCGCCGGGACGGGCGTCGGCCGCGATGCGCTGCGCGAGGTCGAGGAGCTCAGGCACCGGCGGTGCCTCCGACCGTGACGCCGCTCACGCGCAGCGTCGCCTGCCCGCAGCCGACGGGGACGCTCTGGCCGTCCTTGCCGCACGTGCCCGGGCACATCTCGAAGTCGTCGCCGACCGCGTCGATCTTGCGCAGGACGTCCGGCCCGTTGCCAATGAGGTTCGCATCACGGAGCGGCTCGGTGATCCGGCCGTTCTCGATGAGGAACGCCTCGGTCATGCCGAACACGAAGTCGCCGGTCGCGGTGTTCACCTGGCCGCCGCCGAGCTTCGCGACGTAGACGCCGTACGGGGTCTGGGCGACGATCTCGTCGGGGTCGTCCTTGCCGGCGATGAGGTACGTGTTGGTCATGCGGACCATCGGGAGGTGCTGGTAGCTCTGGCGGCGTCCGTTGCCGGACGACTCGCGTCCCTCCTTGCGCGCGCGCAGGTGGTCCCACATGTAGTCGACGAGCACGCCGTTCTCGATTAGCACGTTGCGCTGTGCGGGCCGGCCCTCGTCGTCGATGGACGCGGTGCCCCACTGGTCGGCGGGTGTCCCGTCGTCGACGAGCGTGACGAGCGGGCTCGCGACGAGCTCGCCGATCCGCCCCCGGTACGCCGACGCGTCCTTCACGACGTGGTCCGCCTCGAGCCCGTGGCCGCACGCCTCGTGGAACAAGATCCCGCCGGTGCCGCTCTTGATCACGATCGGCAGCACGCCCGACGGAGCGGGCCGCGCCGACAGCTTCGCGACCGCCCGGCCGGCCGCGACGGACGCGGCGTCCTCGACCGGGAACCGGTCGAACAGCTCGAAGCCGACCGTGAGCGCGAGGCTCTCGTAGCCGGTCTGCATGCCCGTGTCGCCCGACGCGACGCACATGACCGAGAACCGCGTGCGCACCTGGTCGTCGCCGGTGAGCAGACCGTCGGAATTCGCCACGAGGATCCTGCGACGGCTGTCGCCGTAGCCGGCGGAGACCTGCACGATCGAGCTCCCCGACGCGCGCGCCGCCTCGTCCGCACGCCGGAGCAGCTCCACCTTCGTCGCCTTCTCGACACCCTCGGGCAGGATCTCGGCGCGGCTCGGCGCGACCGGCCGCCGGTCGCCGAGCGCGACCTCGCGGGCGCCGCCGCCTCCCGAGCGCGCGACCGCCGCGGCGGCCTCGGCCGCCTCGGCGAGCCCCTTCTCCGAGAGGTCCGCCGTGTGCGCGAAGCCCGTGGTCTCGCCGACGACGACGCGGATCCCGGCGCCGCGGTCCCGGCCGGAGGTGAGCTCCTCGACCCGCCGGTCGTCGAGGGAGATCCCGGTCGTCCGCTTGTCCTCCACGAACACCTCGGCGAACGCGGCGCCGTGGCGCATCGCGACGCCGAGGGTCCGCTCGACGACCGACGCGTCGACCAGCTCGCTCGTGCTCGTCGTCACCGGCTCCTCCTCCTCGTGCGGCACGCCCGTCCCGCGAGCTCGCGGCGGCACCGGAGCCGGGCCGCCGGGCGCCGGGGACGGCGCCGCGGTGCAATCTTGGCCGCGCGCCCCGACTCCCGTATCGTAACGGGGGTGGCGACGACGACCGACCTGCACGCGGGCATGACCGGCAGCGCCGAGCTCGTCGTCGGCGCGGCGGACACCGCGCTTGCCGCACGCTCGGGGGACGTCGAGGTCCTCGGCACGCCACGGCTCATCGCGCTCTGCGAGGAGGCGACGACGTGCGCGATCGCGAGCGCGCTCCCGCAGTCGTGGACGACCGTCGCGATGCGCGTGCGCTTCGACCACCTCGCGCCGGTCGCCGTCGGCACGACCGTGCACGCGGACGCGACGCTCGAGCGGGTCGAGGGCCGCCGGCTCGTGTTCACGGTCACGGCCTCCGACCCGGCCGGCCTCGTGGGCGCGGGACGCGTCACGCGTGTCGCGATCGAGCGCGAGCGCTTCCTCACGAAGGCGCACTGAGCGGTCACGGCGGCGCGCCGGCGCGGCCGCGCGTCGTGGCGGACGCCGCCCGCGGCGCCCGGGTCGGTGACCGACCAGGGTGCCCGGACCGTCGCGCGGCGCGTGCCGTCAGACGTTGCGGCCGAGGATGTCGCCGAGCACGCCGCCGCCGATCCCGCCCGCCGCGACGTCGGCCCCCGTCGCGCCACCGAGGTACGGCTCGAGCGCCCGCGCGAGCATGACGATGGGCATGCTCTGGAGCCAGACCTTGCCGGGGCCGCTCAGCGCGACGAGGTGGTAGCCGTCGCCGCCGAACAGCTTGTTCGAGATCCCCGGGACGCGGGTGATCTGGAACCCGACCGACTGCTCGAACACGCCCACGTGGCCCGGGTGGGCGAGCATCGTCTGGCCCGGCACGAGGTCGTAGATCGTGATCTCGCCGGCAAGCTCGACCCACGCGGTTCCCGTTCCCTCGAGCTTCTCGAGCACGAAGCCGTCGCCTCCCCAGATGCCGCCGCGGAAGGTCTGCTGCAGCCCGACCGACGGCACGACGCCGGAGGTGCCGCACAGCCAACCGTGACGGTGGACGAAGAACGCGTTGCCGGGCGCGATGTCGACGGGGAAGATCCTTCCGGGCAGCTTCGCCGCGAACGTCACCTGCCCCTGGCCACCCTGTGCCTCGTAGCGGGTCATGAACAGCCCGCCACCGCCGACCACGCGCTTCAGCCCCGCCATGAGGCCCTTCTGCCCGCCGGTCGCGGTCGTCTGGGACATCTGGACGTTCGCGGTCATCCAGGCGAGGTCGCCGTGGGTGGAGACCACGTGCTCGCCGGGGTCCAGGGTGACCTGGAGCGTCGGGAGCGTCGTACCTTTCACCTCGGCGTTCATCTGCGGCTCACCCCGGCATCCATCTGCGGCCTCCGATCTCCAGACGTCCGCCGGTCCCCTCCGGCGGCGCCCACGAGTGTGGCGCGTCCGGGGCGCCGTTTCCACTGACAGGATCCACGACTGCACGCGCGCCGGCCGGTACGATCGGCGCCGGAGGCGCCCGGTCGGATCGGCCGCCCGCGCGCGATACGTGGACACAGGCGCCCGAGGCGCACGAACGGGGCATCGATGGACCAGCAGAGCGTGCCGAGACCACAGAGCGAGGCGACGCCGATCTTCGGCGCCTACCGCCGCGGGTACGACCCCGAGCAGGTCGACCGCTACGTCGCGGACCAGCAACGCCGGCTCGACGAGGCGACGCAGCGCGCGTCCGAGGCGGAGCGCAAGCTCGCCGCCGCGGTCGGCCAGCTGCGCGAGCTCCACCGGCGCGTGGCCGTGCTCGAGAGCGAGGACCGCTCGCCGCAGCCCGCGCCGCTCGACACGCTCGGCGAGCGCGTGCAGCGCATCCTCCAGGAGGCGTGGGAGGGTGCCTACGCGCTGCGCCAGAGCACGGAGCAGGAGATGGCCGACCTGCGCGAGCGCACGGCGGGAGAGGCCGAGGCGATCGTCGTCGCGGCGCGCCAGCGAGCCCGCGCGATCGAGGAGGAGATCGAGCGCAGGCGCAACGCCTACCTCGCGCGCGTGGAGGAGGACCGGACGCGTGCGCTCGCGCAGATCGCGCATCTCCACCACCAGCGCGACGACGCGCTGGGTGAGCTGCTCAAGGTGAAGGACGTCATCGAGGCGACGGTGACCGAGATGACGAGCCGCCACGACGTCGGGCCCGCTGCGGAGGAGCCGGTCGCCGGCGTTCCCGCGACGCCCGCGACACCCGCGACGCCCCGTCCTCTCGCCGACCCTCGCGCGCACGCAGCGACGCGCGCGGCGCAGCCGACCGGGGGCCCGGTGTCGCGGCGCACGGGCGACGACGAGCTCGCACGCACCATGCAGGTACACCGGCTCGAGACGTCGGGCGACGTCCCGAAGGCCGCGAGCCCCTCGGAGCTCGTGCGCAGCCACCGCGCCGCGAGCGCTCCCGACCCCGCCGCGCCACCCGCGACCGCCGGCGCGGCCGAGCGCCACCCGAGCGTCTTCGACTTCGAAGAGGACCGCTAGCAGCTCGCGCCGGCGGCCGGCCCGGACCGGCTGAGCCGACGTCACGAAGGGCGGACGAGACCCTCGCGCTCGAGCATCGGTCCGACTTCGTGCGGGGCGAGCCCGAAGATCGCGCCCACGATCCAGACGTCGTCGCCGCGAAGCAGCAGGAACCGACCGGTCCGGCCGCGCCGACGCTGCTGGATCGCGCCGACCAGGTTCCGGAGCTGGTCCCAGCCGGGTCCGGCCATCTCGGCAAGTCGCCCCACGTCGAGCCTCAGGCGCTGGGCGCCCGCGACGCGGTCTGCCGGAGCAGGCCAAGCCACGTCGTCGCGCTCGGGCTCACCGCCGTCGATGACCGGACCGGGAAGGAGCTCCGCGAGGGGCGTCTTGTAGATCCCGGCGATCCGCATCAAGCGCTCGACCGAGATCGCCCGCTCGCCCCGCTCGTACGCGCTCAGGCTCGCAGCCTTGAACTCGCCCGAGGTCACTGCCTCGACGTCGTGGAGCGTCATCTGCCGTCGGGTTCGCGCGATGCGGAGGCGCTCGCCTTGCGCCTTCGCGAAGCTCGGCGATTTGCCCTCTCGGGCATCCTGCACCCTCACACCTGGAGGCTACTCAATCAGCCAGGTGCTGGCCACGGTCTGTTGCCCGTTAGTGCACTCGTCTCACGCGAACGGGCGCAACCGAGTGCTCGATAGGGCAGCCCCGTGCGCCGCGCTCACCAACGCGGCGGCGCCCGGAGCAGGTTCTCGAAGGCTGCCTCGGGTATGGCCTTCGAGAAGTGGTACCCCTGCGCGAGGTTGCACCCGAGCGACCGCAGCGCGCGGAGCTGGTCGATCGTCTCGACGCCCTCGGCAATCGTCTCGATGCCGAGGGCGTCGGTCATCCCGATGATCCCGGCCACGACCGCGCGGCTGTGCGGATCGCGGTGCAGCCCCGCGACCATCGACCGGTCGATCTTCACGCGATCGATCGGCAGCTGGACGAGGTACGCGAGCGACGAGTAACCGGTCCCGAAGTCGTCGAGCGCGAGGTGGACGCCGAGATCGCCCATGCGCCGGAGCGTCCACACGGCCGCGTCGAAGTCGTGGATGAACGCCGTCTCGGTGATCTCGAGCACGAGGTCGTCCGGGTCGAGCCCGGTCCGCTCGATCGCGGCGGCGACTGCTCCGACGAGGTCGACGGAGCTCAGCTGGCGCGCGGAGAGATTCACCGCGACCTTCACGCGGCGAGCGTGCACCGCGGGCCAGCGCGCCGCGACCGCGCACGCCCGCTCGAGCACCCATCCGCCGATCGGGACGATCCAACCGGTCTCCTCCGCGAGCCCGACGAACTCGCCGGGTCCGAGCAGGCCGCGGGTCGGGTGCTGCCATCGCACCAGCGCCTCGGCGGCGGCGACCGCTCCCGACCGCATGTCGACGATCGGCTGGAAGTGCAGCACCAGCTCCTCGGACTCGATGCCGTCGCGCAACGCCGCGAGGATCTCGACCTTGTCGCGCGCCTCCGTGCGCATCTCCTCCGCGAAGACCTCGACGCCGTTCCCGCCCCGAGCCTTCACGACGCGCATCGCAGCTTCTGCCTCGCCGAGTCGCACGTCGAGCCCGTCCTCGAGGCTCCACGGGCGCGCGGGAAGGATCGACGCGCCGACGCTCACCGCGACGAAGGTGCTCCGGCCGGAGGTGCGGACGGGGTCGTGGAACGCGTCCGCGAGCCGACCGGCGACCGCGAGCGCGTCCGCCCTCGTCTCGATCCCACCGACGACGACCACGAAGTCGTCGCTACCGAGCCGGACGACGAGGTCCGACTCGGTGACCGACTCGGTGAGCCGGTGTGCGACCGAACGCAGGAGATCGTCGCCGGCGGCGATGCCGAGGCCGCTGTTCACGAGACCGAACCGGTCGATGTCGAGGTGGACGACGGCCATCCAGCTCCCGGTTGCGATCGCCCGATCGCGCATCGCGGGCCACCGCTCCTCGAGCGACTGGCGGCTCGCGACCCCCGTGAGCATGTCCGTGAGCCGGAGCCTCGCGACCTCGATCTCGAGTGCTTTTCGCTGTGCCACGTCGCGGACGGTGATCTCGAGGATGACCTCGCCCGCGTCGTCCTCGATCTGACGGAAGACCGCGCGCACCCACAGCACCGCGCCGTCCCGTCGGCGCGTGGGGAACTCGTAGGTCTTCCCGTCGAGCGAGCCGCTCCGCACGTCCTCGCGCATCCGTGCGACCGTGGGTGGGTCGACCGCACCGAGCGCGTACGCGATTCCGCCCTCGTAGAGCTCATCGGCCGAGTAGCCGGTGAAGTACTCGCACGCCGGGCTCACGTACTCGAACGCGGCTCGGGCGCCGGTCCGCACGCGCACGACGAGCTCGTGCGAGTGCTGGCTGTGGAGGCGAAGCCGCTCGAGCGCTTCCTGCTCGCGCGTCACGTCGAGCGCCATGCCCTGCATGCGGACCGCACGGCCGCCATCGTCGACGAGGAACTCGGCCGAGAGCGCGTACCAGCGGTCCTTGCCGTCGGACATCGTCACGCGATGCGTCGCGACGCCGCCCGGTGCTGCCTCGAGGGCGGCGAGCGCGCTCGCGACGACGCGCTCGCGATCGCTCGGTCCGGGCGCCGGTTTGCGGGTCACGAGATCGGCTCCCGCGCGGGTCCCAGCAGCGTCGCGAGGGCTGTGCTCGAGCCCCTTCCCCGTCGCACCGCCGCCCGCCCACCACGTCGCGGCCTGCGACGCGAGGTCCAGCTCCCACACGAACGCCCCTGACGCCTCGAGCAGCTCCTGCAGCCGCGACGGCGTCGCAGGGATCGCGCCGCTGCGCGGTGCGTGGAGGCCGCAGAGCACGACGATCACGCCGGAGAGCTCGCCGTCGGTGCCGAGCAGTGGTGCGCTGCTCAGCTCCACCTCGAGCTCCGAGCCGTCGTCGAGCACGCAGGCCGCGACGTGCGGCGCGACTCGCTCGAGCCGCCGCGACCGCTCGACGAGCGCCGCGACGGGATCGGAGCGGCGCCCGTCGCCCGCCGCCGCGTCGCCCGCGCGAGCGCCCGGCGCGTACCCGGCGAGACGCGCGGCGAGCGGCGTGCCCGACACGACGCGACCCTCCGAGTCGAACACGAGCGCCATGCAGTCGACGACCGGCGAGCGCTTCCGCGCCGTAGCTGTTCCGTCCGCGTCCATCCACTCCTCCAGTGCACGGGGAGGTCCCGACAGCTGCCCACCGGCCCGGTGTGGTGCCGTGCCGCACCGCGGACGGCCACCGGTCGCGCGTACGATACTACGCGACGTGGTATCGCAAACACGCCGAGGTACAACGCTCCGTCGACACGCCCCGGAGGTGACTCGGGGAGATGCGCGCGGGAGCGCCCGTACGGGAGGCGCGCGCGCCGGACCTCTAGCATGGCGTCGACCGAACGCACGGGGGCGCGCCGCTCGCGACCGCACGGTCGGTCGACGGGCCGCTAGCTCATCGGGTAGAGCGGGGGACTTTTAATCCCAAGGTGCCGGGATCGAGACCCGGGCGGCCCACCTGGTCAGGGCTATTTTCTCTCCCAAGATCACCGCCGGATGCCGCCGGTGTGACTCAGAATGTGTCTTCCGACCGATCCGGCGGCTGACCGGCGGTGCCCGCCGATGGCCGCGTGTGGCCGAGGAGTCGGTCCGGAACGCGGGACTGGTCGTGGCGCGGCCCTCACTACCGACATGACCACTTCGACGCA
>DAHUXW010000045.1 GCA_027306925.1 Acidimicrobiaceae bacterium | reverse complement strand
TACCTGTTCGCCGGCCCGTTCGCGTTCGGCGGCATCGCCAACTACATCGTCCCGCTGCAGGTCGGCGCGCCGGACATGGCCTTCCCGCGCCTCAACGCGCTCTCCTACTGGCTGTACCTCGGCGGCGGCCTCACGATGATCGGCGGCTTCCTCACGGTCGGCGGCGCGGCCGACTTCGGCTGGGTCGCGTACGCGCCGCTGTCGAACGCGGTGAACTCGCCCGGCGCCGGCCCGGACATGTGGATCGTGTCGCTGATCCTCACGGGCTTCTCCGCGATCTTCACGGGCGTGAACATCTGCGCGACGGTCTTCTACCTGCGCGCGCCGGGGATGACGATGTTCCGCGTGCCGATCTTCACCTGGAACATGGTGGTGACCGGCATCCTCATCCTGATCGCGTTCCCGGTCCTCACCGCGGCGATGGTCATGCTCTGGGCGGACCGGCACCTCGGGACGCACATCTACACGGTGTCGGGCGGCGGCGTGCCCGTGCTCTGGCAGAACCTCTTCTGGTTCTTCGGCCATCCCGAGGTCTACATCCTCGCCCTGCCGTACTTCGGCATGGTGACGGAGATCCTCCCCGTCTTCTCGCGCAAGCCGGTCTTCGGCTACCGCGGCATGGTCTTCGCGACGATCACGATCGGCGCCCTGTCGACGAGCGTGTGGGCGCACCACATGTTCACGACGGGCGTCGTGCTGCTCCCGTTCTTCAGCCTCATGTCGTACCTGATCGCGGTCCCGACGGGCATCAAGTTCTTCAACTGGATCGGCACGATGTGGCGGGGCTCGCTCAAGTTCGACACCCCGATGCTGTTCGCGGTCGGCTTCCTCGTCGTCTTCCTCTTCGGCGGGGTGACCGGCGTGTTCCTCGCGTCGCCGCCGATCGACTTCGCGACGCACGACACGTACTTCGTGGTCGCGCACTTCCACGAGGTGCTCTTCGGCTCGGCCGTGTTCGGCGGCTTCGCGGGCCTCTACTACTGGTACCCGAAGATGTTCGGCCGGATGCTACGGGAGAGCCTCGGCAAGGCGAGCTTCTGGTTCATGTTCGTCGGCTTCTGGGTGACGTTCCTGCCCCAGTACCTGCTCGGCCTCCACGGCATGCCGAGGCGCATCGCGGAGTACTCCGCGAGCACCGGGTGGACGTCGCTCAACCGGGTCTCGACCGTCGGCGCGTACCTGCTGTTCATCGCGGTCGCGATCATGATCGTGAACGTCTACGTGTCCTGGAGGCGCCCGATCCAGGCGTCGGGGAACCCGTGGGACGGTCACACGCTCGAGTGGGCGACGTCCTCGCCCCCGCCGCATCACAACTTCTACCGGCTGCCCCCGGTCCGCTCGGAGCGCCCGCTCTGGGACTTCAACCACCCCGAGCACACGACGCGTAAGCACGAGGACCTGCTCGCGGCCGAGGGCAAGCGCGGCCGCCGCCACGCGCCGGGCGCGGACGCCGGGACCGACGGCGGGCCGGCCGACCGATGAGGAGCGAAGCGCGCCTGCTCCTCGTGATCTCGCTGTTCGGCGCGGCGATCGGCGCGCTGTTCTGGGCCGTCGGCCTGAACCCCGTCTACGCGACGATCACGAGCGGCGGGACGATCATGCTCGGCGCCGTGTGCCTGCTCGGCCTGCTCCCCGGCTACTACTACCACTGGTGGTCGCGGCGGATGACGCCTCGGGCCGAGGACGACCCCGAGGCGACCCCGGAGTCGGGCGCCGGCGTGATCGGTGTCTTCCCGGGCTCGAGCATCTGGCCGTTCGTGCTCGGGCTCTCGGCGCTGCTCGTGTGCCTGTCGCTCGTGTTCGGCTTCTGGACGGCGATCTTCGGTTTCAGCCTCGCGCTCGCGGCGGTCGTGGGAGTCATCCTCGAGAGCCGCCGGGGCGGCGCGATCTGACCTCGGGCCGGGCGACCGCTCAGTCGCGCTCGCGTCGCTCGCGGCCGAGGCGGCGCGTGTAGCGGACGACCGACACGACGAGCGCGACCGAGAGCGCTACGAACACGCCGAAGCCGGCGTCGAAGGCCGGGCTCATCGCGGCGCGCCGGGTCGCGTGCCGGGCGCGTCGAACGGCACGCCGGGGCGGAGGCGGACGAGCCCCTCCTGCACGACGCTCGCGACGTGGAGCCCGCCGGCGTCGTACACGGCGCCCTGCGCGAGGCCGCGCGCACCGTGCGCGACGGGGCTCCGGTGGTCGTACAGGAGCCAGCCGTCTGCCCGGAACGCACGGTGGAACCACATGCAGTGGTCGAGGCTCGCGCCCGCGACCGCGGGGTGGAGCGGCGAGACCCCGTGGCGCTGGAGGATCGAGTCGACGAGCGTGAGGTCCGACGCGAACGTGCACACCGCGGCGTGCACGAGCAGGTCGTCGCCGAGGCTGCTGCCGGCGCGCAGCCACAGCTGCTCGCGGTCGTGCGGCTCGCCGTCGCGGTCCCACGGGAGCTCGGTGACGAACCGGACCTCGAGGCCGTAGGGCTCCGGGTAGCTCGACGGCGTCACGCCGTCGTCGGGACCGGGGCGGCCCGGAGGCTCGAGATCCTCGGGCCGGGGGACCGTGGGCGCGTGGTCCTGGTGCTCGAGCCCCTCCTCGTCGACGTGGAACGAGCACTGCAGGTTGAAGATCGCCTCGCCGTGCTGGATCGCGACGACCCGCCTCGTCGTGAAGGAGCGTCCGTCGCGGATCCGGTCGACCTCGTAGAGGATCGGCGACCTCGGGTCGCCGGGCCGCAGGAAGTACGAGTGGAGCGAGTGGATCCGGCCCGTCGCGACGGTCCTTCCCGCGGCGACGAGCGCCTGGGCCGCGACCTGGCCGCCGAAGACGCGGAGACGGTCCTCGTCGAGGCTCACGCCGCGGAAGATGTTCACCTCGATCGGCTCTAGATCGAGCAGGTGGAGCAGCTCAGCGACCTGTACGCCCATCGCGCACACGGTAGTGTAAAGGCCGATGGCGCTGGACATGCGGACGAGAGTCGAGCGCGTCCGCGAGTTCCGCTCGACGCCGGGGTTCGCGAAGCTGTGGCGCTACGCGACCGTGTCGGTCGTCTCGACCGTGCTCACCCTCGGCGGCCTCTACCTGTTCTTCAGGGTCCTGAAGGTCGGGTCCGCCGCCGAGAGCAACGTCCTCGCCGCCTCGATCGCGACGGTCCCCTCGTACTACCTCAATCGCTCGTGGGCGTGGGGCAAGACCGGGAAGTCGCACGTGATGCGCGAGGTCCTGCCGTTCTGGGTCATCGCCGGCGTGAGCCTCGTGCTCTCGACCGTCGCGGTCGGGATCGCGGACCGCGAGGCCCGGCTCCACCTGCACTCGCACTTCCTCGAGACCGTCGCCGTCGAGGGCGCGAACTTCGGGACCTACGCGGTCATCTGGATCGGCAAGTTCCTCCTGTTCAACAACGTCCTGTTCGTCAAGCCGAGCGTCGAGCCGGGCGCCTGACGCGAGGCCGCGCCCGCTCGGCGGCGCGCGACGCGACGAGCGCGGCGGCCGCGAGCGCGAGCACCGGCAGGTCGCCGAACCGGTCGTAGCACGTGAGGCCGTCGAACAGCTCGACCGTGCCGCGCACGATCGCTGGGTGCCCGAGGGCCGATCGGCGCACGACGGCGCCGCGCCGGTCGACGATCGCCGAGTAGCCCGTCGACGCCGCCTGGACGAGGTCGCGACCGGTAGCGACGGCCTGGAGGCGGGACGCCGCGAGCTCCTGCGCGGGGATGGCGGCGCTCGCGTACGACGCCGTGTTGGTCGGGACCACGACGAGCTCGCCTCCGGCCCGCACCCCCGACCGTCCGCGCGCCGTGAAGAACGTCTCGTAGGAGACGAGGATCGCGAGGCGCGCGGCGGGCGTCGACAGCTCGCCCGTGCCGTGGCCCGGGACCGCGTCACGGGGGACCGCCGCCAGGCTCACGAGGTGGGAGAGCTCGGCGCGGAACGGCACGTACTCGCCGAACGGCACCGGATGGACCTTCTCGAACGTGCCGACGATCCGGCCCGAGGGTGACCACGCGACGACCTCGTTGCGGAAGTGACGCGGACCGGCCGGCTCGGTCACCCCGGCGACGAGCGTCGCGTCGAGGCGGCGGGCGACGGTCCCGAGGAGGCCGGCCGCCGACGAGCGCCGGAGCGGACCCGCGAGCGAGAGCGAGTCCTCGGGCCACACGACGAGCGCGGCTCCCGGGCGGAGGCGGCTCGTGGCTTCGAGCTGGGCCGCGAGGACGTCCGCCGCCGGCACGTCGAGCTCGCTGAGGCCCCGCCGCCCGCCGCCCTGGACCGCGGCGACCGCGAGCCGGCCGCGCACCGGACCGCCGTCCGGCGCGTGCGCGCCGAGCACGGCCGAGGCCGCGACGGCGACGAGCGCGATCGCGGGACCGGCGCCCGCGACGCGGCGCCGCGCGTCCCGCTCGCGCGCGGCCCGGGCGATCGCCGTCCCGGTCGCCTCGATCGCGGTCCCGGCGAGGGCGACGGCCGCGACGACGAGCGCCGGACCGCCGACTCGTGCGAGCGTGACGAGCGGCCCGCCGGCCTGGCCGAGCGCGACGCCGCCGATCGGCATGCCCCCAAACGGCCAGCTCGAGCGTGCCCACTCGCCGAGCACGAGCGCCGCCGCGAGCCCGGCGACGCGACCGCGCCCACCCGGCGCGACCGCGCACGCGACCGCGACGAACGCGGCCTCGACGACGACGAGCGCGACGTAGCCGAACGCCGTGAACTGCAGCGCCCAGTGGAGGCCGAACGCGAACTGCGCGATCCCGGCCGCCGCGCCGTGCGCGAACCGGCGCCCGGCGGGGCGGCCGGAGTTCGCGTGCGCGAGGAGCGCGATGCCGACGGGAGCGAGCACGTAC
>DAHUXW010000081.1 GCA_027306925.1 Acidimicrobiaceae bacterium | reverse complement strand
CGCGCTGCCGGGCGCACGCTTCCTCCCGGCGCTGCGGCGCGGCAACGTCCACGGCGCGCTCGACATGGGCCTCGCGCCCGGCGTGCTCCCCGGCCGGGTCGCGCTCGAGGACGGGCGCGAGTGGGTCTCGGAGTCGGGGGGGAGCGAGCTGCCCACGGGTCCGGGCCCGGACGCTGCGGGCATCCTCGCGGCCGCCTCCGCGGGCGAGTGCAAGCTGCTCGTGCTGCTCGGCGCGGACCCGCTCGCGGACTTCCCCGACGCGGAGCTCGCCCGGGCCGCGCTCGAGGCCGTCCCGCTGCTCGTCGCGCTCGGCACGCACCGGGACGCGTCCTCGCGCGTCGCGCACGTCGTGCTCCCGCTCGCGGGCGACGCGGAGCGCGGCGGCACGACGACGAACCTCGAGGGCCGGGTGAGCCGCCTCGCGCAGAAGGTCGTGCCGCCGGGGGTCGCGTGGCCGGCGTGGACCGTCGCCGCCGAGATCGCCCGCCGGCTCGGGGGCGACCTCGGCTTCGACAATCTCGAGGCGCTCGCCGCCGAGATCGAGCGCGTCGCGCCCGCGTACCGCGGCGTCGGCAGCGACTCGCTCGCGCGCCCCGCGGCGCGCGACGGCGTCGTCGTGCCCCTCGACGCGGTCGCGGTCTCGATCGGCCGGCGCGCCGCGCGGCGTCCGATCGACCCGATGGCGACGCCGGGCATCACCTCGGTCGACGAGCAGGGCGCCCCGCTCGGCGTCGGCGCGGCGACCCCCCTCGGCGGCGACGCGGCGCGCGACGGCGGGCTCCCGGCGGTGGCGGCGTCCCGGCCGGGCCTGCTCGAGCCGCCGGCGGTCGAGGCAGTTCCCGTGCCGCGGCTCGACGCGTACTCCTACCGGCTCGTGCTCCGCCGCGCGCTCTCCGACGCGGGGACGCTTCTCGCGGCGAGCCCGTCGCTCGCGCCGCTCGCCGCCCCCCAGCGGGTCGCGGCCCACCCGGGCGAGCTCGCACGCCTCGGCGTCGCGGACGGCGGCCCGGTCCGCGTGCGCTCGGCGCGCGGCGAGGTCGTCGCGCTCGCGGCCGGCGACCCGGCGCTCGAGCGCGGCGTCGTCGTGCTCACGTCGCACCTCGCGGCCGAGCCCGTCCCGGGCTTCGGCGGCAGGCGGAACCCCGACGACGGCCGCCCGCGCACGTCCGCGGGGTGCGGGCTCGTCGACGCGGCCGCAGTCGTGACCGACGTGCGTCTCGAGTCCGTCACCGAGATCAGCCTGGAGACGACCTGATGCCCGATCCGCTCTTCGCCCACGGCGTCGGCCTCGCGGTCGTCGTCATCGTGCTCGTGAAGGTCGTCGTCGCGTTCACCGTGCTGCTCGTCTCGACGATGCTCATGGTCTGGTTCGAGCGCAAGGTGATCTCGGACATGCAGAACCGCATCGGTCCGAACCGGGCCGGGCCGTTCGGGCTGCTCCAGTCGCTCGCGGACGGCACGAAGCTGTTCTTCAAGGAGGACCTGCTCCCCGAGCGCGCGGACCGCTTCGTCTTCCGCCTCGCACCGCTGCTCGCCGTCGTGCCCGCGTTCCTCGTGTTCGCCGTCATCCCGGTCGGCGGGATCGTGACGATCGCGCACCACACGGTCGAGCTCCAGGTCGCGGACCCGCCGATGGGGATCCTGTTCCTGCTCGCGATGAGCTCGGTCGCGGTCTACGGCACGATGCTCGCCGGCTGGTCGTCCGGGTCGAAGTACCCGCTGCTCGGAGCCGTGCGCGCGTCCGCGCAGATGATCTCCTACGAGGCGGCGCTCGGGCTCACGGTCGTCACGGTCGTGCTCGAGGCGCACTCGCTCTCGACCCGGTCGATCATCGCGTCCCAGGCGCAGCACTTCTGGCAGTGGAACGTGATCCGGCTCGGCTTCGTGCCGTTCGCGATCTTCCTGATCGCCTCGACCGCCGAGATGAACCGCCCGCCCTTCGACCTCGCGGAGGGCGAATCCGAGCTCGGCGGCGGGTTCAACACCGAGTACTCCTCGCTCCGCTTCGCGCTCTTCTACCTCGCGGAGTTCATGAACACGATCACGATGTCCGCGCTCGCGGTCACGCTGTTCTTCGGCGGACCGGACGGGCCGGGCTTCCACTTCCTGCGCTGGCTGTGGCCGATCCTCTGGTTCCTCGGCAAGACGACGGCCTTCTGCTACGTCCAAGTGTGGATCCGGGCGTCACTTCCCCGGATGCGCTACGACCAGCTCATGGACCTCGGCTGGAAGCGGCTCATCCCGCTCGCGCTCGGCTGGCTGCTCGTCGTCGCGGGCGTGAACCTCTCGGCCGCGTGGGGCTTCGCGATCATCGGGGGCGGGGTCCTCGCGGCCGGCCTGCTCTACCAGTCGCTGAGCGTCGGCCGGCGGCGCCGCGAGACGGTCACGCAGCCACCGGCCGCCCGCGCGCTCGCCGGCGTGCCGCTGCGGCCGGTCGCGCGGCCGGGCGGGACGGGGGGCTGAGATGGGGATCTTCGACGACCTCCGCTTCTTCGGCGGCTTCAAGCTGACCCTGAAGCAGGTGCTCGAGCCGCGCGTCACGCGCGAGTACCCGAAGGAGAAGGCACCGAAGCCGCCGCGCGCGCACGGCCGGCACGTCCTCAACCGCTACGAGGACGGCATGGAGAAGTGCATCGGCTGCGAGCTGTGCGCGGCCGTCTGCCCGGCGGACTGCATCTACGTGCGCGGCAAGGACAACGACCCGGACGCGCCGACGTCGCCCGGCGAGCGGTACGGCTTCGTCTACGAGATCAACTACCTCCGGTGCATCCACTGCGACCTGTGCGTCGAGGCGTGCCCGACCGAGGCGATCACGGAGTCGAAGCTGTTCGAGTTCTCCTTCACGAGCCGGGCCGACGCGATCTACACGAAGGCCGAGCTCGTCGTCGGCGACGACGGTGCGCCGCAGAAGCTCCCGTGGGAGGACTGGCGCGAGGGCGACGACCTGCACACGTCGGGGTGGATGCGCGCGACCGCGCCGTCGGGCTCCGCGAAGTACGAGGGCGAGGTCCAGTGGTCGGGAGAGCTCGGCTACGGGGTCCGGCCCGCGGAGGGCGGCCAGAGCGGCAAGCGCGACGACGACGCGACCGGCAACATCTCGATCCGCACGGTCGCGCGCAACAAGATCTCGACGCGCCTCGGCGGGACGGTCCGATGAGCGCGCCGGCCGTCCTCGCGGCGGCGACGATCCCCGACGCGGTCACCTTCGCCCTCGCGGCCGTGATCTGCGTCGTGGGCGCGCTCGGCGTGGTGCTCATGCGCAACCCGGTCCACAGCGCGCTCGCGCTCGTCATGACGCTGTTCGGCGTCGCGGTGCTCTTCGTCGAGCAGGACGCCCAGTTCCTCGCGGCCGTGCAGGTCATCGTCTACACGGGCGCGATCGTCGTGCTCTTCCTCTTCGTGATCATGCTGCTCGGCGTCGACCGGCGCGAGCGCGTGCTCGCGGACACCTTCCGCGGCCAGCGCGTCGTCGCGCTCGTGCTCGGGCTCATGGTCCTCGCGGAGGTCGTGCTCCTCGCGCGGACGCGCTGGACGACGGGCGCGCACTCGGTCGCCGGGCCGCTCGACGGCCCGGGTTCGAACGTCGCGAAGCTCGGGCGCTCGATCTTCACGACGTACCTCATCCCGTTCGAGGTGACCTCCGCGCTGCTCGTCGTCGCGGTCGTCGGCGCGGTCGTGCTCGCACGCCGCCCCGGCCTCGGCGAGCCCTCCGGGGAGGCCCCGGACGAGGCAGACGGGGCCTCCCCGGTCGGACCGGGCGCGAGTGGACCGGGCGCGGAGGCGGCGGACGCGGAGGCGGCGGACGCGGCGGGGGCCGGCACCGCGGAGAGCACCGCGGGCGCGGGCGCGGCCGCCGGAGCCGGCGCGGCGGTGACCCGATGAGCGTCCACGCGAGCTGGTACCTGACGCTCGCCGCGCTGCTCTTCACGATCGGCGCGGTCGGCCTGCTCGTGCGGCGGAACGTCCTCGTGATGTTCATGTGCATCGAGCTCATGCTCAACGCGGCGAACCTCACGTTCGTGACCTTCGCCCGGGCGCTGAACGACATCGGCGGCCAGGTGGCCGTCTTCTTCGTGCTCGTCGTCGCGGCCGCCGAGGTCGTCGTCGGCCTCGGCATCATCGTCGCGATCTTCCGGCGCAAGGTCGGCGCGACCGCCGACGACGCGCACCTGTTGAAGGGATGAACGGACCGACGTGATCCACGCCGCATTTCTCATCCCGCTCTTCCCGCTCGTGGGGTTCGCGGTGCTCGCGCCGTTCGGGCGCAAGCTCGGCAACCCGCTCGCGGGCTGGATCGCGACGCTGCTCGTCGCCGCGTCGTTCGTCGTGACGGTCCTCGTGTTCGTCGCGCTCTTCCGGATCGCGCCGGCGCACCGGTCGGTGACCGAGCCGTGGTTCGACTGGATCAGCGTCGACCGGCTCCGGGTCGGCGCGGGGCTGCTCGTCGACCCGCTCTCGCTCACGATGGCGAGCTTCGTGACGGGCGTGAGCGCGCTCATCCACCTCTACTCGATCGGCTACATGCGCCACGACGAGCAGTTCCCGAAGTTCTTCACCTACCTGAACCTCTTCGTGTTCTCGATGCTCATGCTCGTGCTCGCGGACAACTTCGTGCTCTCGTTCCTCGGCTGGGAGGGCGTCGGCGTCTGCTCGTACTTCCTCATCGCGTTCTGGTTCGACCGGGCGGAGGCCGCGAGCGCGGGCAAGAAGGCGATGATCTTCAACCGGATCGGCGACGCAGGCTTCCTGCTCGGGATCTTCCTCGTCTTCGAGCGCACCGGGAGCGTGCAGTACACGACGGTGTTCGCCCGGCTCGGCCACGTCGGCACCCCGAGCCTCGTCGCGATCGCGCTCCTGCTCTTCCTCGGGGCGGTCGGCAAGTCCGCGCAGATCCCGCTCTTCCCGTGGCTCGCGGACGCGATGGCCGGCCCGACGCCGGTCTCCGCGCTCATCCACGCGGCGACGATGGTGACCGCGGGCGTCTACCTCATGTGCCGGATCAACCCGGTCCTGCACCTCGCGCCCGACGCCGCGCACGTGATCGCGTGGGTCGGGGTCGCGACGGCCTTCGTGGGCGCGACGAGCGCGTGCGCGCAGGACGACATCAAGAAGGTCCTCGCGTACTCGACCGTGAGCCAGCTCGGCTACATGTTCCTCGCGGCCGGCTCGGGCGCGTACGTCGCGGCGATCTTCCTCATGCTGACCCACGCGTTCTACAAGGCGCTGCTCTTCCTCGGCGCCGGCTCGGTCATCCACGCGATGGACGAGGACCAGGACATCAAGAACATGGGCGGGCTCGCGAAGCTCATGCCGATCACGGGCGTGACATTCCTCGTCGGCTGGCTCTCGATCGCGGGCGTCCCGCCGTTCAGCGGGTTCTGGTCGAAGGGCGACGTACTGCAGAACGCCTGGGCGGTCACGCCTGCGCTCTGGGCGATCGGCGCGGTGACCGCGGCGCTCACCGCCTACTACATGGGCCGCGAGTACTTCCTCGTGTTCCAGGGCCAGAGGCGCTGGGTCGAGGCCCGGCCCGAGGCGAGCCACGGCCCGGAGCACGGCGAGAGCTACACGGCCCGCGGCCTGCACCCGCACGACCCGACGTGGCACATGAGCGTCCCGCTCGTCGTGCTCGCCGCGCTCGCGGTCCTCGGCGGGCTCGTGAACCTGCCGTTCCACCCGAGCCTCGTCTTCCTCGAGCGCTGGCTCTCCCCGGTCGTCGGGGCGACGCTGCTCCAGCACCACTTCAGCGCCGGCGCCGAGTGGCTCTTCGCGCTCGTCGACGCGGCGCTCGCGATCCTCGGCGTCGCCGTCGCGGCCGCGCTCTGGCGCAAGAGCTCGGACCGGCCCGCGCTCGAGCCGAGGTTCCTGTCGATGGCGTGGTGGGTCGACGCCGCGGAGGACCGGCTCGTCGCGCGCACGGGCGAGGCGCTCGCGTCGTTCACCGCGACGGTCGTCGAGTCCCGGGTCGTCGACGGCGCGGTCAACGGGGTCGCGTCGCTCGTGCGCACGACCGGCGAGCGTCTCCGGCGCGTCCAGAGCGGCTACGTGCGCAGCTACGCGCTCGGGCTCACCGCGGGCGTCGTCGTCCTTCTCGCCTACCTGCTCGTGCGGGTGGGGTCGTGAACGTGCTCGCCCCCGGAGCGGGGCCGATCGTGCTCACGGGGATCACGACGAGCCAGCGCGCGTTCCCGTACCTCACGGCGCTCGTGCTCGTGCCCGTCGTCGCCGCGTTCGTCGTCATGTGCCTCCCGCGGCGCTCGACCGGAGCGATCCGCGCGGCCGGCCTCGCCGGGGCGCTCGGCGTGCTCGGAATCGCGGCCGCCGTGCTCGACCAGTTCCAGGCCGGCGACGGCGGCTACCAGATGGTGAGCGACCACGCGTGGGTCGCGCCGCTCGGGATCTCCTGGACGCTCGGCGTCGACGGGATCTCGCTGTTCCTGCTGCTCATGACCGCGGTGCTCTTCGTGCTCGCGCTTCTCGGCACGAACGAGCGGCACAACACGAAGGCGTTCACCGCGTGGATGCTGCTCCTCGAGGCCGGCTGCGTCGGGAGCTTCCTCTCGCTCGACGTCCTGTTGTTCTTCCTGTTCTTCGAGCTGACGCTCGTGCCGACGTACTTCGTGATCGGCGGGTGGGGCCACGAGCGCCGCGGGTACGCGGCGACGAAGTTCTTCCTCTACACGTTCGCCGCGTCCGCGTTCATGCTCGTCGGGATCGTCGCGCTCGTGTTCCTCCCCCAGAGCCAGACGGGCGTGACGACCTTCGACGTGCGCAGCCTCGCGGCGACGCACCTCTCGGGCACGGCCGAGATGCTGCTGTTCCTCGCCTTCACCGCGGCGTTCGCCGTGAAGGCCCCGATCTTCCCGTTCCACACGTGGTCGCCCGACGCGTACGGCGAGGCGCCGGCCGCGGGCTCGGTGATCCTCGCGGGGGTCATGGCCAAGCTCGGGACCTACGGGATCGTCCGGTTCGACCTCGGGCTGTTCCCGCACGCGGTCGTCGTGATCGCGCCGCTGCTGCTCACGCTCGGCGTCGTCGGCATCGTCTACGGCGGGATCGTCGCGGCCGTGCAGAAGGACCTCAAGCGGCTCGTCGCGTACTCGTCGCTCGCGCACCTCGGCTTCATCGTCGTCGGAGCGTTCGCGCTCACCGGCGAGGCGCTGTCGGGCGCGGTGCTCCAGATGGTGAACCACGGGCTGTACACGGCGGCGCTGTTCATCCTCATCGCGATGATCTACCGGCGGCGGGGGACCTTCCAGATCCCGCGCCTTCGCGGGCTGCACGGAGGCCGGTTCGCGCGTTGTGGTGGAGAAGCCCTTCGGTCGCGACTTGCAGTCGGCCCGCGAACTGAACGCAATCCTGCTCGGCTCGTTCGATGAAGAGCACATCTTCCGGATCGATCATTATCTGGGTAAGCGACCGGTGCACAACATGGTGTTCTTCCGATTCACGAACGCGCTGCTC
>DAHUXW010000031.1 GCA_027306925.1 Acidimicrobiaceae bacterium | reverse complement strand
CCACGCGCGACGCATGGGTGGCCGCCGCGGACCGCGCCGGGGTGCGATCGGCGCGGGCGGTGGGCGCGCCGAGCATCGGCCCCGGCCTCGGCGGGGGCGGGGGCAGGGGCGGGGGCGGGTGGCGACTGAACCTCGCGCCGACGCCCGAGCTGCTCGCCCGCGTCGAGGCGCTGCGGCCCGTGCGCGACGTCGCGTCGGTCGACCTCGCGCGCGAGGACCGTCGCGTCCGGGGCTTCGACCTGCGACGCGTGATCTCGGAGTTCCGTGGGCCGCTGGCCGTCGGGCTCGTGCTCGTCGTCCTCGACGCGCTCGCGGCCCTCGCCGGGCCGGTCCTCGTGCGCGTCGGAATCGACGACGGCGTGTCGCGCGGCTCGCAGGCGGTTCTCCTCGCGGCGTCGGCCGCGTACCTCGTGGTCACGCTCGCGGACCTCGTCGACGAGGTCGCGGCGACGTTCGTGACCGGGCGGACCGCGCAGCGGATCATGCTGTCGCTGCGGATCCGCATCTGGGCGCAGCTCCAGCGGCTCTCGCTCGACTACTACGAGCGCGAGATGGCGGGGCGGATCATGACCCGGATGACGACCGACGTCGACCAGTTCGAGTCGCTGGTCGAGAACGGGCTGCTCGCGGCTCTCGTCGCCGCGGTCACCTTCGTCGGCGTCGGCGCGGCGCTCGTCGCGATGGACCCCGAGCTCGGGCTGAGCACGCTCTCGGTCGTCGTCCCGCTCGGCGTGGCGACGGCCGCGTTCCGACGCCGCGCGGCGCGCCGATACGACCTCGCGCGCGAGCGGATCGCGATCGTGAACGCGGACTTCCAGGAGAGCCTCTCGGGCGTGCGCGAGGCGCAGGCGTACGTCCACGAGTCCGAGACCGCCCGTCGCTTCCGCGCGCTCGGTCACGACTACCTCGAGACGCGGGTCGGCGCGCAACGCCTCGTCGCGACCTACTTCCCCTTCGTCCAGCTCCTGTCCGCCGCCGCCGACGCGATCGTGCTCGGCGTCGGCGCGGGCCTGATCCACGCCGGCCACCTCCAGCCCGGCAGCCTCATCGCGTTCATCTTGTACGTCGACCTGTTCTTCTCGCCGATCCAGCAGCTCTCGCAGGTCTTCGACTCCTGGCAGCAGACGCGCGTGTCCGTCGGTCGGATCGGCCAGCTCATGGAGCTCGAGCCGACGACCCTGGAGCCCGAGCGACCGGTGGACCCCGGGGAGCTCAGGGGCGAGCTCGTGCTCGAGGGCGTGCACTTCGCCTACCCGCGCCCGCCCGGCCGGCCCGGCGCGTCCGCCGACGGTCGCGGCGGGCGGCACGGACCGGTCCACGCCCCGTCGTCCGGCGGCCTCGATCTGGAGCCGAAGGCGCGCGAGGCGCTTTGCGGCGTCGACCTGCGGATCGCCCCGGGCGAGACCGTCGCGCTCGTCGGCGAGACCGGTGCCGGCAAGTCGACCGTGGTGAAGCTCCTCGCCCGCTTCTACGACCCCGACGTCGGCAGCGTCCGCGTCGACGGCCACGAGCTGCGCACGCTCGACCTCGTCGCCTACCGCCGCCGGCTCGGCTACGTCCCGCAGGAGGCCTTCCTGTTCTCCGGCACGATCCGGGACAACATCGCCTACGGGCGGCCGGACGCGTCGGACGCGATGGTCGAGGCCGCCGCCCGGGCGGTCGGTGCGCACGAGTTCGTCGCGGAGCTCCCCGGCGGCTACCTGCACGAGCTGTCCGAGCGCGGCCGCTCGCTGTCGTCGGGCCAGCGCCAGCTCGTGGCGCTCGCGCGCGCCGAGCTCGTCGATCCCGTCGTGCTCCTGCTCGACGAGGCGACGTCGAACCTCGACCTCGCGACCGAGGCCAGGGTCGCGGCCGCGATGCATCGCGTCTCGCGCGGCCGGACCACCGTCGTGATCGCGCACCGGCTCCAGACCGCGCGGGCGGCGGACAGGATCGCGGTCGTCGACGGCGGGCGGGTCGTCGAGGTCGGCGGCCACGACGAGCTCCTCGCGCGCGGCGGCCGCTACGCGGCGATGTGGGACGCGTTCGACACGGTGACGCCGGGCCCGTCCGCCGCGTGACGAGCCCCGCCGCTCAGGTGTCGCCGGGGACGGGCCCGGTGACCGCGAGCCGGGCGCCGCGCCGCCCGTGCGCGCGCGTGCGGTGGCGGTGGTGCAGCGAGGACGGCCACCAGTTCCACGAGCCGAGCAGGACCACGGTCGCGGGCACGACGATCGACCGCACGACGAAGGTGTCGAGCGCGACCCCGGCGGCGAGCCCGATGCCGATCTCGCGGATCTGCGCCCCCTCGGTGCCCGACGCTCCGGCCAGCGCGAACACGAGAAAGGTGCCCGCGAGCACCAGGCCCGCCGAGGTGACGGTCGTTCCCGTGACCTCGAGCGCGCACGCGACGGCGTCGCGCAGCGACCGCTCGTGCGCCTCCTCCCGGATGCGCGACATGACGAGGATGTTGTAGTCCTCGCCGAGCGCGAGGAGGAAGACGAACATGAGGAACGGGAGCACGAAGCTGAGGCCGTAGGCGCCGCCGACGACCTCGAAGGCGAGCACGGACGCCCCGAGCGACGCGAGGTAGGAGAGCGCGACGCTCACGACGAGGTAGACCGGCGCGATCGCGCTGCGGAGCAGCAGCGCGAGCAACAGGCCGATCACGAGCACGGCGACCGGGACCGTGCGGACGAGGTCCGCGCTCGACGCGCTCCGCACGTCGTAGAGCGACGGCGAGTCGCCGGCGACCCCGTAGGCGGCAGCGCCCGCGCGGGCCGCCGCGGCCGCGAGCGTCGCCCGCATCGCGGGCACCGCGGAGATCGCCGCGTTCGAGTCCGGCCCGCCCGCCCGCAGGCTCGCGAGGAACTGCACGGTCCGCCCGTCCGGAGCGACGACCTGGGTCGTCGCGCGGTACGCGTCGTAGGCGGCGGGTGTGACTGACGCGGGAAGGGACGACGACGGCGGCGGGGTCGGGGCGAGCGACGCGGCGGGCCCGAGGAGCCGGTGGAGGAGGGCGAGCTCGGCGGGCGTCTCCCGCGTGCCGTTCGCGTCGAGCGGCGAGATGAGGCTCGAGAACAGCGGGCTGCGCCCGAGCACCCGCGACGCCGCCGCGAGCGGTGCCGGATCGTCCCACACGGACCGGTCGAACCGGAGCACGAGGTTGATCGGGTTGCTCGCGGCGGGCGAGAAGTGGTCGACGAGGAGCGTCTGGCCCTTCGCCGAGTCGCTCCCCGGTGGCGCCGAGATCCCGCCGCCGAACCCGGACAGCCGGATCGAGAACGCGCACGCCGCGAGGGCGGCGAGCACGGCGACTCCGGCGAGAAGCGTCGCGCCGGGCCGGCGCACGACGCGGGCCGCGACACGTCCCCACACTCCGCTCGTGCGCTCCCCGGCGACGGGGCGGACCGGCCAGAACAGGGCCCGGCCGAATATCGCGAGCACCGCGGGGACGAGCGTGAGCCCGGCGAGGAGCATCAGCGCGACCCCGATCGCGAGCGGCAGCGCGAGCCCGTGGTAGACGCCGAACGTCGCGAGCAGGAGGCTGAGGAGCGCCGCGACGACCGTCGCCGCGGAGAACGCGATCGACTCGCCCACGCAGGCGACCGCCCGCTCGATCGCCGCCGCGTGCGGCCGCCCGCGGCGGACCTCCTCGCGGACGCGGAAGACGAGGAACAGCCCGTAGTCCGTGCCCGCGCCGAGCACGAGCACGATGAGCAGCAGCTGGGTGATGCTCGAGATGCCGAGGCCGAGGCTCGCGATCTCCGCGACGACGGACTCGGCGACGAGCAGCACGAGGACCGCCGGGGCGAAGGTGGCGAGCGTCGCGAGCGGCGAGCGGAACACGGCGAGCAGCAGCACGACGATGAGGCCGATGGACAGGTACTCGGTGCGCGCGCCGAGGCCGCTCGCCTGGCCGGCCTGGTCCGCGGTGACCGCGAGATTGCCCGCGGCGTGCAGCGTGAGGTCGGCCGGCGCCCGGACGCGCGTGAACAGCGCGCGCAGCGATGCGACGAACCTCACGTCCGGCGTGTTCGTCGTCTGCGACAGCGACGCCCGGACCGTGATCTGGGCGGCCTCGCCGTCGCCCGAGAGCGCGACGACGCGTGCCGAGCGGGCGTGGGGGAGCCGGCCCGCGGCGAGCGCGAGCCGGTCGACCGCCGCGAGGTCGGCCGCTCCGAGTCGCCGGTGGTCGCGGGTCGCGGCGACGACGAACGCGTCGTCGTTGTTCGAGGCCCCGTAGAACGGCGCCGCGAGGCGGGACGCGACGTTGCTCGGCGTGGTCGCTGGCAGGAAGCGCGTGTTGTTGTTGTTCACGGCCGCCGCGATCGACGGCATGGTGGTGACCGAGCCGATCGCGACGCCGACCCACACGAGCAGCACGAGCCATCGGAAGCGGACCGCGAGGCGCCCGACGGTCCCGAACGGGGAGCTCACGGCGGCGACTCTAGGGGAACGCGCGGCCGGCGCCCGGTCGCCCCGCGAGGCCCTCGCCAGGCCCTCGCCAGGCCCCCGCGAGGCCCCCGCGAGGCCCCCGCCAGGCTCGGGCCCGGTGCGCCGGGAGCCTGGTCGGCAACGACCCAGCCGCGCTCGACCGGGGAGACCACCGTGGGCGACACCGGGCCGTTCGCACTCCTCGTCCTCTCACGGCCGCGGCCGGCGCGGCGCTCGGCCACCTCGCGTTCGGTCTCGTCTGGTACGTGGCGCTCCTGCTCGCGACCGCGGTCGCGCCGACCGACCCCGCGGTCGTCTTCTCGGTCCTCGCGCGCCGCCACGTGTCGGGCCGCGCGGGCACGATCCTCGAGGGCGAGTCCGGCGCCAACGACCCGGCCGGCATCGCGCTGACGGCGAGCCTCGTGTCCGCGGGCAGCCTGGACGGCGGCGCGTTCGCCCAGGTCGGGGGTGAGTTCCTCCTGCAGATGGGAGTGGGCGCCGCGGTGGGCATCGCAGGCGGACGGGCGCTCTCTGGTTCGTGCGCCAGGTCCCGCTCTCGGGCGAGGGCCCGTACCCGGTGCGGGCGCTCGCGAGCGTCCTGCTGCTCTTCGGCGCGCCGACGGTCGCGCACGGCTCCGGGTTCCTCGCCGTGCTCGTCGCGGGCATCGTCCTCGGCGACGAGCGCGCCCCCTGCACGCGCGAGATCGAGCGTTTCCATGCGGCGCTCGCGAGCCTCGGGGAGATCGTCGCCTTCGTCGTCGTGTTCTCCGTCGTCGTCCAGGCCAGCCTGGCCCCGACCGTCGCGCGCCTGCTCCGCCTGCCGATGCGCGTCGTCGAGCTCGAACCCTGGTCGCTCGGCGTGCGGCTGCGGGACGAGCCCGCCGGGGTGCAGCTGCTCACGATCCGCACCGGGTCGCCGGCGGACGGCTGCACGATCCGGGACCTCGACGATCTCCCCGCGGACGCCTGGACCACGCTTCTCGTCCGCACCGGGCAGACCCTGCCCGTGCGCGGCGACGCCGTGCTCGGGGCCGGCGACGACGTCACGATCCTCGCCCGGGCCGACCAGCGCGGCCAGCTCGCGGCCGCCTTCGAGCGCGCGTCGCCGGACTAGGCGCCGCCCCCCGGGCTCGTCGCCCGCTTGGCCGGGCACGAGCGGACGTGGTCGTCGACGACGCCGGTCGCCTGGAGGAACGCGTAGACGATCGTCGAGCCGACGAACGTGAAGCCCCGCCGCTTCAGGTCCTTCGCGACGCGGTCGGACAGCTCGGTGCGGGCGGGGATCTCCGCGCTCGAGCCGGGCCAGCTCACGACCGGCCGCCCGTCGACGCGTGCCCACAGGTAGGCGTCGAAGCTCCCGTGCTCGGCTTGGGTGTCGAGGAAGGCGCGTGCGTTCGTGACCGCGGCGCGGACCTTCAGCCGGTTCCGGATGATCCCGGGGTCCTCGAGCAGCGACGCGAGGGTCGCGTCGTCGAAGCGGGCGACGCGCTCGGGGTCGAATCCGGCGAACGCGCGGCGGTAGCCGTCGCGCCGGGCGAGGATCGTCGACCACGAGAGGCCCGCCTGGGCCCCCTCGAGAAGGAGCATCTCGAACAGGTGGCGCTCGTCGTGCGAGGGCACGCCCCACTCGTCGTCGTGGTACGCGCGCATCGCGTCCGCGCCCTCCGCCCAATCGCACCGTGGCATGCCCGGAGCGTAGCGGCGGGTCGCGACAGGGGGCGTGGGCGGTCTGACGCCGCCGGGCGCGCAGGCTAGCGGGCCCCCGGGGGCGTGCCGGTCGCCGCGCCCGGCGCGGGGCCGCCTCCGGACGCCGCGGTCACGAGGCGCTCGAGGCGCTCCCAGGCCGTCGCGTGCGCACGGCTCCCGAGCCCGCCCGCGGTCGCTGCGTGCAGCTCGCGGTGCGCGGTGGCGGTCTCGGCGCCGGCGGTCCCGAGGTCGCCGACGAACGCTTCGAACGGGCAGCCCGTCCGAGACCCGCGCCCGAGGAGCCCCGAGCGCACGGACAGCACGGCGAGCCGGTTCTCCCAGGCGAGGTGCGCGGCGAGCGCGCCGAGTCCCGTCCGGGGCTGCTCGCGGTCGACGTCGAGGCGGTAGTCGCGCGCCCACGCGACGACGTCGCCGGCTGCGAGCGGTCGGGCGATCGCGTAACCCTGGCCCGAGTCCGCGCCGAGGAACACCGCGGCCTCGACGAGGCCGGGCGTCTCGAGCCCCTCGACGGTCACCTCGACGCCGAGGCTGTGCGCGAGGGTCGTGAGCGGGTGGATGAAGTGGAGCGCGTCGCGTGGGGACTGCTCGGCTCCCCGGACGAGCTCCTGGTCGATCTTCGCCTCGTCGAACGCGACGTCGCGCAGGCGTAGCAGCGAGCTGTACCCGGAGCCGAGGTCGTCCTCGGACAGCCGCACGCCGAGCGCGCGGAGCGCGGCGATCGAGCGGGCGTGCGCGCCGGGATCGGCGTCGATCGCGCCGCTCTCGAGGAGCTCGAGCGTGAGCCGGGAGCCCTCGACACCGTGGCGACCGAGCGCGGCGGCGACGAGCGAGACGTAGCGGTCGTCGGTTCCCGACGTCGCGGGCAGGTTCAGCGACACGCACGTCGTGAGCCCCTCCCGCTCCCACGCGAGAAGCGCGCCGAGCGCCTGGTCGAGCCCGAGCTCGAAGAGCCGGAGCAGCTCGGTGTCGCCGAGGACGGGGAGGAACTCCGCGGGTGAGGCGAGCGCGCCGGGGCGACCGAGCCGGGCGAGCGCCTCGAGCTTCGCGACGCGCCCGGTCGCGAGCTCGATGATCGGCTGGAAGAGCATCACGACCGCGCCGGCCCCGAGCGACGCGAGGTGCGCGGCGCGGGCCGCGTACGAGACGACGCCCGCGACGGGGCCGGACCGGCGCTCGAGGTGCGCGAGCGCGGGCTCGACGATGCCCTTCACCTGGTCGAGGAGTGCCGATCGGCTCGAGAACGCGAAGTACCCCGGGTAGCCCGCGTACATGGAGAGCACCGCCCGGGGCGTGCCGTCCGCGGCGTTCAGCGGGATCGCGACGCTCGAGCGCCAGCCGTTCTCGAGCGCGAAGTCGTGCCACGGAGCGGTCGTCGGGTCGAGCAGGTAGGTGTCGGAGCGCTCGACACGCCCGGAGCGCCACGCGCGCCCCGCGGGACCGAGGCCCGTGACGTCGGTGCTGTGGGTCGAGATCCGCGGCGCCAGCACCGTCTCGTCGTCGCGCATGAACGTCTCGATCCCCGAGCCGATGCCCACCTCGAACTGGAAGACGCCGTCGGCGTCCGGCCTCCCGAACAACCCGGCGACGACCCCGTCGAGGCGCAGGAGCGCGTCGAGCACGCCGCGCGCGAGGTCCGCCATCGTGTCCGCGTGCGCGACGACGCGGCCCACCTCCGCGAGCGCGGTGAACTGACGCCCCTCCACGTCGCGAAATCCGTGGAGCACGCCTTCGAGGTCGGTGACGAGCCGCGTGCTCGCGACGTAGTGGAGGCCGAGCCGGTCCTCGGGGGTCGACCACGCGCGGGTCGCTCGCACGATCCCCCCGAGGTAGCAGCCGACGGCCGCCGAGTACCAGTCGGCCTCGACCGCGACCATCGCGTGCAGCCGCCCGACGTGCCGCGCGCGCTCCAGCGCCCGCCGGCGCTCGAGCGCGGGGTCGAGGAGCGCCCGGAGGTGCTCCCCCTGGGAGAGCTTCAGCCGCCGCAGCTCGGCGGGCGTGAGCCGGTCGAGCACCGTGCACGGCCCGGTGGCGCCGGCGAGGTCCGCGTAGAACTCCTCGACGAGCTCGGGCACGGCCGGGTCGATCGCCGGCCACGCGCGCGAGAGCAGGTCGGCCGCCGCCGGTCCGTAGCCCGCGATCGGCGGCGCGCCCGCGAGCACGCTCGCGGCGTCGGTCACGACGGGCGGCGGGAGCGTGCGGGCACCATCCTCGTTCTCACGGCACGCGCGCCGCCAGGGTTGACCGGGCCCGTGCGCGCCGCCTGCCCCGGGCGCACCGGCCGTCAGGCGGGGCGGGCGAGCCGCCCGAGAAGCGGGAGGAAGTGGGCGAGCTCCCGGGCCGGCTGCGCCGGGTCCTTCGCGTCGTCGTCGAAGCGCCGCAGCGCGACCGCGCCCGCAGCCTGCGGGCGCGCGAGGAACTCGCCGGCCTCGAGCGCGCCCATCGGCCCGCCCTGCAGGGCGAGCGAGCGGACGGACGCGGCAGAGAGCGCCGACGCGTAGGCGGGCGAGGTCGCGCACAGGTAGCGCTTCGCGTCGACGTGGAGCCGGACGGGACCCGCGACGCCAGGTCCGAACCATCGGGCGAGCCAGCGAGCCCCGACCCGCTCGTGCCGGTCGTCGCGGGCCGGCCCGCCGGGCCGGGCGACGGCCGCGAGCGTGAAGTGGCCGACGTCGTGGAGAAGCGCGGCCGCGACGAGCTCGTCGCCGGCGCCCGCGCGTTCTGCGAGCGTCGCCGCGAGGAGCATGTGGTGCCGCTGGGTGACGGGCTCGCCGAGGTAGCCCTGCATGCCCTCGGCCGCGAAGAGCGCCTCGATCGCGGCGGCCGCGGTCGATCCGCGCGAGGTCACCGCCGCCGCGGCGGCGTGGTCGTGCTCGTCACCCACGGCCGGCGCGCCGGGTCAGCCGGCGCCGGCCGAGCCGGCGACGGCGGCGAGCGAGCGCGCACCCGCGGGCGCCACGATGTGCTGCGTCGCGGGGTACGAGATCGCCGCGACGGTCGACACCGAGAGCGCGCCGAGCGCGACCGTGCCGCGCACCTCGATCGGGAGCGGCGCGCCGTCGAGCGCGACGTAGATCGTCGCTCCCTGGCCCGTCGCGACCGGGACGGCGCGCTGTCCGCGCACGCTCGTCGGGGCGTGCTTCGCGAGGGGTCCGGCGCCGGACAGCAGGCTCTGGGCGAACTTGCCCGGCTCGGTGAGCCCGCCGAAGCCGGTCGTGAACGCCCTGGCCTGCGCACCGCCCACCGCGATCCAGGTCCCCGACAGTGCGGACACCGCGGCGGTCGCCGCGGCGCCGGTCGGTGCGCCCGTCATGGACGTGAGCGCCTGGCGCCAGAACGCGGCCGGGGCGTCGAGGTACACGGTCCCGGGGAGCGCGACGAAGCGGATCGGGCCGGTCACCGCCCCGCCGGCGCGCGTCGTGATCGTGCCCGCGACGTCACGGCCCCGCGCCGCGGAGCGCACGTCGAAGCTCACGCCCTCGCCGGCGACGTCGATCGAGCCGGCGACGTCGATCGAGGTGCGCGCGGCGAGGGCGCGGGCGCTGTGCGCGAGGATCTCGGCCGCCGGGAGCGAGCCGACGCCGTTCGCGCCCGAGGCGCTCGCGAGGGCGGGTCCGGACGTCGCGACCGCGGCCGCGCACGCGGCCGCGGCGACCGCCGGGAGCCGGAAGGGGTGGGCGACGCGCCGGTGAGCTGCGCGTGGGGACATGTCGTGGTGCTCCTCGTTCGTCGACGCGTCGGGCGGCCGGGATCCTGCGTTCCGGGCCGCGAGCGGGGTGTTCAGCCCGACTGCTCCGCGAGCACGACGGTAACGCGCAGTTCGCCCTCGTCGGGCGCGAGCTCGAGGGTCGTGGCGTTCGCCGCCTCCGCCAGGTCCTCGGACGCGAGCTTCGCGAGGCCGAGCGCGTCGCCCGGGCCGTGGACCGTGAGGCCCGCGACGGGCCAGCGCATCGAGCGCTTCGCGACCGTCTTCGTGCGCCTCACCTCGCCGAGGATCGTGCCCGCGACGCCGAGCAGGTCCGCGCGCGCGCCGGGCGGGACGTCGAGCGACGCGGCGTCGGGCCACGGCGCCAGGTGGATCGACGTCGCGTGCCACCACGACCACGCCTCCTCGGTCGCGAAGGGCACGTACGGCGCGAAGAGCCGGAGCATCGTCGAGAGCGCGACCTCGAGCGAGCGCCGCGCGGAGCTCGACGCGTCCCCGTCGCGGTACGCGCGGCCCTTCACGAGCTCGAGGTAGTCGTCGCAGAACGTCCAGAAGAAGTGCTCGGTGCGCTCGAGCGCGCGGGCGTGCTCGTACGCGTCGAGCGCCTCGGTCGCCTCGCGCACCGTGTCCCGGAGCCGCGCGAGCATCGACGCGTCGAGCGGGGTCGTGGGCGCGGCCGGGCCGTCGTCCGCACCGCCCGCTCCCACCGCCTCGCCGCCGTCGAGGCGGGAGATGGCGAACTTCGTCGCCTGGAGGATCTTGATCGCGAGCCGCCGGCCGATCTTCATCTGCTGCTCGTCGAAGATCGTGTCGACCCCGAGCCGCGCCGAGCACGCCCAGTAGCGGACGGCGTCGGTCCCGTGGCGTTCGAGGAGGTCGTTCGGCACGACGACGTTCCCCTTCGACTTCGACATCTTCTTGCGGTCGGGGTCGAGTATCCAGCCGGAGATCGCCGCGTTGCGCCACGGCAGCCCGCCGTGCTCGAGCTCGGACCGGACGACGGTCGTGAAGAGCCACGTCCGGATGATGTCGTGACCCTGGGGCCGGAGGTCCATCGGGAACACGCGCGCGTAGAGGTCGGGGTCCTCCTCCCACCCGCCCGAGATCTGCGGGGACATCGAGGAGGTCGCCCAGGTGTCCATGACGTCGGGGTCGCCGACGAAGCCGCCGGGCGCCCCCCGCTGCTCGGGCGAGAACCCGTCGGGCGTGTCGACCGACGGGTCGACCGGCAGGCGGTCCTCGGCGGCGAGGATCGGGCGGGTCCCGTCGACCGAGCCGTCCGGACCGACCGGGTACCAGACCGGGAAGGGGATCCCGAAGAAGCGCTGGCGCGAGATGTTCCAGTCGCCGTTCAGTCCCTCGACCCAGGAGTCGAACCGCCCGCGCATGAAGCCGGGGTGCCACGCGATCTCGCGGCCGAGCTCGAGCAGGCGATCGCGCAGCGCGAGCGTCCGCACGTACCACTGCTGGGACGAGACGATCTCGAGCGGTCGCTCGCCCTTCTCGTAGAACTTCACGGGGTGGGTGATCGGGCGCGGCTCGCCCACGAGGTCGCCGGACTCGGCGAAGAGCTCGACGATCCTGCGGCGGGCGGCGCGCACGGTGCGCCCCTCGAGCTCGGCGTACGCGGCGCGCGCCCGGTCGGCGTCGCGCGACTCCCACCCCGGCTCGCCGAACGGCGCGTGCTCGAGGCGGCCGTCGCGGCCGACGACGGTCCGCGTCGGGAGCGCGAGCTCCCGCCACCACGTGACGTCCGTCAGGTCGCCGAAGGTGCAGACCATCGCGATGCCCGATCCCTTGTCCGGCTCGGCGAGCGGGTGGGCGCGCACGGGCACGGGCACGCCGAACACGGGGGTGAGCACCGTCGTGCCGAACAGGGGTCGGTAGCGGTCGTCGTCGGGGTTCGCGACGAGCGCGACGCACGCGGGGACGAGCTCCGGTCGCGTGGTCTCGATCTCGACCCCGCGACCGCCGTGCGCGCCGGCGAAGCGCAGCCGGTGGTAGGCGCCGGGGATCTCGCGGTCCTCGAGCTCGGCCTGGGCGACCGCGGAGGCGAAGTCGACGTCCCACAGGGTCGGGGCCTCGTGCCGGTACGCCTGGTCGCGCGCGACGAGGCGGAGGAACGCGCGCTGCGACGTGCGCTGCGCGGTCGCGCTCACGGTCGTGTACGTCGTGCCCCAGTCGACCGAGAGCCCGAGACGCCGGAACAGGTCCTCGAACACGACCTCGTCGCGCTCGGTGAGCTGGCGGCAGAGCTCGACGAAGTTCGGCCGCGAGATCGCGGCGGGCTCCGAGGGCGGCTCGGCCGGTGGCGCGAAGCCGGGCTCGAACGGCACGCGCGGGTCGCACCGCACGCCGAAGTAGTTCTGCACGCGCCGCTCCGTGGGCAGGCCGTTGTCGTCCCAGCCGATCGGGTAGAAGACCGCCTTGCCCCGCATGCGCTGGTACCGGGCCACGACGTCGGTCTGGGTGTAGGAGAAGACGTGGCCGACGTGGAGCGAGCCGGAGACCGTCGGCGGCGGCGTGTCGATCGAGAAGACCTCGGCGCGCGAGCGCGCGCGGTCGAACCGGTACGTGCCGTCGGCTTCCCACCGGGCGCACCAGCGTTCCTCGAGGCCCTCGAGGGCGGGCCGCTCGGGCACGCCCGTCCGTGCGGGCGTGGTGGTCGCGGACGTGACGTCGGTACGGTCGGGCGCGCTCATCGGCCTAGTACGGTACCCGTGTGCTCCGGCTGTACGACACAGCGACGGGACTCGTCGCGCCGCTCGGCGAGCGGGACGCCGGCTCGATCGGGATCTACGTGTGCGGCCCGACGGTCTACGGCCCGCCGCACGCCGGCCACGGGCGCTTCGTGCTCGTCTACGACGTGCTTCGTCGCTACCTCGAGCACCGCGGGCTGGCGGTGCGCCACGTGTCCAACGTGACGGACGTCGACGACAAGATCATCGAGCGCGCGCAAGTCGAGGCGCGTGACTGGCGGGACGTCGCGCTCGAGAGCGAACAGCAGTGGTGGGAGTCGATGGACGCGCTCGGCGCGCTCCGGCCGAGCGCCGTCCCGCACGCGACGAAGTTCGTGGAGGAGATGGTCGACCTCGTCGCGGCGCTCGTCGCGAAGGGCGTCGCGTACGAGACCGGCGACGGCGTCTACCTCTCGTGCGAGGCCGTCGACGGCTACGGCCTGCTCGCGCACCAGAGCCTCGACTCGCTCCGCGCGGGCGCGCGGGTCGCGGTGTCCGACGACAAGCGTTCGCCGGTCGACTTCGCGCTGTGGAAGAAGGCGAAGCCCGGGGAGCCAACCTGGCCGTCCCCGTTCGGACCGGGCCGGCCGGGATGGCACACCGAGTGCGTCGTCATGTCGCTCGAGCTCCTCGGCGAGTCGTTCGACCTGCACGGTGGCGGGCTCGACCTCGTCTTCCCGCACCACGAGAACGAGCGGGCCCAGGCCGTCTCGCTGGGGCGGGGCTTCGCCCGGCACTGGATGCACAACGGCCTCGTGACCGTCGGCGGCGAGAAGATGTTGAAGTCGCTCGGCAACTACGTCGAGCTCGCCGACCTGCTCGCCGGGTCGGACGCTCGCGCCTACCGGCTGCTCGTGCTGCGGTCCTACTACCGATCGCCGCTCGAGGTCGGCGAGGCCGCGCTCGCCGACGCGGGCGCGGCGCTCGCGCGAGTCGACGAGCTCGCGCGCCGCGTCGGGTCGGTCGGCCCGGCGCCACAGCCGCCCGTCGCCGCCGGCGCGCTTCGCGAGCTGCGCGCCGGAGCCATCGGGCGGTTCGAAGCCGCGATGGACGACGACCTCGCGACCCCGCGGGCGCTCGGCGACCTGCTCGTCGCGGTCCGCGAGTCCAATCGCCTGCTCGACGCCGGCGACGTCGACGCGGGACGCGTGCTCGCCCACACGGCGCTCGAGCTGCTCGCCGTGCTGGGCATCGAGCCGCACGCCGCGTCCGAGCGCCCCGACGAGCACGTGACCGACCTCGCGAACCGGCGCGAGGACGCCCGCCGAGCGGGCGACTACGCGGCGGCGGACACGCTGCGCGCGGAGATGGCGGCGCTCGGCTGGCAGGTCGACGACGGTCCTGCGGGCCCGCAGCTCCACCGCTGAGGGCCGCGGACGACGCGCTCCGGGGTCGCGCCGGCCGGCTACTTCAGCGGCTTCTTGAACACGACGACGACCTGCTCGGGGTTCGGGGAGCCGAGATGGTCGACGCGGGAGAAGTTCACGAGCTCCCAGCCCTCACGACCCTTGAACGTGAGCATCGAGATGAGCCCGGCCGTGAAGCGGTCCTCGCTCCAGTCCTCGCCGGCCTTCCAGGCACCCGTCCAGACAACGGTGTCGTACAGCCAGCTCGTCATCGTCGGTCCTTCCGGGTCGCCCTCCGCCCGCCGACCGTGCGCGGCGCGGCGCCGCGGAGAATGTACCTGCCCGGGCGCGCCGCGGCGCGCACCCCTGGCGTGCGGGTCAGTAGCGGCGGAGGACCTGGGCCCGCGCGGCGAGATCGGGTAACGGGCGCGGGCCGAGGCGGCGCGGGCCGTCGTGCCCGGTCTCCGGCGGCACGACGTGCGCGAGCGCGTCGACGTCCGAGAGGAGCAGCTCGACGAGCTCGGCGACCTTCGTGCGGGCGGACTTCAAGTACTCGATCGGCCGGCGGGCACCGAGCCCGGGCACGTCGACGAACCGACCCGGCGGCTCGCCGCCGACGCTGAAGCGTCGGACGAGCACGTTGTGGCGGACAGCGCGGTCGCGAAGGAGCCGAAGCTGCGCGAGCCAGCCCTCCGGAGCGCGTGCGCCGGAACCTTCGAGCGCCGCGGCGACCGCGCGCTCGCAAGCGAGCGAGATGCCGGCGGCGCGGGCGATCTCGAGCGCGGCACCCCATTCGGCGACCGCGAGCTGACCCCGCTCGTCCTCCGGCACGCCGGCCGCCCGCTCGACCGCGTCGAGGACCGCGCAGCCCGCGGCGTCTGCGGCTGCGCACAATGACGACAGGGTGCCGTCGATCGCAAGCTCGACGCCGGCGTAGCGGTCGACGTCCCCGGCGACGCGCGCCGTGATCTGCAACGCGCCGAGGTACCAGTCGGCCGACTTCACCTTGAAACGCGCCCACGCGTGCGCGCCCTTGCCGTCCACCCAGCGGAGGTAGTGCGGCCCGACGGGCCACTTCAGTCGGACGGACCTCTGGATCTTTGCCACACCGCATTCTCCCCGTCACGACGACGATGGGCAATTGCACCCCCCGTGTCTCGCCCACCGTGGTCGTCGCGCCATTGTGGGCGCGCGAAGGCCGCCAGGAGCGAGCGGGATCGACGTGCCGTGAGGTTGGCGACAGCGCGAATGCAACGAGCGCGTACGCGAATCGCGGCGCTCGGAGCTTTGCACCTGTGAAAGGGTCGCCGGATCGCGGCGTCCCGACGGTGACGCACGACGAGGAGCCATGGACCCGACACCGGCCGAGGAGCCCACTCGCACGAGCGCGGGGCGGCGCGCGCGCCGCGGTCCGCGTGCGGTCCGGGCCGCGGGCCTCGCGGTCCTTGCCGCGGTCGCGGCGGCCGGAGG
>DAHUXW010000007.1 GCA_027306925.1 Acidimicrobiaceae bacterium | reverse complement strand
CCGGGACGGCGGGCGCCAAGGCGTCGGCGACCGGGACGGCGGGCGCCAAGGCGTCGGCGACCGGGACGGCGGGCGCCAAGGCGTCGGCGACCGGGACGGCGGGCGCCAAGGCGTCGGCGACCGGGACGGCGGGCGCCAAGGCGTCGGCGACCGGGACGGCGAACGGCGGCGCGACGGCGCGAGGTGCGCGGTCCCCGGCGGAGGCGACGCGCGCCTCCGCCCGCCCGCTCGACCTCATGGGCCACCCCGGCCACCTCGCCCGGCGCCTGCAGCAGGCGAGCTACACGCTGTGGACCGCGATGGTCTCCGACGAGGTCACCGCACCGCAGTTCGTCGTGCTCAACGTGCTCTGCGCCGAGCCGGACATCGACCAGCGGACGCTCGGCGAGCGCGCGTCGCTGGACCGGTCGACGGTCGCGGACGTCGTGGCGCGGCTCGTGCGGCGCGGCCTCGTCGAGCGCGTCCGCGACACCGAGGACCGCAGGCGCAACGTGCTCCAGCTCACCAGACCCGGGCGCGAGGTCCTCGGCCAGGTCGGCGAGCGGACCGCCGCGATGAACCGGGCGCTCCTCGCGCCGCTCGAGCGCGAGGAGCAGGCGCGCTTCCTCGAGCTCATGCGCCGCCTCGTGGAGGGTGGCGAACGGCTCCGCCCGCGCCCCTGAGCCACCGGCCCCGGCACAGCCGCCGGCGACCTTGACAAGGCCGCCGGTCACGGCGAGCATGTCCGTGTTCGATCTACGACGAGCTGTACGTAGTACGAACTTCAGGGGCGAGACGCGGCAGGCCGGCGAGGCGACGGTCCCCCGGGTCCGCGAGCACGGAAGGGGACTCCGACGTGAGCCTGCTTGATCCCGCCATCTGGAGTGGCCGGCTGTTCATCGACGGGTGGGAGCGCGGCGGCGCCGGCGAGTACCCGGTGATCGAGCCCGCGACCGGCGCGCACCTCGAGACACTCGGCGCCGCGAGCGTGGACGACGTCCGCAGGGCGGCCGAGCGCGCGGCCGCCGCGCAGGTCGCGTGGGCCGCCGCGCCCTACGGGGAGCGCGCCGCCGTGCTCCGGCGAGCCGCGCAGATCTTCGCCGAGCAGTCCGAGGAGATCTCCGGCTGGCTCGTGCGCGAGGCGGGGTCGATCCCCGGCAAGGCGGGCTTCGAGATCGCGTCCGCCGAGTCGATCTGCCACGAGGCGAGCGCGCTCGCCTCGCTCCCCTACGGCGAGGTCCTCCGGTCCTCCCAGCCGCGGCTCAGCCTGTCGCGGCGGCTCCCCGTCGGCGTGGTCGGCGTCATCGCGCCGTTCAACGTCCCGATCATCCTCTCGCTGCGGGCCGTCGCCCCGGCGCTCGCGCTCGGAAACGCGGTCGTACTGAAGCCCGACGCGCGCACCGCGGTCTCCGGCGGCGTCGTCCTCGCCCGGGTGTTCGAGGAGGCCGGCCTGCCGCCGGGCCTGCTCTGCATGCTGCCCGGCGGTGCCGACATCGGCGAGGCGCTCGTCACGGACCCGCGCACGCGAGTGATCGCGTTCACGGGCTCGACCCGCGCGGGCCGGGCCGTCGGGATGCTCTGCGCCCAGCACCTGAAGCGCGCGCACCTCGAGCTCGGCGGGAACTCGGCGCTCGTGATCCTCGACGACGTCGACCTCGAGCGCGCCGCGTCGATCGGGGCGTGGGGATCGTTCTTCCACCAGGGTCAGGTGTGCATGACCTCCGAGCGCCACCTCGTCGCGAGCTCGATCGTCGAGCAGTACACGGCCGTGCTCGCGAAGCACGCCGAGGCGCTGCCCGTCGGCGACCCGGCGAGCGGGCACGTCGCGCTGGGGCCGATCATCGACGCGAGCCAGCGCGACAAGATCCACTCGATCGTGAACGACACGGTCGCGGCCGGGGCCCGGCTCGTGACCGGCGGGACGTTCGAGGACCTCTTCTACCGGCCAACCGTGCTCGCCGACGTCCCGACGTCGTCGCGCGCCTACACGGAGGAGATCTTCGGCCCGGTCGCGCCGATCGTCGCGTTCGACAGCCTCGACGAGGCCGCGAGCCTCGCGGCCGACACCCCCTACGGGCTGTCGCTCGGGATCCTCACCGGGGACGTGACGAAGGCGCTCGCGCTCGCCGAGCGCATCCCGTCGGGAGCGGTCCACATCAACGACCAGACGATCAACGACGAGATGGTCAACCCGTTCGGCGGCGTGGGCGACTCGGGATTCGGCAGGATCGGCGGCCCCGAGGCGAACCTCGAGTCCTTCACCGACGTCCAGTGGGTGACGATCCGGGGCGAGCTCGCGAGCTACCCGTTCTAGGCGCGACCATGGCCCGGACCACGGCCGGGCCGGCCGAGGACGCGGCGCGGACCGGGCGCTCGCGGCGACACGGGCGCCCGGCCGCCACGGGCGGTCCGTCCCGACACCGGTGACCGAGCTCCTGCGCCTCGACGAGGCGGTCGAGACCCTCGTGCACGACGGGGACTGCGTCGCGCTCGAGGGCTTCACGCACCTCATCCCGTTCGCCGCTGGTCACGAGATCATCCGGCAGGGCCGCCGCGACCTCACGCTCGCCCGGCTCACGCCCGACATCGTCTCCGACCAGCTCATCGGCATGGGGTGCGTGCGCAAGCTCGTCTTCTCCTGGGGAGGGAACCCGGGGGTCGGATCGCTCCACCGGCTTCGGGACGCGCTCGAGCACTCCTGGCCGCACCCGATCGAGATCGAGGAGCACAGCCACGCGGGGCTCGCGAACCGTTACGTCGCGGGCGCGTCCGGCCTGCCGTTCGCGATCCTCCGCGGGTACGCGGGCACGGGCCTCGCGGCGGGCGTGACCAACGTCGCAGAGGTCGCGTGCCCGTTCACCGGCGAACGCGTCTCGGCCGTCGCCGCGTTGAACCCGGACGTCTCGATCGTCCACGCGCAGCAGGCGGACCACGAGGGCAACGTCCAGCTCTGGGGCATCACGGGCGTCCAGAAGGAGGCGGTCCTCGCGGCCCGCCGGACGCTCGTCACCGTCGAGGAGGTCGTCGACGCGCTCGAGCCCCGCCCGGGTGCGACGGTGCTCCCGAGCTTCGTCGTGACCGCGGTGGCCGAGGCGCCGGGGGGCACCCGCCCCTCGTACGCGACCGGGTACTCGGAGCGCGACGACGCGTTCTACGCGTCGTGGGACGCGATCAGCCGGGACCGGCGGACGTTCCTCGACTGGATGGACGCCCACGTGCTCGCGGGCGCGCGCACGCGGTGAGCGTGGACCACACGGCCCTCTCCCGGCCGGGTGACGTCGCACCACTCCCGGGCTCCGCCGGCGTGCGATCGCCTGCCGGCTCCGGCGCGACGACCGACGAGGTCATGGCCGTCGTCGCGTCCCGAGAGCTCGTCGACGCGACGACGTGCTTCGTGGGCATCGGGATCCCGAGCACTGCGGCGAATCTCGCCCGGCGCCTCCACGCGCCGCGGCTCGTGCTCGTCTACGAGTCCGGCGCGATCGGTGCGAAGCCGGGGCGCCTGCCGCTCTCGATCGGCGACGGCGAGCTCGCGGACAGCGCGGACGCGGTCGTCTCGGTCCCCGAGGTCTTCAACTACTGGCTCCAGGGCGGCCACATCGACGTCGGCATGCTCGGCGCGGCCCAGGTCGACCGCTTCGCGAACCTGAACACGACGGTGATCGGCGAGTACGCCTCGCCGAGCGTCCGCCTCCCCGGCGCCGGCGGCGCGCCCGAAATCGCCGCGTCGTGCGGTGAGGTCGTCGTCGTCGTGCACCAGAGCACCCGGACCTTCGTCAACGAGCTCGACTTCGTCACGACCGTCGGCCACGGCGACGGCCCGGGCGCCCGCGAGCGCCTCGGGCTGCGCGGCCGTGGCCCCTCCGCGGTCGTCACGGACCTCGGGGTGCTACGCCCGGACCCCGTGAGCCGCGAGCTCGTGCTCGGCGCGCTCCACCCCGGCGTCTCGCTCGACGCCGCGCTCGCCGCGACGGGCTGGCCGCTTCGCGTCGCGCCCGACCTCTCGACGACGGCGCCGCCGAGCCACGACGAGCTCGCCGCGCTCCGGGCGCTCGTCGCCGCGGGCGCACGACGGCCGTGACCCGGCCGGCGGCCGGCACGCGGAGCGCCCCGCACGCGCCCCGAGGTCGCACACGCGTTACGTTGCCCTGCGACGGGCACGACGTCGACCCGGGGGGGGCAGGTGAACCGGTGAGCATCGAGATCGATCCGCTCGAGGAGGTCGACCCCGCCTCGCTCGACCCGCCGTACGCGCACCCGCCGTACCGCTCGACCATGCTGCGCTCGCCGCGGCACCGCCTGCTCAAGATCCCCGCCCACCTCGAGAGCTGCACGGGACCGGTGTTCGGGGAGAGCGTGGTCGACGCCCTCGACCACGACCTCACGCGCCAGCACGACGGCGCGCCGGTCGGCGAGCGGATCGTGGTCGCCGGCCGCCTCTGCGACGGCGGCGGGCGGCCGGTCGCGAGCCAGCTCGTCGAGGTCTGGCAGGCGAACGCCGCCGGCCGCTACGCGCACCGCGACGACGACCACGACGCGGCGCTCGACCCCAACTTCACCGGCTACGGCCGCTGCCTGACCGGTCCCGACGGCAGCTTCCGGTTCGTCACCGTGCGGCCGGGCGCGTACCCGTGGAACAACCACCCGAACGCGTGGCGACCGGCGCACATCCACTTCTCGGTGTTCGGTCGGGCGTTCACCGACCGGCTCGTGACCCAGATGTACTTCCCCGGCGACCCGCTGCTCGGCTTCGACCCGATCTTCAACTCCGTCACGGACCCCTCGGCGCGCGCCCGGCTCGTCGCCTCGCTCGACCTCGAGCTCGGGGAGCCCGCGGCGGCGCTCGGCTTCCGCTACGACATCGTCCTCGACGGCCCGCGGCCGACCCCGGTCGGATGACCGGCACCGACGAGCTCGCGGAAGCCGGCCCGGGGCGCCATCGCGCGCCGGGTCCGCGTCCGGGCGCGGGCGCGGCCCCGTGCACGACCGGGCCGACGCCGTGGCAGACGGTCGGCCCCTACCTCGCGCTCGGCTTCTCGCCGCTCGCGTCGCGCTCCGCCGCGCCGGGCGCGATCCGCGTGACCGGGTTCGTCCTCGACGGGGCCGGCGTCGGGATCCCCGACGCGGTCGTCGAGTCGTGGCACGCGGCCACGGTGCTCGCCGCGCCGCCCCGCGACGGCGACGGCGACGGCGACGGCGCGTGCGGGTACCCCGCCGGCGACGGCACAGCCTTCTTCGCGCGCGGCCTCACGGGGCCCCGTGGCGAGTACGAGCTCGTCACCGCCCGCCCGGCGCGCCGGCCGGGCGGGCTGGACGAGGACCAGGCACCGCACCTCGAGATCGTGGTCCTCGCGCGCGGGCTGCTCCGCGCGCTGCGCACCCGCGTCTACTTTCCCGACGAGGCCGTGGCCAACGAGCGCGACCCGGTGCTGCGGGCGGTGGCCGACCCCGCCCGCCGCGCGACGCTCCTCGCGGCGCTCGAGGACGGCGCGTACCGGTTCGACGTCCGCATCCAGGCGAGCGGTGGCGAGCCCGAGACGGTCTTCTTTGGCTGACGAGCCGACCACCGCGCTCTTCGCGTCGATCTCGACGACCGCGGAGCTGCGCGCCGCGACGTCCGACGAGGCGTGGGTCGCCGCCGTGCTCGACTTCGAGTCCGCGCTCGCCCTCGCGGGGGCCGACGCGGGTGTCGTGCCCACCGAGCACGCGCGTGCGATCGCCGACGCGTGCGCGCGCGCCGTGCTCGACCCGGCCGAGGTCGCCCGCGGCGCGCGCCTCGCGGGCACTCCGGTCCCGCCGATCCTCCGGGCGCTCGGCGACGCGGCCGGCGATGCCGCGGCGCGCTACGTCCACCTCGGAGCGACGAGCCAGGACGCGCTCGACACGGCCGCGATGCTCGTATCGCGGCGGGCGCTCGTGCTCGTGCTCGCGCAGCTCGACCGGGCGTGCGACGCGTGCGCGGCGCTCGTCTCGGCCCACGGTGACACGCTCATGACCGCCCGCACGCTGCTCCAGCCAGCGCTGCCGACGACGTTCGCGCTGAAGGCGGCCGGCTGGCTCGACGCGCTGCTCGACGCCCGCGGCGAGCTCGCCCGGGTGCGTGACGAGCGCCTCGCGGTACAGCTCGGCGGCGCGGCCGGCACGCTCGCCTCGCTCGGCCCGTCCGGCCCCGAGGTCACGTCCGGCCTCGCGCGCCGGCTCGACCTGCGCGAGCCGCGGCTCCCCTGGCACACGGCCCGGGCGCGCGTCGCCGGCCTCGCGGCCGCGCTCGCGATCGCGTCGGGCGTCGCCGCGAAGATCGCCCTCGACGTCACGCTGCTCATGCAGGCCGAGGTTGCCGAGGCGTTCGAGCCCGCGCTCGAGGGCCGCGGCGGCTCCTCGACGCTCCCGCACAAGCGCAACCCCGTCGGCGGCGCCGCAGTCGCGGCGGCGAACCGGCGCGCCGGCGCGCTCGCCGGCCTCCTCGTCGGGAACCTCGCGCACGAGCACGAGCGGTCGGCCGGCGCGTGGCAGGCCGAGTGGGAGACGCTCGGCGAGCTGCTCCAGTGCTCGGGCGGCTCGCTCGCTCGCGTCGCCGAGACCCTCGAGGGGCTCGAGGTCGACGCCGCGCGGATGCGGGCGAACCTCGACGCGGCCGGCGGGCTCCTCCTCGGCGAGCGCGTCGCGCTCCACCTCGCGCCGTCGCTCGGACGGATCGCCGCGCACGAGCTCGTCGAGCGCGCGAGCCGGGGCGCGCTCGCGACGCGCACGCCGCTTCGCGACGCGCTCCGACAGGAGCCCGCGGTCGTCACCGGCCTCGGCTCGACGACGCTCGACGAGCTGCTCGACCCCACCTCCTACCTCGGCTCGGCCGGGCTCTTCGCCGAGCGGGCACTCGCGTGCTACCGCGAGACGCGCGCGGCGCGCGAGGCCCCAGCCGCGACGGCGGAGGACGGGCGGTGAGCGGGGACGACGCGGCGAGCCGGACGGTCCGGGTCGGAGCGGTCGAGATCGCGTGCCGGGTCGACGGGCCGCGGCACGCGCCGGCGCTCGTGCTCGCGGGGTCGCTCGGCACGACCTTCGCGATGTGGGACGAGCAGGTTGCGGCGCTGCGCGGCCGCTACCGAATCGTGCGCTTCGACGCCCGCGGCCACGGCGGCTCCGGCACCCCCGCCGGCCCGTACACGATCGACGAGCTCGGCGGCGACCTCGTCGGCGTGCTCGACGCGCTCGGGATCGGCTCCGCGTCGCTCTGCGGCCTGTCCCTCGGCGCGATGGTCGTGATGTGGGTCGCGACGCACGCCCCGGAGCGCGTCGAGCGGCTCGTGCTCGCGTGCGGCGCGCCCGAGCTCGGCCCGGCGGCCCCGTGGCACGAGCGCGCGCGGGCCGTGCGCCGCGACGGGACCGCGTCGCTGTTCCCGGCACTCGCGGCGCGCTGGTTCACGCCGGGCTTCGCGGCACGCGCGCCGGCCACGCTCGCCCGGGTCCGGGCGATGCTCGAGTCGTGCTCGGCCGAGGGCTACGCCGCGTGCTGCGACGCGATCGCCGGGACGGACCTGAGCGACGACGTCCGGTCGATCCGCGCCGAGACGCTCGTCGTCGCCGCGGCGTCCGACCCGGTCGTGCCCCCACGCGCCGCGCTCGCGCTCGCAGAGGCCGTACCGGGCGCGGCGCTCGCCGTGCTCGCCGACGCCTCGCACCTCGCGAACCTCGAGCAGCCCACCGCCTTCACCGCGGCGCTCGCCGGCCACCTCGGCGGCGACGTCGCGGCGCGTGGCGAGGCCACCCGGCGGGCCGTGCTCGGCGACCGGCACGTCGAGCGCGCGCACGAGCGCACGACCGAGCTCACCGCGTCGTTCCAGGACCTGCTCACCCGCTACGCCTGGGGCGAGCTGTGGGGCCGGGAGGGGCTCGACCGCCGGACGCGAAGCGCCGTCACTATCGCGATGCTCGTGGCGCTCGGCCGGCTCGACGAGCTCGCGTTGCACGTCGCCGGCGGCGTGCGCAACGGGCTCGAGCGCGACGAGATCGCCGAGATCCTCCTGCACGCGGCCGCGTACTGCGGGCACCCGGCCGCGAACGCCGCGTTCGCCGTGGCGGGCGATGCGCTGCGCGAGTTGCGCGAGCAGGACGAGGGGAGCCGGTGACGATCGCGGGCGGCCCCGGGGCGCACCCGGCACCGGGCGAGCGCGGCCCGGACTTCGTCCAGTCGCTCGAGCGCGGCCTCGCGGTCATCCGCGCGTTCGGGCCGGACCGCCCGGAGCTCACGCTGACCGAGGTCGCGAAGGCGACGGGGCTCACCCGCGCGGCCGCGAGGCGGTTCCTGCTCACGCTCGTCGAGCTCGGCTACGTGCGCAACGACGGCCGGATCTTCGCGCTCCGGCCGCGGGTGCTCGAGCTCGGCTACGCGTACCTCTCGGGTCTCAGCCTCACCGACGTCGCCCAGCCGCACGTCGAGGAGTTCGTCGCGCGGGTGCGGGAGTCGTCGTCGATCTCGGTGCTCGACGGCCACGACGTCGTCTACGTCGTGCGGGTGCCGACCAAGCGGATCATGACGATCGCGATCTCCGTCGGGACCCGCTTCCCCGCGTACTGCACGTCGATGGGCCGGGTGCTGCTCGCGCACCAGCCACCGGGCGAGATCGACCGCTACCTCGGCGAGGTCGACCTCGAGCGCAGGACGAAGCAGACCGTCGTCTCCCCCGACGCTCTGCGCGCGCTCCTCGCGGAGGTCCGCGCCCAGGGTTACTCGCTCGTCGACCAGGAGATGGAGGACGGGCTCCGATCGGTCGCCGTCCCGATCCGGGACGCGTCGGGCACGGTCGTCGCCGCGATGAACGTCTCCGGGCACTCGCACCGGGTCTCGATCGCGGAGATGACCGGGGAGTTCCTGCCGCTGCTGCGCGCCGCCGCGGTGCGGATCCAGGACGACCTCTACGCGCAGGGATCGCGGCGCGACGGGGGCGGCGCGGCGCGCTGAGCGACGGGGGCGCTCAGGCGCGGCCCGCGAGGTCACGGGCCATGACCACGAAGTCACGCCCGTCGCGCCACCTGGGCAGGAGCGCGCCGCGCACGTAGCCGCGCGCCGCGTAGAAGCGCTCCGCCTCGCCGCCGTCGATCGTGCGGAGCCGGACGGACCGGCAGCCCCGCTCGGCCGCGTAGCGCTCGACGTGGTCGAGGAGCCGGCTCCCGACGCCCTCGCCGCGCGAGTCGGGCGCGACGATCAGGCGCTCGCACTCGCACGTCTCGCCACGGACCTCGCCGGTCGCGACCCCGAGCAGCGCGCCCGCGTCACCGGGCGCGCCGGTCCGGGCGCGCGCGAGAACCGCGAACGGCTCGTCGGGGCGCCAGCTCGCCCCGTAGGTCTCGCGTGCGTACTCCCCCCACCGCTCGCGCGCCCACGCGGCCGTGGCGAGGTCGAGGTGCGAGGCGAGCGACAGCTCGAGCTCCCGGCCGCCCCGGGCGCGCACGGCCGAGCCGCCGAGCGCCGGCGACGCGACCGTCCGCCACGGGCGCTCCGGCGCCGCAGTGTCCTGCTCGAGCAGGTGCAGGTGCGTGAAGGTCGTCTCGCGCCCGTAGCCGGCGAACGCCGCGAGGCAGGCCTCCACGAGCGGGGGATCGACGGCCGACGAGAGCGTGACGTGCGGCACGAAGGGCCGCGGCGGCCGCGCCGCAGGAGGTGCGAGCGGCCCCGCGCTCGCTCCGCGGTGCAGCTCGCCGAGCTCGCGCGCGGCGCCGGACACCGAGAGGTAGACCACGGGCCGCTCCGGTGCGAACGTACCGACCGGCCCGAGCGTTGCCGCGAACGGCCTCGTCGACGCCGCGAGGCGCCCGATCGCGCGCACGACGTCCTCGAGCTCGGCGCTCGCGACGTTCACCGGCGCGACGAGCGTGACGTGCGGGGCGATGCGCTCGGGGCGCGCGGCCGCGAGCGCGCGCCGGAGCCCTGCGACCTCGGCCGCCGCGCCGTCCTCGAGAACGAGCGCGACGAGCAGGCGGTGCCGGGCGCGCGCCGGGCCGGGCGACGGCGCCGCGCGCTCCGCGTCCGGGCCGGGGGCGTCGCGAGCGGTCAGCGCGCCGGCGGCGCCTCGGCCGCCTCGAGCCGGACCCGCGCCCGCTGCGCGACAGCGGCGGGCTCGTCCGGCGCGAGCATCGCGAGCATCGTCCCGCTCATCGTCGCGCCGTGCGCCGACGCGGACTCGTCGAGGCTCGCGGCCGGGGTGCCGTGCTCGGGCGCGCCCGCGGCGGCGGCCTCGGCGCGCTCGAGCGAGCGCCTCGCGCGATCGACGTCGCTCGCGCCGCCGAGCTCCGCGACACCGGCGAGGATCTCGAGCCTGTTCGAGTCCTGGTCGAAGTGGACGAAGCCCCCGTGGACCGCGGCGCGCACGACCGCCGCCTCGTCGGCGGCCCCGGCGGTCGTGAGCCGCACGACCGTCACCCCCGCGCCCGCGATGAAGTCCTCGTGGTGCGCGAGGAACGCGATCTCGCCCGCGTCGGTGCGCATCGACACCTCGGACACATCGCCCGAGTACAGGACGCGCTCGGGCGTGACGAGCTCGACGTGGAACGGCGTCGCCATCAGGCCTCCTTCGTGCTCGTGCGCGCGTCGCCCGGCTCAGGCACCCGCGAGCTGCTTGGCCTTCGCGTGGACCTCGTCGACGCCACCGACGTTCAGGAACGCCTGTTCGGGCACGTCGTCGAGCTCGCCGCCGATGAGCGCCTCGAAGCTGCGAACGGTCTCCTCGATCGGCACGTAGACGCCGGGCTGCCCGGTGAAGACCTCCGCGACGAAGAACGGCTGGGACAGGAAGCGCTGGATCTTGCGGGCCCGCGAGACCGTGAGCCGGTCCTCCTCGGACAGCTCGTCGAGGCCGAGGATCGCGATGATGTCCTGGAGCTCGCGGAAGCGCTGGAGGACCTGCTTCACGGCCTGTGCGCACGAGTAGTGGCGGTCCCCGACGACCTCGGGCGCCAAGATGTTGCTCGTCGACGCGAGCGGGTCCACGGCCGGGTAGATGCCGAGCGCGGCGATCTGGCGCGAGAGCTCGGTCGTCGCGTCGAGGTGCGTGAAGGTCGTGAACGGCGCCGGGTCCGTGTAGTCGTCCGCGGGCACGTACACGGCCTGCAGCGAGGTGATCGAGCGGCCCTTGGTCGAGGTGATCCGCTCCTGGAGCTGGCCCATCTCGCTCGCGAGCGTCGGCTGGTAGCCGACGGCGGACGGCATGCGCCCGAGCAGCGTCGAGACCTCCGACCCCGCCTGGACGAAGCGGAAGATGTTGTCAACGAAAAGGAGCACGTCCTGGTTCTTCACGTCACGGAAGTACTCGGCCATCGTGAGCGCGCTCAACGCGACCCGAAGGCGGACGCCGGGTGGCTCGTCCATCTGGCCGTAGACGAGCGCGCACTTCTCGATGACCCCGGACTCCTGCATCTCGAGCCAGAGGTCGGTTCCCTCACGGGTCCGCTCGCCGACGCCGGCGAACACCGACACGCCGCCGTGCTGCTGCGCGACGCGGCGGATCATCTCCTGGATGAGCACGGTCTTGCCGACGCCCGCACCGCCGAACAGGCCGATCTTGCCACCCTGGACGTACGGCTCGAGCAGGTCGATGACCTTGATTCCGGTCTCGAGGACCTGCCGGCGCGGCTCGAGGTCCGCGAACGGCGGCGCGCTCCGGTGGATCTCCCACCGGTCGTCGATCTCGCCGATGTCGTCGGTGTCGAGCGGCTCGCCGACGACGTTGAACACGTGGCCGAGGACCGCGTCGCCCACGGGGACCGTGATGCCGCGACCCGTGTTGCGCGCGACCGCGCCGCGCTCGAGACCGTCGGTCGCGCGCAGGCAGATGCAGCGGACGCGACCCTCGCCGATCTGCTGGGCGACCTCGGCGACGATCACCGACCGCTCGCCCCCGAGCTCGAGGTCGATCTCGAGGGCGACGTTGATCTCGGGCAGCGCGTGCGGCGGGAACTCGACGTCGACGACCGGCCCGGCGATCGCGACGACGCGGCCGTTCTCGACGGCCTTCGTCGCGTGGGTGGGGTGAGCCTCGGTGGTGGTCATGCGCTCTGCTCCTCGGTGTGCTCGTCGTCGATGTCGACGTAGCCGGTCGGACCCGCCTGCCGGAGCGCCTCGGCCCCGCCGACGATCTCCATGATCTCGGTCGTCACCGCGTCCTGACGGACGCGGTTCATCACGCGGCGAAGCGTCGTGATGAACTCCTCGGCGTTCTCCGTCGCCGCGGCCATCGCGCGCTGGCGCGCGGTGTGCTCGGACGCGGACGCCTCGAGCAGCGCCTGGTAGAGCACGGCCTCCGCGTACTGCGGCACGAGCAGCTGGAGCAGCTCCTCCGGCGCGGGCTCGAAGTCGTAGAAGCCCGGGGCGCCGGCCGGCTCGACCGACTGGGCGTCGTCGCCGTGCGCGGCGCCGGGCGGGGAGGCGCCGGCCGGGACGAGCGGGAGGACCTGGCGCGTGACGACGCTCTGCACGCCCGCCGAGTGGAATCGCCACGACACGAGCTGGACGAGATCGACCTCGCCGTCGAGGAACGGCCCGACGACCTCGGCCGCGACCGCCCGCGCGTCGGCGAACGCCGGGCGGTCGGTCATCTGGGTGAACGCACGGTCGACGGGCCGGCCGCGGAAGCGGAAGTAGGACTGCGCCTTGCGCCCGACGGTCACGACCGTGTACGAGCGGCCCTCCGACTCGCCCGCGCGGATCAGCCGTTCGGCGGTGCGCAGCGCGATCGTGTTGTAGCCGCCGCAGAGGCCCCGGTCGGCGACGACGATGACGAGCAGCACCCGCTGCACGCTCTCGGGCGTCCCGACGAGGCGCCCGGCGCCGGACGCGTCGGCCGCGACGGTGCCGAGCACGCGCTCGATGCCCGCGACGTACGGGCGGGCGCCCGCGATCCGGCCCTGGGCGCGCACGATCTGCGAGGCCGCGATGAGCTCGAACGCGCGCGTGATCTTCTTCGTCGACTCGACGGTGCGGATCCGCCGCCGGAGCTCGCGCTCCTGTCCACCCGCCATCGCTCAGGCCGCCCCGTCCTCGCGGGTCGCGTCCGGCTCGGCGCCCGAGGAGAACGCGGACTTCACCTCGGCGATCGCGGCCGCGACCGCCGACTCGTCGGGGAGCGTCCCCTTCTCGCGGATCTGCTCGAGGATCTCGGGGTGCGCGGCGCGCATGTGCGCACGCAGCGCGGCCTCGAAGCGCGTGATGTCCTCGACCGCGACGTCGTCGATGTGGCCCTTCACGCCCGCGAAGATCACCACGACCTGCTCTTCGACCGGCATCGGGTCGTTCAGACCCTGCTTGAGCAGCTCGGTGAGCCGGTAGCCGCGGTCGAGCTGCGCCTGGGACGCCTTGTCGAGCTCCGAGCCGAACGTCGCGAACGCCTCGAGGTCGCGGAACTGCGCGAGGTCGATCTTCAGCGACCCGACGACCGACTTCATGGCCTTGATCTGGGCCGCGCCACCCACGCGCGAGACCGAGTTCCCGATGTTCATCGCGGGGCGGACGCCGGAGTTGAACAGGTCCGTCTCGAGGAAGATCTGGCCGTCGGTGATCGAGATCACGTTCGTCGGGATGTACGCGGAGATGTCGCCCGCCTTGGTCTCGATGACCGGCAGCGCGGTGAGCGAGCCGCCCCCACGCTCGTCGGAGAGCTTCGCGGCGCGCTCGAGCAGGCGGCTGTGCAGGTAGAAGACGTCGCCCGGGTAGGCCTCGCGGCCCGGCGGGCGGCGGAGCAGGAGGGAGATCTGGCGGTACGCGTCGGCCTGCTTCGAGAGGTCGTCGTAGACGACGAGCGCGTGCTCGCCGTTCTCCATCCAGTGCTGGCCCATCGCGCACCCCGCGTACGGCGCGAGGTACTGGAACGGGGCGGGCTCGGACGCGGCGGCGGCCACGACGACCGTGTACTCGAGCGCGCCGTACTCCGCGAGCGTCGAGACGATCTGCGCGACGGTCGAGCCCTTCTGGCCGATCGCGACGTAGATGCACTTCACGCCCTTGCCGCGCTGGTTGATGATCGCGTCGACGGCGATCGTCGTCTTTCCGGTCTTGCGGTCGCCGATGATCAGCTCGCGCTGCCCGCGGCCGATCGGGGTGATCGCGTCGATCACCTTGATGCCGGTCTGGAGCGGCTCGGTGACCGGCTGACGGTCCACGATGCCCGGCGCCTGGATCTCGACCCGGCGCATCGTCGTCGCGGCGAGCTGGCCGTTGCCGTCGATGGGCTCGCCGAGGGGGTTCACGACGCGGCCGAGCAGCGCGTCGCCGACCGGGACCGACAGGATCGTCCCGGTCGAGCGGACGACCTGGCCCTCGTCGAGCCCGTCGACCTCGCCGAGCACGACTGCGCCGATCGAATCCTCGTCGAGGTTCAGCGCGAGGCCGACGACGCCGTTCTCGAACTCGAGCAGCTCGTTCACCGACGCGTGCGGGAGCCCGGTCACCCGCGCGATGCCGTCGCCGACCTCGGCGATGCGCCCGACCTGCTCGGCGGCCACGTCCTGGCGCATGCCCGTGACGTGGCGGTCGAGCGCGGCCGCGATCTCGTCGGCGTCGAAGGTCAGCTCTGCCATGGGGACTCTCCCTTGTGGATCGGTCAGCTCGGCTGCGCGAGAAGGTCGCGGAGCCGCTCGAAGCGGAGGCGCACGGTGCCGTCGATGACGAGGTCGCCGACGGAGACGAGGATCCCGCCGACGACAGACGGGTCGATCACGACGCGCACCTCGACGGGGCGGTCGACGAGCGCCGCGAGGGCCGCGGCGAGCCGCTCCTGCTCGGCCGTGTCGAGCACGACCGCCGAGCGCACCTCGGCCACGCGGCGCCCCCGCTCGCGTGCGGCGAGCTCGACGAGCCACTCGAACGTGCCGACGATGTCCCGTGTCCGGCCCGCGCGCAGCACGTAGCGACCGAGGCGGAGCGTCGCGGGCGCCACCTTGCCGCCGATCAGGTCGCCGAGGACGTCCGAGCGGCTGCGGTACTCGACGTTTGGGTCCGCGAGCGCCCGGCGAAGCGCGGGCTGGCCGTCGAGCAGGCGCGCGACCGCGAAGAGCTCGTCCTCGACCGTGTCGATCTCCTCGCGGCGCGTGAGCTCTTGGAACACGCGCTCCGTGTAGCCGCGCAGCCGCTCGCGCGCGGCCCCCCGGCCGGCCGGGGGGTCGACGAGCGCCGCGTCGCCGGCACGCGCCGCAGCCTCGCCGAGGCCGACGAGCGTGCCGACCGTCGGCCCGAGCTCGCTCGGCCGCTCGTAGTAGACGCAGAAGCGCACGAGCGCCGCGGTCTCCGGCGCGACCCTCCCCTCGAGAAGATCCGCGACGACCGCGCGGCGGATCGAGGGCTCGATCGTCGAGTCGCCGAGGACCTGACGCAGGTCGCTGTGCTCGACGAGCACCTCGCCGAAGGACGCGAGCTCGACCGGCACGTCGGCCCCGTGCCCGGACGTCGCGGCGGTCTCGAACGTGGCGGCCGCATAGCCCCTCACGAGGTCGCGCACGCTCAGCGAACCTCGGACTCGGCGGCGGCGATCGCCTGTGCGATGAGGTGGTGGTGCATCTCGCCGTCGAGCTCGGCCTCCACGACCGCCTCCGCGGCGACGATCACGAGCGCCGCGACGCGGCTCGTGACCTCGTCCCGCGCCTGGGCGCGGGCGAGCTCGATCGCGACCGCGGCGCGCGCGACGAGGCGCGCGCGCTCCTCCTCGGCGCGGCGCTGGCCGTCCGAGGCGAGCGGCTCGGCGCTCTCGCGAGCCTGCGCGACGATGGTCCCGGCCTCCGCCCGAGCGCGCTCGAGCTCCGCGCGTCGGCTCGCGACGAGGCGCTCCGCGGCCGCGCGGGCCTCGTCGCCCGCGGCGAGCTGGGCGCGGATCGCGGCCTCCTGGCGGTTCATCGCGGCCCGCAGCGGTGGCACGACCTTGCGGACGACGAACGCGACGACGAACGCGAGGCCGACGACCTCGAGGACGTAGGAGAGGCCGAAGTTCTCCGAGGCGAGGAGCACGGTCAGCCCTCCCCTGCGGTGCCGGCGGCCGCGGCCGCGCGAGAGAGCGCCGCGTGGATGACCTCGCGGTGGCGCTCGTCGTCGATGCGCGCGCCGACGACACCGGACGCGGCCGCGATCGCGAGCTCGCCCATGCGGGCCATCAGCGCCTCCTCGACTCCCCGGCGCTCCGACTCGATGCGTGGCCGGGCCTCCGCGAGGATCGCCTCGTGCTCGGCGAGCCCCGCGGCGCGCGCGGCCTCGTAGAGTTCGGCCGCGGCGGTCCCCGCCTGCTCGACGAGCGCGCGTGCCTCCGCACGGGCGCGCTCGAGCACCTCACGGCGCTGAGCGACGAGCCGGTCCGCCTCGGCCTCGCCCTCGTCGCTCGCCTGCATCGCGGCGCGCACGACGCGGGCGCGCTCGTCCATCGCGCCACGCAGCGGCGGGAGGATGAACTTCGCCACGACGCCGAGCACGACGATGAACAGCACGAGCTCCGCGAAGAACGTCCCGTTCGGGACGAGGAAGATCGACGCGGTCGTCGCCGCGTGGGGCGCGAACGGCACGGCGTGGGCCGGCGAGGCGCCGGGGCCACCAGGGGGCATCGCGTCTCGCTACTTCTTGTAGAGGACGAATACGAACAGGGCCATGAACACGAGGTTGATGAAGTACATCGCCTCGACGAGCCCGACGATGATGAACATGATCGTGAACAGGCGACCCTGCGCCTCGGGCTGACGCGCGACGCCCGCGATCGTCTGGCTGCCCGCCAGGCCGTCGCCGATCGCCGCGCCGATGGCACCGCCGCCGAGGGCGAGCCCGCCGCCGACCATCGCACCGGCGAGCTGGATCGCCTGCTGGGTGGTGTCTGCCATGTGTGTTCTCCTGTGAGTAGGTGGTCGGGGAGAGCTCGCTCCGGGCGCCGCGGCTCGCCGCGGCGGCGGTTCAGTGTCCGCCGGCGATCGCGGACTCGAAGTAGAGGATCGTGAGCAGGGCGAAGATGAACGCCTGGACCGGCCCGACGAACAGACCGTCGAAGATCTTCCAGACGACGTCGAGCACCGGGATCGGCGCGATGAGCTTCGCCGGCAGCAGGTCGGCGATGAGCACGAGCATGAGGCCGCCGGAGAAGATGTTGCCGAAGAGCCGGAGCGTAAGGGTGATCGGCTTCGTGATCTCCTCGATCACGTTGATCGGGAACAGCGCGGGGAACGGGCGGAAGTAGTGGCCGATGTAGCTCTTCAGCCCCTTCGTGCGGATCCACGTCGCGTGCACGAGGAGGATCACGAACACGGCCATCGCCGCCGGGAAGTTCACGTCGCTCGTCGGGGGCGGCAGGTACTGCGGGTTGTGACCCGTGGGGAGGAACTCGAGGGCGTTCGCGACGAGGATGAACAGGAAGAGCGTGAGCGCGAGCGGGACGATCGGGCGTCCGGCGTCGCCCATCGACGACTCGACCTGGCGCTCGACGCCGCCGACGATCGTCTCGAACGCGAGCTGCAGCTTGCCCGGGACGCCGGACGTCACCTTCGCACGGACCACGAAGCCGATCCCGATGACGATCAGCCCCGCGACGACCGTCGAGAAGATGTCATCGACGTTGAACGTCATGCCGAACAGGTGGCGGGTGATGTGGTCGCCGACCGGGATGTCGACGGCCAGCACGGGCGCGCTCACGCGCTCACCCCGGTCGCGCCGTGCTTCAGGATCGATCGCACGAGGTTTGCGATGAGCAGGAAGTAGAAGAGCGCGATCCCGCCGGCCGTGCCGAAGCCGACCTGGATCGAGGCCACGAGCAGGCCGATCACGACCACCGTCGTCGCGGCGAGCCGGGCGAGCGTCTGGGACGCGAGCACGCGCTTCGGCCGGGCGACGGGGTGCGCGTTCACGCGCGCGACCGACGCGGTGACCAGGCGGATGTTCACGACGCCGAGCGCGAGGCCGACGCACGCGCCGAGGCCGACGAGCGCGTGGCCGAGCAGCGCGCTCAGCCCGAGGGCGACGACGCCGACGGCGATGCCGCCGAGGACCGTGCGCCGCAGCAGGCGCGTGATCTCGGGCAGTGGAAGTTGCTCGAACAGGGCAGCGAGTCGGTCCATCTCTCGTCTCGATGACGCATCGCGCGGCCACCCCCGGTGGGACCGGGGCCGGCGGCGCTGCAGGCTCCTACAGGTACCTCTTGATCCTCACGTAGCTGGCCGCCACGGCGGCGATCAACCCTACAGCCAGACCCGAGAACGTCACCACCGGGCCCGAGCCGGTCGCAGAGCCTAGCCAGTATCCGCCACCGACACCGAGAGCGATGCAGCCTGCGGCGGTCGCCCCGAGCCCCAGCAGATCGGAGAGCGACGGACCGGATTGCGGGCCGTCGGCCACAGGCGCCCTACTCTTCCATCTCGGCGTCGCTCCCGGCAAAACGCGCGGGGCCCCGGAGCGGCGCGGCACCGGGGCGCGGCCCGCCCTCGCCGGTGTCCGCCCGCCGGCCCGAGCGGCGCTCGTGGAGGCGCCGGCGGCGTTGCCGGCGCCGGCGGCGCCCCGGCGAGCTGAGGTCGCGCTCGCCCGCGACCGCGACCCCGGCCGCGCTGCTCATGACGACCGTGATCGGCGAACCCGGGGGGCCGCCGGAGCGCCCGGTACCGGGCGCGCCACCCGAGGGCGACGGCCCGGCCGGGCCGGGCGCGTGCGCGTGACGACCGGGCCGGAAGACCGTGTAGAGGCCGACGACGAGGACCGCGACCGCGAACGGCACGACGACGTTCGCGCGCGAGTCGAAGATCGGGACAAGCGCGAACGCCGACAGCAGCGCGGTCCACGCCCAGAGGATGAGCACCGCACGCCGGTGGCCGTGGCCGAGGCGCACGAGCCGGTGGTGCAGATGGCCGAGGTCGCGCTCCGCGACGCCCGTGCGCCGGACCGTCCGGCGCACGATCGCGAACGCGGTGTCGAGGATCGGCACCCCGAGGATGAAGAATGGGATGAACAGCGGCGCGAACCTGAAGAACGTGAGACCGCTCACGTCGTGCTGGCCCACAGCGCTCGGGCCGCCCGCCGCGTTGGTGGTGCGGCCGCCGATCACCATCGTCGCACCGGCCATGAGCAGACCGAGGAAGAGCGCCCCGCTGTCGCCCATGAACACGCGCGCGGGGTGGAAGTTGTGCGGGAGGAAGCCGACGCAGACCCCGCAGGCGATCGCCGCGGTGAGCGGCCCGAGCTCGTTGGTCCCGCCGGTGAGGTCGCCGAGGCGGACGAGCTGCAGGCCGTAGACGCAGAGCGCGCCCGCCGCGATCGCGACGATGCCCGCCGCGAGACCGTCGAGGCCGTCGATGAGGTTCACCGCGTTCGCCATGCCGACGACCCAGAGGGCCGTGACGAGCGGGAGCACGGACGGGGTGAGGGCGATGATCCCCGAGACGAACGGGATCTTGAACCAGTACATCGTCACGCCGAGGAAGACGAGGATCATCGCGGCGAGCACCTGGCCCGCGACCTTCGCCGGGGCGGAGATGTTGCGCACGTCGTCCACGAAGCCGACGGCGAAGGTCACGACCGCGGCGAGCACGAGCCCGAGCGGCTCGGACGACCCGCTGAAGATCCCCTGCAGGCCGTCGAGGCGGGACGCGACCACCATCGCGACGACGAACGCGACGACCATCGCCGCGCCGCCGATCGTCGGCGTCGGCCGCACGTGGACCTTCGCCTCGCCGGGCGCGGCCACGGCGCCGATCCGGAACGCGAGGTGGCGGAGCGGGAAGGTGAGCAGGAAGGTCGTGACGGCGGCGACGGCGAAGACGATGGCGTAGTCGCCGTACGCGATCACCTAGGAGCGGCTCTCGCTCGCCCGGCCCGGCGGGTAGGGGTCGAACCGCCCGCAGAGCGCCGCGACCTCGGCGCGCACCCGCTCGACGACCTCGTCGTCCGAGCGTCCGCGCAGCACGCGCGCGAGCAGCGCGCCGACCTCGCGCATCTCCTGCTCGCCCATGCCCGCGGTCGTCTCCGCGGCCGAGCCGAGGCGCAGTCCGCTCGTGACGAACGGCGAGCGCGGGTCGTCCGGGATCTGGTTGCGGTTGCACGTGATTCCCGCGCGGTCGAGGACCTCCTGCGCGGCCTTGCCCGTGAGCTCGGGGTCGAACGCGCGCAGGTCGACGATCACCTGGTGGTTCTCCGTGCCGCCCGCGACGAGGCGGAACCCCTCCTCGACGAGCGCGTCCGCGAGCGCGGCCGCGTTGCGGACGACCTGCGCCGCGTACTCCTTGAACTCCGGCCGGGCGGCCTCGGCGAACGCGACGGCCTTCGCGGCGATCACGTGCTCGAGCGGGCCGCCCTGCAGGCCCGGGAACACCGCCGCGTCGACCGCCCGGGCGTGCTCCTCGCCGCAGAGGATCGCGCCGCCCCGCGGCCCGCGGAGCGTCTTGTGCGTCGTGAAGGTGACGACGTCCGCGATGCCGACCGGGCTCGGGTGCGCCCCGCCGGCGATGAGCCCGGCCGGGTGCGCCGCGTCGAACATGAACAGCGCGCCGACCTCGTCGGCGATCTCGCGGAACGGGCGCGGGTCGATGACACGCGAGTACGCGGTCGTCCCCGCGACGATGAGCCGCGGCCGCTCGCTCCGGGCGAGGTCCCGCAGCTGGTCGAGGTCGATCCGCTCGCCCGACCCGTCGTCCGCGGCCGGGGTCACGCCGTAGGAGACGAACCGGTAGGTCTTTCCCGTGATGCTCACCGGCGACCCGTGGGTGAGGTGCCCGCCCTGGTCGAGGCGCATCGCGAGGATCGTGTCGCCCGGCTCGACGAGCGCGAGGTAGGCCGCGACGTTGGCCGAGGCGCCGGAGTGGGGCTGCACGTTTGCGTGGGGGGCGCCGAAGAGCGCCGCGGCGCGATCGCGCGCGAGGCTCTCGACCTCGTCCGCGAAGGCGTTGCCGCCGTAGTAGCGCCGGCCGGGGTAGCCCTCCGAGTACTTGTTCGTGAGCACCGACGCGGTCGCCGCGAGCACGGCCCGCGACGTGAAGTTCTCCGAGGCGATGAGCTGGACCGTCGACCGCTGGCGCTCGAGCTCGGACGCGAGGATCGCGGCGACCTCGGGGTCGCCCGCGAGAGCGTCGTCGGCGTCGTAGGTGTTCACGCGTCCTCCTCGAGGATTCCGATCTTGTCGACCCTGCGCTGGTGGCGGCCGCCGGCGAAGCTCGCCGCGAGGAACGCGCCGAGCGCGTCCGCCGCCACGAGCGGCCCGACGACCCGGGAGCCGAAGCACACGACGTTTGCGTCGTTGTGCTCGCGCGCGAGCCGGGCCGAGGTCACGTCGTGCACGACCGCCGCGCGCACGCCGTCGACCTTGTTCGCAGCGATCGCGATGCCGATGCCGGTCCCGCACACGCAGACGCCGAGCGCGGCGTCGCCGCGCGCGACCGCCCGGCCGACGGCCGCTCCGAAATCGGGGTAGTCGACGGGCTCCTCGCTGCCGGTGCCGAGGTCGAGCACGTCGTGGCCCGCGCCGGCGAGGAGCTCGGCGAGCTGCTGCTTCAGCGCGAAGCCGGCGTGGTCCGATCCGGCTGCGATCTGCACGGTGGGTGATTCTAACGACTGGGCCGCGCGGCGAGCGGGCCGGCGGGCGCGCGGCGGGCGGGC
>DAHUXW010000003.1 GCA_027306925.1 Acidimicrobiaceae bacterium | reverse complement strand
GGCGCCGCCGCCCGCGGGCCGCGCCGCGCACGCCGCCGGCGTGGCGGGCGCGCTCCGATGTACAGCGGCATTGACCACCACGCGCGGCTTCACTAACGTGCCCGCGCGGACGTCGTCGGGAACGGCTGTGGGCGCGTAGGTCGCGTGCCGCGCCGGCTCCGCGCCGGGTACGAGGCAGCGCGGCCGTCGTGGGCGCGCTCGGGACGAGGGGGTGGACCAGTGGGGGACGGTTCTCGCTACGTGATCCGGGGGGCTCGTGTGCTCAGCCAGGACCCGGAGGTCGGCGATCTCGACCGCGGAGACGTCCTCGTCGAGGGCTCGACGATATCGGCGGTCGCGCCCGATCTCGGCGAGGTCGACGCGCTCGAGATCGACGGGACGGACCGGATCGCGCTCCCCGGCCTGGTGGACACGCACCGCCACAGCTGGCAGTCGCTCATCCGCCACATCTCGACGGACTGGACGCTGCCTCAGTACTTCTCCGGCGTGCGCGGCGTGTTCGGGCGGCTGTACGAGCCCGAGGACATGTACGCGGCCAACCTGCTCGCGATGCTCGACGCGCTCGACAGCGGGGTCACGACGATCGTCGACTGGTCCCACAACAACAACACGCCCGAGCACGCGGACGCCGCGATCCAGGCGGTGCTCGACTCCGGGATCCGCGCGGTGTGGGGATACGGGAACTCGAACGACGAGTGGCTGCCGATCAGCGACGTGCCGCAGTCGCGCGACGTCGTGCGCATCGCCGGGCAGTGGTTCTCGAGCGGCACGGGTCGTGTGCGGCTCGCGCTCGCGCCGCGCGGCCCGCAGTTTGCGACGAAGGAGGTGACCCTCGCCGACTTCGGGCTCGCCGCCGAGCTCGACATCCCGGTCACCGTCCACGTCGGCGACGGCGCGTGGGGCAAGGGGCTTCCCGTGCGATGGATGCACGAGCACGGGCTCGCAAGCGAGCGCACGACCTACGTGCACTGCAACGCGCTCGCCGACGAGGAGTTCGACATCATCCGCGACACCGGCGGAGCGGTGTCGATCTCGCCGGAGCTCGAGATGCACATGGGCCACGGCAGGCTGTCGGCGCTGCGCGCGCTCGACCGCGGCATTCCGACGTCGCTGTCGATCGACACGTGCGCGTCGGTCGCGGGCGACATGTTCTCGGCGATGCGGGCCGTGCTCGCCGGGTCGCGCTACCTCGTGAACGTGCAGGCGCTCGACGATGACCGGGCGGTCGACCCGCTGCCGATCACCTCGGTCGACGTGGTGCGCTGCGCGACCCAGGGCGGCGCGACCGGCGCGTGGATGGGGGACGCGGTCGGCTCGCTCACTCCGGGAAAGCGCGCCGACATCATCCTCGTCCGGACCGACACCTGGGGCATGCAGCCGCTCAACTACCCGGCGGGTGCGGTCGTCGAGTCGGGGCACCCGATGCTCGTCGACACCGTGCTCGTGGACGGGCGCGTCGTGAAGCGCGACGGTCGGCTCGTCGACCACGAGTTCGGGCGCGTGCGCAAGCTGGCCGAGGACGCCCGCGACCGGCTGATGGCCAAGGCCGGCATCGAACATCCGGGCCGCTGGCTTCCGCCCGTCTACGAGAACAAGTAGCAGGGCGGCCGGGGGGTGCCCGTCGGGCCCGGCGGTATGATCCTCGGTACCGTCGACTGCGATGGCGCGCGCGGTTCGCTCGCGCCCGGCTCGCGAGCGTCGCGGTGACCGCTCGAGCAGCCGCACGACAGAGGGCCCACTGATGGCGAAGGCCGCATCCCCGGATCCGACTCGCGAGGAGAGCGTGTCCGATGCCGTCGAGCACCGGGTGCTCGGCGCGCGCCTGCGGATGGAGCGTCAGAGCCGCGGCCTCAGCCTCCGCGAGCTCGCGCGCCGGATCAACGTGTCGGCGAGCCTCGTCTCCCAGGTCGAGAACGGTCGAGTCCGGCCGTCGGTGAGCACGCTCATGGCGCTCGTGACCGAGCTGGAGCTGTCGCTCGACAACCTGTTCTCGCCGAAGCTCGACCCCGCTCCCGCTCCCGCCCTCGCGCGCGCGGAGGCGTCCGGACCGCGCGCGCGGCGCACGGCCGCGGCCGGGCGCGAGGAGGTCGCGGCGCGCGAGGGCGTGGCGACCCGCGACGCGGGCGCGCGGCCCGTCATCGACCTCGCCGGCCTGCTGCCGCCGACCGGGGTGACGATGTGGTCGAAGGGCGACACGCCCCCGATGCTCGGCGGCGCGTGGAGCCCGCTCGGCGTCGAGCACGCGGGCGGGCGGGCGTTCCTCGAGCTCGAGTCGGGCGTGCGGTGGGAGCGGCTCACGCCCTACTCCGTCCCGGGGATGGAGTTCCTCTACGTCCGATACGAGGTCGGCGCGTCGTCGACGGCGGCCGGCAAGCACACCCGGCACCAGGGGATCGAGTTCGGCTACATGACCAGCGGCACGCTGCACATCACGGTCGGCTTCGACGAGGTCGTGTGCGATCCGGGGACCTCGGTGATGTTCGACGCCTCCACCCCGCACCGGCTCGAGAACCGCGGTGACACGCCGGCCGAGGCGGTCTGGCTGATCATCGGGCGGCGGTCGCTCGTCGACGGCAGCCCCGGCGTCTGAGCCCTCCCGCGCCGGCCCGGCGCTCGAGGGCCCGTCCGTCTCAGCCTTTCGCGACCCAGCCGCCGTCCACGACGAGGGTCGACCCGGTCACGTAGCGGCTCGACTCCGGGTCGCACAGCGTGAGGATGCTCGTGGCGAGGTCCTCGCCGGAGCCGATGAAGCCGAGCGGCGTCCTCTCGACGACCCACGACTCGAGGCCGGGCGCGCCGGGTACTGGTCGGTGAGCATCGGGGTGGCCACGAATCCCGGAGCGAGCACGTTGACCCGCGTCCGCGGTGCGAGCTCGACGGCGAGGGCGCGCGCGAACGCCTCGAGGGCGCCCTTCGTCGCCGAGTACGGCGCGTAGCTCCCGAAGCCGACGTGCGCGACCGTCGACGACACGAACACGATCGCCGAGCCGTCGCCCATGTGGGGCGCGAGGCTCCGCGTGAGCAGCATCGGGGCGCGGGCGTTGATCGCCCACATCCGCTCGATGCTCGCAGGGTCGACGTCCGCGACCGGCGCCATCTCGAGCAGCCCGGCGCAGTGGACGACGACGTCGACCGTCCCGAACGCGTCGGCGGCCGCGCGCGCGACCTCGCCCGAGGCACCCACTTCGGCGAGGTCGACCGCGACCGCGACCGCGTCCCGCGTGTCGGGCGAAGTGCCCGCGACCTCGTGCAGCCGCCCCGCGTCGCGCCCGACGAGCACGAGCGCCGCACCCGAGCTCGCGAGCAGGCGGGCGGTCGCCGCGCCGATGCCCGAGCTCGCCCCGGTGACGACCGCGACCTTGCCGGTGAAGTCGAACCTCATCGAAGCCCCCAAGTCTCCTCGAACGACGCGCGGTCACCGGCGTCGCCGGCACCTCGGGCGGACCGTCGCACGCGTGTCGCCGACGTCCGCCCCGGAGCCCCGCGACCCGTGCAGGTTCCTACTCCGGCCCGTCCCGCGGTGTCAAGCGCCATGTCAAGCAGCGATGAACGCGCGGCGGGCAGCCGGGCGCGTGCGGGCGCGCCCCGGACCCGCGGCCCGCTGGTCGCGAAGGAGCCGGTGTTTCTCGTACTGCTGCGGATTCCCGGCGCCGGCGCCCGCGACGCGGGCGTGCTCCCGAAGGGCGCGCTCCGGCGGGAGGGGCGCGCCCTTGGCTCCCGTCTTGTGCAGTGACAGTGTGCCCCGTAACGTGAGGGCGCAGTCCGAGCCGAACCGCACACGGGGGAGAGACACCGATGACCGACGCGAGCGCAGTCCCTGCTTCACACGTTGACATCCTCACGAAGAACGGCTTCGCGCACATCGCGACCGTGGGACCGGACGGCCGGCCGCAGAGCTCCCCGGTCTGGTACGACTGGGACGGCTCGCAGCTCCTCTTCAGCCAGACCACCGGTCGCCAGAAGTACAAGAACCTCCTGCGCGACGGCCACGTTGCGCTGTCGGTCACGGACCCGGAGAACCCCTACCGGTACATCGAGATCCGCGGCACGGTCGTGTTCGACGACGACCCGGACGGCGCGTTCATCAACAAGATGGCCAAGAAGTACCTGAACGAGGACGTCTACCCGTGGCCGCAGCCCGGCGACGTCCGGGTCGTCGGCCGCGTGACGCCGGAGCACACGACGACCCAAGGGTGACCGGTCGGGTCGCCACCCACGCGAAGGAGGGACCGATGTTCGGACAGCGTGCGCCGGTGCACGACGAGGGGCCCGAGACCGCCGCCGAGAAGGCGTCCGTCCCGGTCGCCGACCGCGCGACCCGCCTCGCCCTCTACCGCAGGATGTTCGAGATGCGCGCGTTCGAGAAGCGCGCCTACGACCTGTTCCTCTCCGGGCTCGTGAAGGGCACGAGCCACCTCGGCCTCGGCCAGGAGG
>DAHUXW010000161.1 GCA_027306925.1 Acidimicrobiaceae bacterium | reverse complement strand
GCGCTCCGCGGCGCGGCGCCCGGCGCGGCGCGACCGGTCCGAGCGGCTCGCGCCGCCGGTCGGCAGCGGTGCGCCGCCCGCTGCGACGAGCTCACCGGTGCCGGCCGCCGAGCGGAACTGCGCGACGAGGTCCGTCACCGCCTTGCGGATCGTCTGCGGGTCGATCCCGTGCGCGGCGTTGTACGCGCGCTGGAGCTCGCGCCGCCGCTCGGTCTCGCCGATCGCGGCGCGCATCGAGTCCGTGATGACGTCCGCGTAGAGCACGACCCTGCCCGAGACGTTCCGAGCTGCACGGCCCATCGTCTGGATGAGCGACGTCGCCGAGCGGAGAAACCCCTCCTTGTCGGCGTCGAGGATCGCGACGAGCGACACCTCGGGCAGGTCGAGGCCCTCGCGCAGCAGGTTGATGCCGACGAGCACGTCGAACTCGCCGAGGCGAAGGTCGCGGACGATCTCGATGCGCTCGATCGTGTCGACGTTCGAGTGCAGGTACCGGACCTTCAGCCCGGACTCGAGAAGGTAGTCCGTGAGATCCTCGGCCATCTTCTTCGTGAGCGTCGTGACGAGCACGCGCTCGCCGCGCGCGATCGTCGTCTCCATCTCGGAGATCAGGTCGTCGATCTGGTGCTTCGTCGGCTTGATCACGACCTCCGGGTCGACGAGGCCCGTCGGACGCACGACCTGCTCGGCGACGTTGGAGGAGACCGAGATCTCGTAGGGCGACGGCGTCGCGGACATGAAGATGCACTGGTTGACGCGCGACTCGAGCTCCTCGAAGCGCAGCGGCCGGTTGTCCATGGCCGACGGCAGGCGGAAGCCGTGCTCGACGAGCATCTCCTTTCGCGACCGGTCCCCGGCGAACTGTCCGTGGAGCTGCGGCACGCCGACGTGGCTCTCGTCGAGCACGAGCAGCCAGTCGTCCGGGAAGTAGTCGAGCAGCGTGTACGGCGGCTCGCCGGCGGCTCGCCCGTCGAGGTGCCGGCTGTAGTTCTCGATCCCGCTGCAGTGCCCGACCTCGGCGAGCATCTCGAGGTCGTGCTCGGTCCGCATGCGGAGCCGCTGCGCCTCGAGCAGCTTGCCCTGCGCCTCGAGCTCGCGCAGGCGCTCGCCGAGCTCGACCTCGATCGACGCGATCGCCGTCCTCAGGCGCTCGTCGCCGGCGACGTAGTGCGTGGCCGGGAACACCACGAGCTCCTCCAGGTCGCCGATGATCTCGCCCGTGAGCGCGTCGAACCGCGTGATCCGCTCGACCTCGTCGCCGAAGAGCTCGACGCGCACCGCGGTCTCCTCGTACGCGGGGTGTAGCTCGATCGTGTCGCCCCGCACGCGGAACTTGCCGCGCACGAGATTCGCGTCGTTCCGCTCGTACTGCAGCTCGACGAGCTGACGGAGGAGCGCGCGCTGGTCGTGCTGCTCCCCCGGGTGGACGACGAGGATGCGGTCCTGGTACTCGTCGGGCGAGCCGAGGCCGTAGATGCACGACACCGAGGCCACGACGATGACGTCCCGGCGGGTGAGCAGGCTCGCGGTCGTCGAGTGACGGAGCCGGTCGATCTCGTCGTTGATCGACGAGTCCTTCTCGATGTAGGTGTCCGTCGTCGGCAGGTACGCCTCGGGCTGGTAGTAGTCGTAGTACGAGACGAAGTACTCGACGCGGTTCTCGGGGAAGAACTCCCGGAACTCGCCCGCGAGCTGGGCGGCGAGGGACTTGTTCGGGGCGAGGACGAGCGTGGGCCGCTGCGCGTGCTCGATCGTCCACGCGATCGTCGCGCTCTTCCCGCTCCCGGTGATGCCGAGCAGCGTCTGGTAGCGGTCGCCTCGGTCGAGGCCCTCGCAGAGCGAGGCGACGGCCGCCGGCTGGTCCCCGGCCGGCTCGAACTCGGACACGACGCGAAACGGTGGCACGCGCTCATCGTACCGAGCAGGTGCGCGCTCTCCTCCGGTGACGTCAGCGGGCGCGCTCGGCGCGGAGCCGCGCGAGCCAGCGCCACGCCTCGTCGGCCATCTGCGCGAGCTCGTCGGTCGTGCCGACGTTCACGACGACGAAGTCCGCCGCGCGCAGGCGCTCGCCGGGTTCGATCTGGGCGGCGACGCGACGGTGCGCGTCCTCGGGATCGAGGCCGCGCAGGCGGACGAGCCGGTCGAGCGCGAGGTCGACGGGCGCGTCGACGACGATGACGCCGTCGAGGCCGTACGCGTCGCGCCCGCCGGTCTCCACGAGCAGCGGCAGCTCGACGACGACGACCTCGTCCGAGCCCCGGCGCGCCTCCAGCTCGGCCGCGACCTCGCGCCGCACGACCGGGTGGACGATCGCCTCGAGCGCGGCGCGCGCCGCGGGATCGCCGAACACGACGCGGGCGAGCGCGCCGCGGTCCACCGTGCCGTCGCCGGCGAGCACGGCGGCGCCGAAGCGACGCACGACGGCGCCGTGGCCGGGGGTACCGGGGTCGAGCGCGCGCCGTGGTAGCGGTTGCTGCACACCCATCCGCGCAGCGCATCGGCGTCCACCGACTGCCACTCGGAACCCAAC
>DAHUXW010000155.1 GCA_027306925.1 Acidimicrobiaceae bacterium | reverse complement strand
TCGCCTGAGGCCGCCGGCGCGCAGCTGCTGCGGCGCGGCCCTGCGAGCGTGCCCGCTGGCGCGCCACCGGCGCGAGGTCGTGCGATCCTTGGGCCGGTCCGGGCGCGGCTGCGCGGCCGGTCGTCACGGCCGGGGAAGCGTGCGGCGCGCCCGCGGGCCCGGGCGAGGAGGGGAGTGCGCGATGCAACGAGCAGTCGACCTCGATCGCTACGACGCGGCCGCGCTCGCCGCGCGCTCGGGCGTGAAGTGGGCCCTGCACGGAGGCGCGGCCCTCGCCGCGTGGGTCGCCGACATGGACTTCCCCGTCGCCCCGGAGATCGCGGCGGCGCTCGTCGAGCGCGTCGGGCGGGACGACCTCGGCTACCCGGACCGGGCGCTCGCGCAGTCCGTGCGGTCCGCGTTCGCGGCGCGCTCCCGCCTCCGCTACGGGCACGAGGTCGACGCCGACGACGTCGTCGTGCTCGCGGACGTCGTGCAGGCGATCTGGCTCTGCGTCCTCACGCTCACGGACCCGGGCGACGGGATCGCCATGCTCACGCCCGCGTACCCGCCGTTCCTGCTCGTGCCCGATGACACGGGCCGGCGGGCACTGACCTGCGACCTCGTCGCAGGCGCCGACCGATTCGAGCTCGATCTCGCGGCCCTCGAGCGGCTGCTCCGCGAGGAGCGCCCGCGTTGCCTGCTGCTCTGCAACCCGCACAACCCGACGGGTCGCTCGTTCGGCCGGGACGAGCTCACGACGATCGCGCAGCTCGCCCGCGAGGCGGACCTCGTCGTCGTGTCGGACGAGATCCACGCCGACCTGACGCTCCCGGGAGCGACGCACGTGCCGTTCGCGACGCTCTCGCCCGATGCCGCCGCGCGCACCGTCACGCTCTCGTCGGCGAGCAAGGCCTTCAACGTCGCGGGGCTGCGGTGCGCGGTCGCGGCGTTCGGCTCGCCCGACCTCCGGCAGCGCTTCAATCGCATCCCGGCACGCGCTCGCGGCGACGTGTCCGTGCCCGGCATGCTCGCCGCGCTCGTCGCGTGGTCGCGGTGCGACGGGTGGCTCGACGCGGTGGTGCAGCGGCTCGCGTCCAACCGCGCCGTGGTCGTGCGGTGGGCGACCGACCGACCGGGGCAGGTCCGGCTGCTGCCGCCCGAGGCGACGTACCTCGCGTGGCTCGACCTGCGCGGCGCCGGCCTCGGTGACGATCCCGCCGGTTGGCTGCTCGAGCACGCCGGCGTCGCGCTCTCCCGCGGCCCGGACTTCGGCGGGGCGGGGAGCGGATTCGCCCGGCTGAACTTCGCGACGCCCGCACCCGTGCTCGACGAGATACTCGACCGCATGGGCCGGGCGCTCGACCGGCGACGCTGAGCGGACCGCGGGACGTCAGCCCCCGAAGGCCGCCAGCCACTCCTCGGGCGGGCGCGGCGCGAGCACGGGGTTGACCTCGCGCACGACGCGCAGCGTCGCCGACGGGGCGCGCGAGTACGCGTGGCCGGGGAGCACCACGGTCTCGTCCGCGAGCGGCGCGATGCCGTGCACGATGCTCTCGTAGAGCGCTGCGGCGTCGCCGCCGGGCAGGTCGGTGCGCCCGCACCCTTCGAGGAACAGCGTGTCCCCGGTGACGAGCCGGCCGTCGACGAGCACGCACTGGCTGCCCGGGGTGTGGCCCGGCGTGTGGAGAAGCCTCAGCGCCACGCCGCCGACGTCGAGCCGATCACCGGCGTCGTGGCCGACCAGCGACGACGGGTCGACGCCGGTCTGCCCGGCGACCCACGCGGCCTCGTCGCGCTGCACGTGGACCGGGACGTCGGCGTGCTCGAGGAGCTCGGCGACGCCGGCGACCCGGGCACCGCCGAGCACGCCGCCCGCGTGGTCCGCGTGGTAGTGCGTGAGGAGCGCGCCGACGAGCCGCATGCCGTCGGCGTGGAGCATCTCGACGAGCTCGCCCGGCGCGTGCGCCGGGTCGACGAGCACCGCGTCGCGGGTCTCGCGGTCGCCGATCGCGTAGACGAAGTTCACCATCCGGCGGGCGAGGCCGTCGCCCGCCGCGAAGTCCCGGCCGGCGAGGAGCTGGCGCAGGTAGAGCCTCGAGGGTGCGGTCGGGTGCTCGGAGCCGTTCACCTCGATGCGTTGCCACCGCCCGCGACGCCGACGTGCGCGCCCTCGCGCCACGAGGAGAGGTCCTTCAGGCGCGGGTCGTTCGAGAAGACCTCGACGAGCTTGAACCGCAGGCCGAGGCGCTTCTGGAGGCGCTCGACCGCGAGCTCCTGGTCCCAGAGCACGAGCGTGACGACGACGCCGCTCTCGCCGGCACGCGCGGTGCGGCCCGATCGGTGCAGGTAGGCCTTGTGGTCCTCCGGCGGGTCGTAGTGGACGACCACGTCGATCCCGTCGATGTCGAGGCCACGCGCCGCGACGTCGGTCGCGACGAGCGCCTTCAGCCTGCCGGTCGAGAAGTCCGCGAGCCCCCGCTCCCGAAGGCCCTGGCGAAGGTCTCCGTGGATCGCCGCCGCGGCGACGCCGTTCGCGAGGAGGTCGTCGACGAGACGGTCGACGCCGCGCTTGGTCCGGACGAAGATGATGGTCTTCTCCGCGCCGGACGCGATGGCCGCGGCGACCTTGGCCTTGTCGAGCTGGTGCACCTTCAAGAACACGTGCTCCATCTCGTCCACGGTCACCTGCCGGGACTGGATCTCGTGGAACACGGGATCGGTGAGGTATCGCTTCACGAGCTGGTCGACCGCGGAGTCGAGCGTCGCGGAGAACAGAAGGGTCTGGCGGCTCGCGGTCATGTGCCGGAGCAGCCACTCGACCTGCGGCATGAAGCCCATGTCCGCCATCCGGTCCGCCTCGTCGACGACGAGCGTGGTGACCCCCGACAGGTCGATCGCTCCGCGGTCCGCGAGGTCGATGAGCCGGCCGGGCGTCGCGACCACGACGTCGAGGCCGCGACCGAGGCGCTTGACCTGCCGGTCGAGGTCCGCGCCGCCGTAGACGGCGCCGACACGCCGGCGGATCGCCTTGCCGAGCGGCTCGAGAACCTCGGTGACCTGGACCGCGAGCTCACGCGTCGGGACGAGGACGAGCGAGAGCGGCCGGCTCGGCTCGGCACGCGGCGTCCGCATCAGCATCGGCAGGCCAAACGCGAGTGTCTTGCCCGATCCGGTCTTCGCCTTGCCGCAGACGTCCCTGCCGGCGATCGCGTCAGGGATCGTGAGCGCCTGGACGGGGAACGGCGACTCGATCCCGGCGGCGGCGAGGGCGTCGACGAGCGCGGGGTCGACGCCGAGCGCGGCGAACGTCGGGGGTGTGGTCACCCCTCAATTCTGCCACTTCGGCGTGCTCGACCGTTCAGCGCTGGGAGATCGCGCCCTTCGCAGGGGTCCGGCGGGTCGCCGTGTGTATTGTCGCTGATGCTCGCCGAGGGCGGTCCCGAGGCGCGAGGAGGATCAATGGCGAAGCTCTCACCTGGCGACCCGGCTCCCGGCTTCAGCCTCCCCGACCAGGACGGCGAGACGGTCGCGCTCGACGGCTTCGCCGGCCGCCGCGTGGTCGTCTACTTCTACCCTGCAGACGACACGCCCGGCTGCACGAAGGAGGCGTGCCAGTTCAACGACAACCTCGCGGAGTTCGGGCACGCCGACACCGAGGTGCTCGGCATCTCGCCGGACGGCGCGCAGTCGCACCGCAGGTTCCGCGAGCGCTACGGGCTCGAGGTGCGGCTCCTCAGCGACACGGACCACGCCGTCATGGAGCGGTACGGGGCGTGGGGCGAGAAGACCCTGTACGGCAGGACCTCGGTCGGGGTGATCCGTTCGACGTTCCTCGTCGGTCCCGACGGCCGGATCGAGCAGGCCTGGTACAACGTGCGGGCCGACGGGCACGCGACCAAGGTGCTCGGCGTCGTGAGGGGCTGAGCGCGATGCCTCCCGAGAAGCCGCAGTGGGCCGAGCTGTTCCGAGAGGTCGTGACGTCCGGCGCGTGCACCGGGTGCGCGGCGTGCGTCGTCACGTGCCCCTACGACGTGCTCGGCTACGACGACGCCGACGGCCACTACCGGCCGTTCCACGTCGACGAGGACGGTGGGCCGGAGGACTGCACGCACGGTGTGCGTGGCTGCACGCTGTGCACGCGCGCGTGCCCGCGCTTTCGCAGCTGGGAGCCGGAGATCGACAGCCACCTGTTCGGCCGGGAGCACGAGCCCGAGGAGGTCTACGGCGTCGCGCGCCGAGTCCTGCTCGCCCGCGCGACCGATCCCGAGCTGCTCGCCGCCGGCCAGGACGGCGGGCTCGTGTCCGCGCTGCTCGTCTACGCGCTCGAGCACGACGTCATCGACGCGGCCCTCGTCTCCTATCTCGAGGGTGACGGCTCGAGCTGGAAGGCGATCCCCGGCGTCGCGCGAACCCGCGCGGACGTCGTGGCCTCGGCCGGGTCGCGCTACACCTACTCGGCCAACACGCTCGCGTTCGCCGAGGCGACGGCGGGCGGCGCGGAGCGGATCGGCCTCGTGGGGATGGGCTGCCAGGCGTCCGCTCCCGGAGCGATGTCGGCGCGAAAGGCGGGCAAGGTCGCCCGCCGCTTCCAGCTGAGCGTCGGCCTGCTCTGCTCGAAGACCTTCGACGACGCGATCTTTCCCGAGCTGTTCGAGCAGCGCTACGGGCTCCGCCGCGAGGACATCGTGAAGATGAACATCAAGGGCGTGTTCCAGGTCTGGACGCGCGACGGCTCCTACCACGAGGTGCCGCTGAAGGAGGCCCACGCGTGGACCCGCGAGGGCTGCATGCAGTGCCCCGACTTCGCGGCGGAGCACGCGGACATCTCGACCGGCGGCATCGGCGCGTTCGGCGACTGGACGCTCACGATCGTGCGGACCGAGCGGGGCGCCGAGCTGCTCGACGCGATGGAGCGCGACGGCGTGGTCGAGATCCGGCCGGTCGAAGACGATCCCGGCGTGGTCCCGCTCCTCGAGAAGCTCTCGCGCGTGAGCCGCCGCCGCGGCCCGGGCACGACCCCGAGGCTCATCCCGGTCGCGTCGGGCTGACCGCGCGCGTGCGCCACGCCGTCGATGTCCCGATGCCGGCCACGCTACGTTTGGCGCTATGCCAACACGGTCGAAGGCCGCGGCGCGGACGACCGTCGTGTGCTTCGTGCGCCACGGGACGACACCGACGACCGGCAAGGTCCTGCCCGGGCGAGCGCGGGGGCTCCACCTGTCCGAGCAGGGCCACGCGGAGGCGGACCGTGCCGGCGAGCGCCTCGCGCGGCTCGGCTCGGTGCGCGCGGTCTACAGCTCGCCGCTCGAACGCGCGCGGGAGACCGCTCGCCACGTCGCGAGCCACCTCGCCCTGCCCGTTTCCGTCGAGCGCGGCCTTCTCGAGTGCGACTTCGGCGGGTGGACCGGTGCGGAGCTCGCGGCGCTGCGCAAGCTCGACGCCTGGGACGCGGTGCAGCACCATCCCGCAGGCTTCCGCTTCCCCGGCGGCGAGTCCTTCGCCGAGCTGCAGGCGCGCATCGCCGGCGCGGTCGAGCGCCTCGTCGCGCGCCACCCCGACGAGGTGGTCGTCGCGGTCTCGCACGCGGACCCGATCAAGATCGCGGTCGGCGACGCGATGGGCGTCCCGCTCGACCTCGTGCAGCGGACCGTGATCTCGCCGTGCTCGATCAGCATGGTCGCGTACGCGGACGGGGGGCCCACGGTGCTGTGCGTGAACTCGACCGGCGACCTGCCGCCGACCGCCCGCGCGCGTGCGTCGACGGGGGGCCGCTCGCCGGCCCCGACGGGGAGGCGCGCGTGAGCACCTCGTACGAGTTCGCGGCGCCGGAAAAGGTCACGGTCGGGACGCTCGGCGAGGTCGGCGCACGGGCGTTCTTCCTCCAGGCCCGCGAGGCGACCTCCACGATCACGCTCAAGGTCGAGAAGCAGCAGGTCGGCGCCCTCGCGACCCTGCTCGGCCGCCTGCTCGCGGATCTCGCGCGCCCGGGTGAGCTCGACGAGGACGGCCTGGAGCTCGACGACTTCGACGAGCCCGACTTCGTGGTCGGCGCCCTCGCGGTCTCCTACGACGCCGAGACGGACCGGGTCGTGGTGCTCGCGGAGGAGCTCGTCGGCGAGGACGACGAGCCGGGCGACGAGGCGAGCTTCGCGCTCACGCGCGAGCAGGCGGGGTCGCTCGCGATCCGCGGGACGCGGCTCGTCGAGGCGGGCCGGCCGCCCTGCCCGCTGTGCGGGTTTCCGCTCGACCCGCGCGGCCACGCCTGCCCGAGGACGAACGGTCACCACCCGCCGCTGACGTGAGCGCCGCCGCCGAGCAGGGCGCGGGCCGGCGGGCGCTCCTCGAGGCCGGGGACGTCGAGGTCGAGGGCCGGATGCCGTGGAGCTCGAACGTGACGCTGCTCGTGACCGTGCGTCTCGGCACCGACTCGACGCGCGCGATCTACAAGCCCGCCGCCGGCGAGGAGCCGCTCCGGGACTTCCCCGGCGGGCTGTTCCGCCGCGAGGTCGCTGCGTACGAGCTGTCGGTCGCGATGGGCCTCGACGTGGTCCCGGAGACCGTGGCGCGCGCCGAGGCCCCGTTCGGCGAGGGCTCGCTGCAGGCCTTCGTGGACGCGGACTTCTCGGAGCACTACTTCAGCCTGCTCGAGCAGCCGCGCCACGCAGCGGGGCTCCGGCTCGTCGCCGGCTTCGACCTCGTCGCGAACAACGCGGACCGCAAGGGCGGGCACGTCCTCGTCGACGGTGACGGCCACGTGTGGGGGATCGACAACGGCCTGTGCTTTCATCGCGCGCCGAAGCTCCGGACGGTCATGTGGGACTTCGCGGGCGAGCCGCTGCCGGACGCCGTCGTCGCGGGCTGCCGGGAGCTCGCACGTGCCGTGCCGGCCCGCCTCGCGGCCCTGCTCGAGCCCGACGAGCTCGACGGGCTCGCCGGCCGCGCGCGGGCGCTGCTCGGCGAGCCACGCTTCCCCGAGCCGGATCCCGCCGGGCGCCCGTACCCCTGGCCGCTCGTCTGACGCGGGTCCGGCCCGCCACGCCGGTACGCGGTGCGGGAGCCGCGGGCGCGATCGTCGCCGGGTGCCCGTCCCTCCCCCCGCCCGCGTCGTGTTCCTCGACGCGGCCGCGCTGCGCGACGAGGACGCGCGACGCGCGCTCGCGGCGCTCGCGATCCTCGCGGGCGGACGGCGACGCGCCGGGCGCGAGGGGCGCGCACCGTCGCTGCGGCGACGGATCGAGCGGGTGTCGTCGCTGATCGGAGGCGCCGCGCGCCGCGCGCCGTCCGGGCGCTGCCGGGGCGACGCGCCGGTCGAGCTCCGCCGGGGCGACGCGCTCGACGCGGCCGCCGAGCTCGCGGATCTCGCCGGTCGCCTGCACCGCGACGGAGACGTCGTCGGAGCGTTCGCGCTCGAGGGTATTGCGGCGCGGATCCTCGAAGCGCTCGTCGGCGCAGGCGGAGTCGACTCGACGTGAGGGCGGGCGCGGACGCCGCGCGCCGTGGCCCCCCGATCTTCACGCGACTGCAACCGACCCGTGAATGGCTTGACTTGGGACGGGGGCATGATCGTGTCGTGGACGTACGCGAGATGGGCCCCGTGGTCGACTCGGCGGCGAGTGTCGGCCAGACGCTTCCTACGGCTCCGCACCTGCTGGAGGCCGCCGCGAGCGCTCCGGAGTTCGTCGTGCTCGAGTCGTGCCACAGCACTTGGCTCTTCGACCCCGCCGAGCACCGCTTCTGCAGAGTGCTCAAGGGGCCGCGCATCGGGTCGTCGGTCGCGACGCAGTGGCGTGCGTACGACCACGTGCTCGTCTACCCCGACTCCGACGCGTTCGTCGTCTTCCTCGACTCCTCGGGCACGCGGCTTCTCCGGTCGTGGCGTCACACCGCGCACTGCGACCAGTGCGGTGGCGACGTCACCGCAGGCCTGTCCCTAGCGGACTTGCGCCGCGTCGCGCGCGCCTGAGCGGCGCTCCCCCCTAGCCGCCGCGCGCCTCCCTCGGCGCCCTGATGGGCGCCGAGGGAGTCCCGTGTCCGCATCCCGCGGAGCGCCCCGCGGTCCTCGGCCCGCGTCTCATCCTCACGGTCCAGCGGCAAGAATCGAGCCATGAGCGAACAAGGTGACGAGCGACCGGTGGTCGTGCTCGACGGAGCCGGACGGGGTGAGCACGGCATCGACCCGGGCCTCGGTGACGACGGCGCGACGACGGAGTCCGTCGAGCGCCCTGCGAAGGTGATGCGCGTCGGCTCGATGATCAAGCAGCTCCTCGACGAGGTCCGTCAGGCGCCGCTCGATCCCGCGAGCCGCACGAGGATGAAGGAGATCTACGAGAGCTCGGTGCGCGAGCTCGCGGATGGCCTCTCGCCCGACCTCGTCGAGGAGCTCGACCGCCTCGCGCTCCCGTTCTCGTCGGACGAGCCGAGCGACGCCGAGATCCGCCTCGCTCAGGCGCAGCTCGTCGGCTGGCTCGAGGGGCTGTTCCACGGGATCCAGGCGACGCTCTTCGCGCAGCAGATGGCGGCGCGCGCCCAGCTCGAGGAGATGAGGCGCCAGAGCCTGCCCGCCGGGGGGCCGTCGCCGATCAGCGAGCGGCCCGGCCCGTACCTGTAGCGCGCGTCGCCGCTCCTGCCGCGCCCACGTCCCGGAGACGCCGGCCGCGCGCTGCGGCCCGGAGACGCCGGCCCCGCCCCGCGCTATCCTCCCGCGAGGTGAGAATCACAGCACTGTAGTTCGTCCACAGCCAGTGGACGAAGGGTGTGGACGAGCTGTGGAGGCACGTGGATGAGTGGGCCCGGAGCGCTGCGCCCGGTGGGGCGGTCAGCCGGATCGGCGAGGTCCTTCACCCACCTGCACCAGCACACCGAGTACTCGATGCTCGACGGGGCGTCGCGGGTGAAAGACGTCGTCGCGGCCGCCGCCGCGGACGGTCAGCCGGCGCTCGCGATCACCGACCACGGCAACATGTACGGGGTCCTCGACTTCTACAAGGAGTGCCGCGCCCAGGGCATCACGCCGATCGTCGGCACCGAGGCCTACATGGCTGCCAACTCGCGCCACGAGCGCCCGGTGCGGCGCGGGCGGGTCGACGACACGGGTGGCGAGGGCGAGCGCGGCGAGAAGCTCTACTACCACCTCACGCTCCTCGCGGAGACGACCGAGGGCTACCGAAACCTCATGGAGCTGTCGTCCTCCGCGTACCTCGAGGGCTACTACTACAAGCCCCGAGTCGACTGGGAGCTGCTCGAGCGCCACCACCGCGGTCTCGTCGCGACGACGGGGTGCCTCGGCGGCGTGGTGCTGCAGGCGCTGCTCGCCGGCCAGTTCGACGCGGCCAAGCGCCTCGCCGCGCGGCTCCAGGACATCTTCGGTCGCGACTCGTTGTTCGTCGAGCTCCAGGACCATGGTCTCGCGGACCAGCACAAGACCAACCCACAGCTCGTCGAGCTCGCGCGGGCGATCGGCGCGCCGCTCGTCGCGACCAACGACAGCCACTACTGCAGGCGCGAGGACGCGGTCGCGCAGGACGCGCTCCTCTGCGTGCAGACGGGTGCGACGATCGACGACCCGAAGCGCTTCAAGTTCGAGGGCGAGGAGCACTACCTCAAGTCCGCGGCCGAGATGCGGCACCTGTTCGCGGAGCTGCCCGAGGCGTGCGACAACACGCTGTGGATCGCGGAGCGCGCGAACGTGGAGATCGAGCTCGGCAAGCCGACGCTGCCCGAGTTCCCCGTCCCGACCGAGTTCGCGGCGGACGACTACGAGAGCTCCGCGACCGCGTACCTGCGCCACCTCACGTACGCGGGGGCGCGCGAGCGGTACGGCGACTCCCTCCCGGACGCGGTCCGCGACCGGCTCGACTACGAGCTCGGGGTCATCGCGTCGATGGGGTTCTCCGCGTACTTCCTCGTCGTCTGGGACCTGATCGCGCACGCGCGCTCCGCCGGGATCCGGGTCGGGCCGGGCCGCGGCTCCGCCGCCGGCTGCTGCGTCGCGTACTGCCTGCGGATCGTCGATCTCGACCCGATCCGCTACGACCTGCTGTTCGAGCGCTTCCTCAACCCGGGCCGCAAGCAGATGCCCGACATCGACATGGACTTCGACGAGCGCTATCGCGGCGAGATGATCCGCTACGCATCCGAGCGCTACGGCTGGGACCGCGTCGCGCAGATAGTCACGTTCTCGACGATCAAGGCGCGGGCCGCGGTGCGTGACGCGGCGCGGGTGCTCGGGCTCCCGTACGCGCTCGGCGACCGCGTCGCGAAGGCGATGCCCCCGCTCATCATGGGGAGGGACACGCCCCTCAGCGCCTGCCTCGAGCGCGTGGACGGCTTCGACGACGGCTACGTCGCGGCCGCCACGCTGCGCGAGATGTACGAGGCGGACCCCGAGGCGCGAAAGGTCATCGACGTCGCGCGCGGCCTCGAGGGCCTCCGCCGCCAGGACGGGATCCACGCGGCGGCGGTCGTGATCACCCACGAGCCGCTGACGCGCTACCTGCCGATCCAGCGAAAGCCCGAGCCGGGAGCGGACCCGTCGGACGCGCCGATCGTCACGCAGTACGAGATGCACGGGGTCGAGGAGCTCGGCCTGTTGAAGATGGACTTCCTCGGCCTGCGCAATCTCTCGGTCATCGAGCGGGCGCTCGACCTCGTCGAGGAGCGGACCGGAACCCGTCCCGACATCGACACGATCCCGCTCGACGACGAGGCGACCTACGAGATGCTGCGCAGCGGCGACTCGATCGGGGTCTTCCAGCTCGAGGGCGGGCCGATGCGCTCGCTCATGCGCTCGCTCGCGCCGACGTCGTTCGACGACGTCGCGGCGCTCGTCGCGCTCTACCGGCCGGGCCCGATGGCGGCCAACATGCACCGCGACTACGCGGACCGTAAGAACGACCGCAAACCCGTGGCTTACCTGCACCCGGATCTCGAGCCGATCCTGTCCGAGACGTACGGGCTCATGATCTACCAGGAGTCGGTGATGCGTGTCGCGCAGCGCTTCGCCGGCTACAGCCTGGAGGAGGCCGACAACCTCCGCAAGGCGTGCGGCAAGAAGATCCGCGCACTCATCGCCGCGGAGCGCGAGAAGTTCGTGCGCGGCTGCGAGGAGCAGGGCTTCGGCGCGGCGCTCGGCACCGAGCTGTTCGACATCATCGAGCCGTTCGCGGACTACGCGTTCAACAAGTCCCACTCCTACGGCTACGGGCTCGTCGCGTACCAGACCGCCTGGCTGAAGGCGAACCACCCGGTCGAGTACCTCGCGGCGCTGCTTTCGTCGGTGAAGGACGACAAGGACAAGACCGCGGTCTACCTGTCCGAGTGCCGGACCCTCGGGATCTCGGTGCTCGTCCCGGACGTCAACGTCTCGATGTCCAACTTCACGGCGCGCCGGCCGGTCGACGGCGAGAGCGGGATCGGGAGCATCCCGTTCGGCCTCTCCGCGATCCGCAACGTCGGCGAAGGCCTCGTCTCGCTCATCGTCGCCGAGCGCGAGCGGAACGGCCCGTTCGCGGACTTCCACGACTTCTGCTGCCGCGTCGACCCGGCCGTGCTGAACAAGCGGACGGTCGAGTCGCTCGTGAAGGCCGGCGCGTTCGACTCGCTGGGCCACCCCCGAAAGGGCCTGTGCCTCGTCTTCGAGGACATCATCGACCGGGTGCTCACGCGCCGGCGCGAGGAGGAGCAGGGGATCTCGACGCTGTTCTCGATGCTCGAGCCGCCGGCGCAGGATCCGACCGGCGCCGCCTATCCCGAGGCGCGCGTCGCGATCCCCGACGTCGAGTTCGACAAGTCCGAGCGGCTGGCGTTCGAGAAGGAGATGCTCGGGCTCTACGTGAGCGACCACCCGCTGCTCGGCGTCGAGTCCGCGCTGCGCCGGGTCGCGGACTGCACGGTGCGCGAGCTGCTCGACCAGGCGGCGGGCGGGATCGACGGCGGACCCGCGTCGGGCCAGGACGGCGGCATGCGCCTCGTGGGCGGCGTCGTCACCGGGCTCTCGCGCCGCTACACCAAGCGCGGCGAGCTCATGGCGACCTTCGTGCTCGAGGACCTCGAGGCCGCGGTCGAGGTGTTCGTGTTCCCGAAGGCGATGGCCGAGTACGGCGGGCGGCTCGAGGAGGACGCGGTCGTGCTCGTGCGCGGCCGGATCGACCAGCGCGACGAGCAGGCGAAGCTTCTCTGCTCCGAGGTGCGCCGGCCCGATCTCGTCCCCGACGACTCCTCGGCGCCCATCGAGCTGTGCGTCCCGGTGAACGCGCTCACGGAGTCGACCGTGCGGCGCCTGAAGGAGCTCGTGGTCGACCATCCGGGTCCCGTGCCGGTCCACGTCCGAGTCGGCACGAAGGTCCTGCGGCTCCCGGCGCAGTTCAACGTCGAGCCGCGCAGCGGGCTCGTCGGCGCGCTGAAGGAGCTGCTCGGAGCACATGCGGTGAGCTGACGAGCGGCGGCTCGCGGCGCGCCCGCGACCCGCCGGCCGGGCCGCCGCGCGGCGCCGCGCCACACGCGTGGCAGCGGTGGCAGCACGTCCCGTAGACTGTGGGTCGGACCCGCGCCGCCGCACGGCCGTTCCACCTCGCAGCGCACGTGCTCGCGTCGGCAGAGCGGGCGGGCAGCGCGGTCCGTCGGTGCCTTCCCGGCCGGGGAAGCGCCTGGCAGGACGAACGAGCACGCAAGGGGTCATTGCCAACGTGATCGAGGTCGCGACGAAGGACTGCACCGCGCTCAGCGATTCTGAGCTCGCCGAGATGGCCGACATGTGCGCGGACGGCGCGTGCGGCTACGAGGTCGGGCTGCTGTCGAAGCAGCGCGAGGAGTGGGTGCTCGTCACCCACGCGCGCGAGGAGGGCAAGCTCCGGGGCTTCGCGTTCAGCACGCTCGAGCGGATCGGCGGCACGCCGAGCCTGCTCGTCGGGGTCGCGTCGTTCGTCCGCACGACGAGCGCAGAGCCGGCGCTCCGCTCGGTCATGAAGGACCTCTACCGGCGTGCGCTCCTCGCGGTCCCCGACGAGGACGTGCTCGTCGGTGCCCGCATGTGCGACCCGGCCGCGTTCCGCGCGTACGCGGGGCTCGCCGACGTCGTCCCGCGACCCGGCCACAAGGCGACCGGCGAGGAGCGTGCGTGGGGCCGCCGCCTCGCGAAGCGCTTCGGCACCGACGGCCAGCTGGACGACCGCGTGTTCGTGATCCAGGGCGACGGCGGGCCGAGCGGCCTGCTCGACTTCAGCCCCCGCAAGAGCCCGCTCGAGGTCGAGGAGCTCGCCGAGCTCTTCGTCGCGGTCGACGGCGCCCGGCGCGACTGCCTCGTCGCGTTCGGGTGGGCGATGGCCGAGGACCTCGCGGCCGCTGCGCTCCCCGGCTAGCTCGTCTCGCGAGCGCGGCGCGAAGGGCGCTTCGCGACGACGGAGAGCACGGCCTTCGGGGCGTGGCCGCCCCGCACCGCGGTGAGCGCGACGAGCAGGTAGCCGGGCTTTCCTCCGCACATGGCCGCGAGCGCCGCGTCGGCGAGCGGCGCGCCGCCGCCGTCCAGCGCGGCCCGCACCCGCGCGTCGAGCACGGGGAGCGTGAGCGTGATGCCCGACCACGAGAACGCGCACGCGGGCCCGCCGTCGGCGCGCACGAAGCAGCGAAGCGCCCGCGCGTCGGTCGGCACGAGCTCGATCGACGGCATCGAGAGGTCGAGGTCGACGTACGCGGTCGACGGCCCGCGCGTGCCGAGGATCGGCGCCCGATCGCGGTCGGGCGCGGCGAGCTGCGCGAGGAGGCGCCGCGCCGCGCCGCGGCGGAGCCGGCCGACCCGCCGGGGCTCCGTCGCGAGCACGACGGACTCGGGCCTCGCCGGGTCCGGGGGCTCGTCGTCCGCTCGGACCTCGAGCCGTGCGACGTCGTAGATCGACCACTCCCCGGCCACCGCCGGGATCCCGGCACGCGACGGCCGCACGCGCACGAACGCGCCGGACGCGAGGTCGACCCCCGCCCACTCCTCGGGGCCCGTGGACAGGACCGCACAGGTCACGGTCGAGCCCGGCCGACGGTCGGCGGCCGCTCCCGCGCGGATCCGGCGGGGCGCGCGGATGCGCTCGTGGGCGGGCACCGTCAGCGGGCCGCGTCGCGTGCGAGCGCGACCGCGCCGAGGAGCGCGGCCGGGTCCCGGACGGGCGCGAGGCAGGCGCCCGAGCGGCACACGAACGCCCGGTCCTCGCCCGCGCCGTCCCGCCCCTCCCACAGCGGACCCGGTGCGGGGTCGCCCCACGCGAGCACGACGTCGGGGAGGTACGCGCGGTGGACCGCGTCGGCGAGACGGCGGTGCGCGCCGCGTCCGACCACGACCTCGACCAGGCCGTCGTCGCACAGGAGCGCCGCGGTGACGAGGTGCGGGAACGCGAGTGGCGAGCGCACGAGCGCCTCGCCTGCGGACGCGACGCTCGCCGCGGCGCGCTCGAGCAGCTCGGCCGAGCCGGTGAGCGCGCCGAGGCGCGCGAGCGCCGACGCGGCGATCGATCCGGCCGCCGGCGTGACCGAGTCGTAGGTGTCCCTCGGCCGCACGACGAGCTGCTCGGCGTCGGCGCCCGTCGTGTACCAGCCGCCGTCCGGCGCGGCGAAGAGCGCGACGAGCCCGTCGGCCGCGAGGAGCGCCTCGGTGGTCCAGCGCGCGTCGCCCGTCGCCTCGCCGAGCCGCGTGAAGCACTCGACGAGCCAGGCGTAGTCGGACGCGAACGCGAGCGTCGTCGCCCGCCCCGCCGACCACGCGCGCATCCACCGTCCGTCCGGTCGCCGCAGCGAGGCGATCAGGAAGTCGCCGATCTCGACCGCCGCGTCGAGCCACGCCGCGGTCCCCGTCGCGGAGGCGGCCTCCGCGAGCGTCGCGCACGCCATCGCGTTCCACTCGGCGAGCACCTTGTCGTCGACCGCCGGGGGCGTCCGCTCCGCACGCGCCGCGAAGAGGCGGGCGCGAAGCGACTCGACGTCCGGCGGGCGTGCGAGCGGCTGGCCCGGTGGACGGTGCAGGACCGACCGGCCCCGCTCGAAGTTGCCCGCGTCCGTCACGCCGTAGTAGCGGGCGGCGACCTCCCCGTCGCGCTCGCCGAGCGCGTCCGCGAGCTCGCCGGTGGTCCAGGTGTAGAAGCGCCCCTCCTCGCCGTCGGAGTCCGCGTCCTGCGCGCTGCGGATCCCGCCGCCCGGTTCGCGAAGCTCGCGCAGCACGTACGCGATCGTCTCGTCGAGCACCTGGCGGTAGTCGTCTCGTCCGGTGAGCTGCCACGCGTGGCAGTACGCGCGTGCGAGCTGCGCCTGGTCGTAGAGCATCTTCTCGAAGTGCGGGACCAGCCACGCTCGGTCGGTCGAGTAGCGCGCGAAGCCCCCGCCGAGGTGGTCGTAGATGCCGCCCGCGGCCATCGCGTCGAGCGCGGACGTCGCGAGCCCGAGCGCCTCCGGGTGGCCGAGGTCCCCGGCGCGCATGAGCAGCTCGAGGATCGGCGCCTGGGGGAACTTCGGCGCCCGCCCGATGCCCCCGTGCTCGCGGTCGGCGATCTGGGCGACGCGCCCGACGGCATCGTCGACGAGGCGGGCGGCGGCTGGGCGGTCGCGGCTCGTGGCGGGCGCGTCCAGCCGCGACGCGACCGCGGCCGTGAGCTCCGCGGCCCGCGCGTCGAGCTCGGCGCGGCGCGTCGTCCATGCGCCGGCGACCGCGGTCGCGACCTCGATGAACGCCTGCGCGCCGTGGCGGGGCTCCGGGGGGAAGTACGTCCCGCCGAAGAACGGCCGGCCGTCGGCGGTCGCGAACACCGTGAGCGGCCAGCCCCCGTGACCGTCGTTCAGCGCCTGGACCGCCTCCATGTAGATCGCGTCGACGTCGGGGCGCTCCTCCCGGTCGACTTTGACGGAGACGAAGTGACCGTTCAGGTACGCCGCGACGCCCTCGTCCTCGAACGACTCGTGCGCCATGACGTGGCACCAGTGGCAGGCGGAGTAGCCGATCGAGACGAACAGCGGGCGGTCGAGGTCACGCGCCCGGGCGAGGGCCTCCTTGCCCCACGGGTACCAGTCGACGGGGTTCTCCGCGTGCTGGCGAAGGTACAGGCTCGTCTCGTTGGCCAGGCGGTTCGCGGTCGGCACGGCGTCACGCTACCCGCGGCCGCGCCGGCCGGATCAGCGCGCCGCGCCCCCGCCGCGCCCGCCGAGGGCGCCGCGCCGGAGCTTGCCGATCGCGGTCCGCGGGAGCGCGTCGGCGAGCACGAGCTCCCGCGGCGCCGCCCACGGCCCGATCGCCTCGCGGACCGCCGCTCGCAGCGCGTCGAGCGTCGGGGGAGCGTCGCGGTCCGCCGGGACGACGTACGCGACGACGCGCTCGCCCCACTCGGGGTCCGCCGCACCCGCGACGCCGACGTCGCGTACGCCGGGCAGGGCGCGAAGGATCGACTCGACGTGCTCCGGCCAGACGTTCTCGCCGCCGGACACGATGAGCTCGCGGAGCCGGCCGTGGACCTCGAGGCGTCCGTCGCAGGCGATGCGCCCCGCGTCGCCGGTCGCGTACCAGCCGTCCGCCTGCTTCGGGTCGGCGCCGTTCCGGTACGCGCGAAGGAGCATCGGGCCGCGCAGCTCGACCTCACCGCGGGCCGAGATCCGCACCTCGACGCCGTCGAGCGCCACGCCGTCGTAGACGACCCCGCTGCCGCTCTCGGTCATCCCGTAGGTGACCGCCACGTGCGGCGCGACGCGATCCGGCGGCGCGGAGCCGCCGAGCACGATCCGCCGGAACGAGGCGGCTCCGTCGTCGCCCAGCCGCTGGAGCGTCGTCGGGACGAGCGACACGAGGGTCGCGGCGCGCTCGCGGGCGGCAGCGAGCACCTGGTCGCGGTCGAACCCGGGGAGCACCTCGACGTCCACTCCCGTGACGATCGCCCGCGTGAGGACCGAGAGGCCGCCCACGTGCGCGAGGGGGAGGCAGCAGCACCACCGGTCGGACCGCGGGTCGACGCCGAGCCGCGCGCTCGTCGCCCGTGCCGAGGACTCGACCGCGTCGCGGGTGAGCACGACACCCTTCGGGGCCCCGGTCGTGCCCGACGTCGGCACGACGAGCGCGTCCCCGGGCTCGACCGCCCGCCCGCCGGGGAGCGCGTGCTCCTCTCCGTCCGAGTCGACGACGGCCGACGGCGCGAGGGCGGCGACGACCTCGTCGCGCGCGGCCCGGGTGGTGCGCGCGTCGAGCGGCATCGCGGCGTCGCCCGCATCGAGGACCCTCCGCAGCGCCGCGAGGAAGGCCGGTCCCGGCGGCAGGTCGAGTGCGACGAGCCGAGGCACGGCGGGTAGCCTAACGGCCGTCCCCGCAGCGCCTCCGGCGCGACGCGGCCGCCGGGCCCGCGCCCCGGCACCATGGCGGCGACCGGCGCCGGCCCCGGCACCGGCGGCGGCGCCCGGAAAGCTCGCGCGGGGCGGACCGGACGCGGAGAGGAGACCGAGCGATGACCGAGCCCGTGGCGGTGCCGCGATGGGAGGCGAGCGGGGAGTACCGCGACATCTCCTACGAGACCGCGGAGGGGATCGCGAAGATCACGATCTGCCGCCCCGAGGTTCGCAACGCGTTCCGTCCGCAGACGCTCGCCGAGCTGTCCGAGGCATTCGACCGCGCGCGCGACGACCCGGCGATCGGCGTGGTGGTCCTCACCGGACAGGGGGACCTCGCGTTCTGCTCGGGCGGGGACCAGCGGATCCGCGGCGCCGACGGCTACATCGGCGACGACGCGATCGCCCAGCAGGGCATCGGGCGTCTGAACGTGCTCGACCTGCAGATCCAGATCCGCCGGCTGCCGAAGCCGGTCGTCGCGATGGTCGCGGGATACGCGATCGGTGGGGGCCACGTGCTCCACCTCGTCTGCGACCTCACGATCGCGGCGGACAACGCCCGCTTCGGCCAGACGGGTCCGCGCGTCGGGAGCTTCGACGCCGGCTACGGCGCGGGCCTGCTCGCACGCACGATCGGCCAGAAGCGGGCGAAGGAGATCTGGTTCCTCTGCCGGCAGTACGACGCGGCGCGCGCGTACGAGATGGGGCTCGTGAACGAGGTCGTGCCGCTCGCGCGGCTCGAGGCCGAGACCGTCGCGTGGTGCCGCGAGATGCTGCAGCTCTCGCCGCTCGCGCTGCGCATGATGAAGGCCGGCTTCAACGCCGCGGAGGAAGGCCTCGCGGGGGTGCAGCAGCTCGCGGGCGACGCGACGCTGCTGTACTACATGAGCGAGGAGGCGCAGGAAGGGCGCGACGCGTACCTCGAGCGGCGGCCGCCGGACTTCACGCGCTTCCCGCGACGGCCGTGACCGCGGACCCCGCCGCCCTCGCGCCCCGGCCGGCGCCGAGCGGAGCGGGTGCGTGGCTCGCCGGCGCGAGGCCGCGCACGCTTCCCGCCGCGGTCGTGCCGGTCGCGGTCGGCACCGCCGTCGCGCACGCCGCGGGCCGCGTCACGTGGTGGCACGCGGCCCTCGCGCTCGTCGTCGCGCTCGCGATGCAGGTCGGCACGAACTACGCGAACGACTACTCCGACGGCGTGCGCGGGACGGACGAGGCGCGTGTCGGGCCGGTCCGGCTCGTCGCGGGGGGGATCGCGACGCCGCGGGCCGTCAAGCGGGCCGCGATCGCGACCTTCGCCGTCGGCGCCGCGGCCGGGCTCGTGCTGTCGATCGCGACCTCGCCGTGGCTCCTCGCCGCGGGCGCCGCGTCGATCGCGGCCGGCTGGCTCTACACCGGCGGCCCGCGACCCTACGGCTACATCGGGCTCGGCGAGGTGTTCGTGTTCGTGTTCTTCGGCCTCGTCGCGACCGTCGGGACCGCGTACGTCGCGAGCGGCGAGCTCACGGCACTCGCCGTCGTCGCCGCGGTCCCGGTCGGGCTGCTCGCGGTCGCGCTGCTCGTCGTGAACAACCTGCGCGACATCCCGACCGACACGCGCTCGGGGAAGCGGACGCTCGCGGTCGCGCTCGGCGATCCCGTCACGCGGCGTTCCTACGCGGGCGTCGTCGCGCTCGCGGTCGCGCTCGCGGCCGTCGTCGCGCTGTTCCGTCCGTACGCGCTGCTCGGGCTCCTCGCGGCCGTCGTTGCGGTCCGGCCCGCCCGCGTGGTGCTCGGCGGCGCGTCGGGGCGGGAGCTCGTCGCGGCGCTCCAGATGACCGGCGCGCTCCAGATCGCGTTCGGCGCGCTGCTCACGCTCGGGATCGCGCTGTGACCTCGCCGCCGGACGCGGGCGCGTCGCCGGCCGGCTCGCCGGGCCGTGCGGCCGGCGCACGACCGCGGTCGCCGTCGGGGTCTCGGTCGACGAGGCGCAGCACGAGCGCAGCAAACGCCGCGGGGTCCTCGAAGGGCACGGCGTGACCGGTACCGGGAACGACCGTGTGTCGCGCGTTCGGGCCGACCGCCCGCGCCATGCGCATGGCGACCTCGCCGAAGCGCGCGTCCCGCTCGCCGGTCACGAGGTCGACGGGCATCGCGAGCTCGGCGAGGCGTCCCCACGACGGCACCTGCGTGCCCGTCCCGGTCGTGCGGAGCGAGGACGCGAGCCCCGGCCCGGTGTTCGCGAGGCGGGCGGCGACGTCCGCCTGCTCGGCGTCGAGGTGCGCGAAGAGCGGGCCTGCGAGCCACTGCTCGAGGAACTCGGCCACCGGTTGGGCTGCCGAGCAGTCGCGCGGGTCGAGCCGATCGGCGAGCGCCTCGTCCGCGACCCGGCGCGCCGCCCGCTCGAGGGGCTCCTCGATCCCCGCGGTCGCGCCGACGAGCACGAGGTGCTCGACGAGCTGGGGCCGGGACAGCGCGAGCGTGAGGCAGCACCTGCCGCCGAGCGAGTAGCCGACGTAGACGGCCGGTCCACCGGTCTCGCCGACGAGCGTCGCAGCCTCGTCGAGGTCCGCGACGCGCCGGCCGCCCGACCGGCCGTGCCCTGGCAGGTCGACGGTCGTGACCTCGTGGCTCGCGGCGAGCAGCGCGGCGACGCGCCGCCACGACTCGCCGGTCTGGGTGAAACCGTGGACGAGCACGACCGGGCGGCCGGACCCCGAGCGCGCCGACGCGAGCGGCGGCCGCCGGGCCTGCGCGGCGGGGCCACGGCCCGTCTCGGGGTCGGTCGTCGCCGGGACCATGGACCTCGACCGTATCCGCCGGCGGGGCCGCGCCGCGGCGGCACGCGATGAGCACGCAGGCCGAGTTCGCCGCGACGCTCGTCGACGAATGGGCGAGGTCCGGAGTCCGCGACGCGATCGTCTGCCCGGGCTCGCGCTCGAGCCCGCTCGCGGTCGCGCTCCTCGCGGACAGGCGCCTCGAGGTCCACGTGCGGCTCGACGAGCGCTCGGCGGGGTTCTTCGCGATCGGCTGCGCGCTCGCGAGCGGGCGGGCGGTCGTCGTGCTCACGACGTCGGGCACCGCCGCGGTCGAGCTGCACGCGGCCGTCGTCGAAGCGGACCTCGCGGGTGTCCCGCTCGTCGTGTGCACCGCCGACCGGCCGCCGTCGCTGCACGGGATCGGCGCGCCGCAGACCGTCGGCCAGCAGCGGCTGTTCGGCCCTGTCGTCCGGCACTACGCGGAGCCCGGCGTCGCGCGCGACGCGGACCGTCGCGCGTGGCGCTCGCTCGCGAGCCGGCTCGTCGCGGAGTCCCTCGCCGGGCCGCGCGGTCCGGGCCCCGTGCACGTGAACCTCGCGTTCGTCGAGCCGCTGACCGGAGCGGCCGCGGCCGCCCCGCCGGCGCGCGCCGGCGAGGGCGAACCCTGGCACACGGTCTCGCGCGGCGGGGCCGCGAGCAACGAGGCCGTCGAGGCCTTCGTCGAGCTCGCGAGCCGGCGCGACCGCGGGGTCCTCGTCGCGGGCGAGGGCGCGCCGGGTGCCGCGGGCGGAGGCGTCGCCGCGGTCCTCGGGCTCGCGCGAGCGCTCGGCTGGCCCGTGCTCGCGGACGTCCGCGCGTGGCCGCGCACGCCGGACCCGCACGTGGTCGTGGCCGCCGACGGCGTCGCACGCTCGCTGGCCGCGCTCGGCGCGCTCCGGCCCGATGTCGTCGTGCACCTCGGGTCGCCGCACGCCTCGAAGGCGCTCGCGCGGTGGTGCGCGGCGACGGCCGAGCTCGGCACCGACCACGTCCTCGTCGACCCCTTCGGCCGCTTCCAGGACCCCGAGCGCGTCGCCTCGACCGTCGTGGCCGCGGACCCGGGCGTCCTCGCGGCGCGCGCGACGGCGAGGCTCGCCGGCCGGCCAGGTCGTGACGAGCAGTGGCTCGGACGCTGGCGCACGGCCGACGCGGCCGCGCAGCTGGCGATCGACGACGTGCTCGCGCCGATCGGCCCGTGCACGGAGCCGGCGGTCGCGCGGGCCCTGCACGCGTCGGTGCCCGAGGGCGCGACGCTCGTCGTGTCGTCGTCGATGCCGGTGCGGGACCTCGAGTGGTTCGCCGCTGCACGCCCCGGTGCGCCCCGGGTGCTCGCGAACCGAGGGGCCAACGGGATCGACGGCGTCACCTCGACCGTGCTCGGCGCCGCCGCCGTGCGCGAGCGGGGTGCCGGGCCGGTCGTCGGACTGATCGGCGACCTCGCGTTCTTCCACGACCTGTCCGGTCTCGTGTGGGGGGCGGCCGAGCGGCCACCGGACGCGACCCTCGTGGTCGTGGACAACGCGGGTGGCGGGATCTTCGACTTCCTCTCGTACCCGTCGGAGCTCGACCCGGCGACCTACGAGCGTGCGTTCGCGACGCCGCAGCGCAGTGACGTCGGCGCGGTGGCGCGTGCGCTCGGGTGCACGGTCCACGAGGTCCACGAGATCCGCGTGCTCGGTCCGGAGCTCGCCGCGGCGTCGAGCGCAGGCGACGGCATCCACGTCGTCCACGTGCGCACGGACCGGTCGCGGAACGTCTCGCTCCACGGCGAGCTCGAGCGGGCGATCGTCGCGTCCGTCGACGCGGCAGTCGGGAGCGGGCCCGACGGGTCGTGACCGCTCAGACGGGAGGGCCCGACGGGTCGTGACCGCTCAGAGCCCCTCGATCGTCCCGGGCCCGTCGTAGCGCACGGCTCGGATGCCGGTGGCGGCCGCCGCCTCGACGTTCGAGGGCCGGTCGTCGACGAACGTCACAGCCGAGGGGTCGGCTCCGAGCCGCTCGAGCAGCGCGCGGAAGATCGCGGGATCGGGCTTCGTGACGCGCAGGTCGCAGCTGAACAGGCGGTGCTCGAAGCGGGCGAACCACGGCGTCGCGTCGAGCGCCCGCGCGATCTCGGCCGGCGCGTTCGACAGCAGCGCGAGCCGCCAGCCGCGTCGCTCGCACGCCTCGATCGCCGCCGTCGAGCGTGGGTCGAGGCGCGTCCAGCTCGCGACGTCCGCGTCGACGCACCTGCCGAGCGCCTCGGGGCCGAGGGGGCGGGACGCGAGCGACGACCAGAACGACGACGCGTCGAGATCCCCACGGTCATACGCGACGCGCCGCGACCAGTAGGCCTCGGTGAACTCCTCGGCCCCGAGCCCGCAGAGCCCGGCGAGCGCGGTGACGTCGTCCTCACGCGGCGCGTAGCTGATCACCTCGCCGTAGTCGCACACGAGCCAGGTCATCTCGCTCCTCGAGCCGGACCGGGCCGGGCGGCCCGTCCCGCACGTTAGCGACGCGCCGCGGCTCCCCGCCGGGCGGCACCGCCCGCGCGAGGCGGAGCGCGGCACCGCCCGCGCGAGGCGGAGCGCGGCACCGCCCGCGCGAGGCGGAGCGCGGCACCGCCGCCTGGTCGAGCGGCGCGACCTCCCAGCTCCTACACTTGTCGCGCGCTGGCGTCGCCGACGGCGAGCGCGGCCGCCGTCCCGAGCAGCGTGGCAATTCCCACCACGGTGGGCCACCTCACGAGGAGGATCGCGACGTGCGAGTTTCCGCCCTGCTCGACGCCAAGGGGACCGCGGTCCTCACGGTCCCGCGAGACGTCACGGTCGCGGAAGCCGTCGCGACGCTGTGCCGGCACCGGGTCGGCGCGCTCGTGGTCTCCGGCGACGGCGAGCGGATCGAGGGGATCGTGTCGGAGCGCGACGTCGTGCGCCGCCTGAACGACCTCCACGGCGCGCTCGTGAACGAGCCGGTGACGTCGATCATGTCCGTCGAGGTCCGGACGTGCTCGCCGGACGACGACCTCGAGTCGCTCATGGCGACGATGACCGAGCACCGGATCCGTCACGTGCCGGTCGTGCGCGACTCGGTGCTCGCCGGCATCGTCAGCATCGGCGACGTCGTGAAGGCGCGGATGGAGGAGCTCCAGAAGGACAGGGACAAGCTCGTCGAGTACATCCAGGCGCGCTAGGCGCGCCCGACGCCGCGTGCAGCGCGGCGGTGTGGCCGGTGCTCGCTCAGGCGAAGCGGCGGGCGTCGGCCGCCGCGTACCGCGCGACGCCCGTGTCGATGTCCGCCGCCCGCTCGACAGCCGCGACGGTCTCGCCGAGACCCGCCGCCGGGAGCGCGCAGGTCATCTCGTCGGGCGTCATCCCCGTGCGCGCCCGCGAGAGCGCGCACCCGACGCTCGCGGCGGGCACCCCCCGGTCCTTCGCGACGGCGACGACGTGGCACTGGGGCTTGCCCTCGACGGACAGCCCGGGCACCGCGTCGGACAGCACCATGAGCTGGCGGCCGTTCACTCGCAGGAGGACGACGTCGGGGTCCACGCCGGCGGGCGTCTCGCGGAGGGGCCCGTAGGTGATCGCGCCCGGCCGCTCGCGCACGGCGGGGATCCCGGCGACGGCGTCCGAGGACACCCACCCGGACGCGAGCAGCTCGGCGACGTCGTCGTTCCGGGCGACCTCGTCGAGGGTCGCGAGACCGTGGGTCACGCGCCCGACGCTGCAGTTGCCGTGGTCCTCCGGCGCGGTCGAGAAGGTCGCGTCCGCGGCGCGCACCCAGAACACGCAGCCTGCAGGTGCCCGCCCCCGCCGCCCGTCCGCGGCCGGGGCGCTCATCGGCGCGTCGAAGGGGGCGACGCCGACGGGCGGGTCCTGCGAGAACGTGATCGCGACGGGCGGAACCTGGAGGTGGAGCGCCGCCGCGAGGCGGTCCGACAGCGCCGGCCAGTCGAGGTCCGTGTCCGTCATGTCGCGCGCCGCCCCTCGAGCCGGCCCCGCACCTCGGAGCCCGGGGCAGGCTCGCACGGCGACGTCCCGATGTCCAGCGCGGGGCCCGCACGGTGCCGGACGCGCCGCGTGGCGTGGGGTCGCGAGACGGTCCGGGCGTCCGGGCGCTGTGGCAGGCTGGCACGATGGTCAGCCTCTCCGCCGATCTCGACTTTCGCGGCCTCGTCCACCAGGTGAGCGACCCCGAGCTCCGGCGCATGCTCGACGCCGGGGGGCTCACCGCATACGTCGGGTTCGACCCGTCCGCGAGCACGCTGCACGTCGGCAACCTTCTCCAGCTCTGCCTGCTGCGCCGGCTCCAGGCCGCGGGCCACCGGCCGATCGTCGTCGCGGGAGGCGGCACGGGTCGAATCGGCGACCCGGGCGGCAAGGACGCCGAGCGCCCGCTGCTCGGCGCTGACCAGCTCCGCGAGAACCTCGCCGGGATACGCGTGCAGCTCGAGCGCTTCCTCGACTTCTCGCCTGGTGCCGCGCACCCCGCGCTCATGCTCGACAACGCCGACTGGCTCGCCGGCCTGTCCTTCATCGACTTCCTTCGAGACGTGGGCAAGCACTTCACGGTGAACCAGATGGTGGCGAAGGAGTCCGTGCGCTCCCGCTTCGAGCGGGCCGAGCAGGGGATCTCGTTCACGGAGTTCGCCTACATGCTGGTCCAGGCCTACGACTTCCTGCACCTGTTCGACACGTACGGCTGCCGGCTGCAGATGGGCGGGAGCGACCAGTGGGGGAACATCGTGACCGGCGTCGAGCTCATCCGCCGCGCGCGTGGCGAGAGCGCGTACGCGCTCACGACGCCCCTCATCACTCGCGCGGACGGCACGAAGTTCGGCAAGAGCGAGTCCGGCGCGGTCTTCCTCGACCCGAAGGCGACGAGCCCGTACGCGTTCTACCAGTACTTCTTCCGAACCGAGGACGCGGTCGTCGGCTCCTACCTGCGGATGCTCACGTTCCTCCCCCACGACGAGATCGTCGACCTCGACCGCGCGACCGCGCGGCGCCCCGGCGAGCGGGCGGCGCAGCGCGCGCTCGCGCGGGCGTTGACCGACCTCGTGCACGGTCCGGACGAGACCACGCGCGTCGAGCGCGCGGCCGCCGCGCTCTACAGCGAGGACATCGCGTCGCTCGACGAGGCGACGCTGCTCATGGTCGTCGAGGACGCGCCGGTCACGACCGTCGAGCGCGCAGCGCTCGACGGCGACGGCCTCGACCTCGTCTCGTTGCTGGTGGACTCGAGGCTCTCGCCGTCGCGCGGGGCGGCGCGCACGGCGATCTCCCAGGGCGGCGTGTACGTGAACAACCGCAGGGCGCCCGCCGACGGGGCGCGGGTCACGGCGACGGACGTCGTCGCCGGCCGGTACGTGCTCGTGCGCCGCGGGCGCCGCGAGGTCCATCTCGTGCAGCTCGCGTGAGCGCGCCGCGCGCGCGGCGCG
>DAHUXW010000152.1 GCA_027306925.1 Acidimicrobiaceae bacterium | reverse complement strand
ACCAGGGAGAACGCGTGGGGCCGGCAGGGATCGAACCTGCGACCCAGGGATTATGAGTCCCCTGCTCTGACCACTGAGCTACGGCCCCCCGGGACGCGATCCAGGAGCTCCGGGGGAGAGACTCGAACTCTCAACCCTGCGGTTAACAGCCGCATGCTCTGCCAATTGAGCTACCCCGGATCGAACCTCCGCACGATAGCAGCGGCCCGGGCGCTCGGGCTCGACCCCCGCCCCGTGGCGCACCGCGACCCGGGAGCGTCCGTCCGGGAGCGCGAACGCCCAGGCAGGGGGAGAGCCGGACGCGGGAGCGCCCCGGCCGGGACGGGACCCGGCCGGGGCGCGCCGTCAGCGCACGATCGAAGGTGCGGTCAGGTGAGCGGGCCCACGGGGAACACGACGCGCTTCCACGTCGCGTTCGTCACCCCGGCGAGCGACGCGTACCACGCGAGCGCCGCGGTGACGAGGCCCACGTACCCGCCGATGTGCGTGATCGTGTTGTTCTGATCGAGCGCACCGATCGTGAGGAACAGGAACGTGACCGTCAGCGCGACGAACACGAGCACGACCGCGACGTTCGTCCGCAGCGACGCGATCGTCATGTAGGCAGTGAAGATCGTCCAGCACAGCAGGAAGTAGCCGGTCGCCTGGTAGCTCTGCGCCCCGAGACCACCGGCGATGTACTTCACGTAGTAGAAGAACGCGAGCCAGAACGCTCCGTACGAGGTGAACGCCAAGGCGCCGAACGTGTTCTTGTTCTTGAACTCCCACATTCCGGCGAGCAGCTGGGCGAGACCGCCGTACACGAGTGCGAGGGCGAGCACCGCGCCGGTCCCCACTCCCTTTACGAGGTTCGAGTTCCCCAGGCTGAGAAGGAACGTCGTCATCGCGAATCCGGCCAGTCCGAGTGGCGCGGGATCGGCGATCCTCGACGAGACGTTCGCTTCAACTTGCGAGGGTTGTGATGCCATGCCCGGTGCAGGGTCGCTCATTGCGTGGTTCCCCCTTGGTGAGCTTGCAGGATGTCGCTAGTCGCCGGCCCGCGCGGTCGCCCCCTGGAAGACCCAGTTCCGTAGGCCGGATGCAGCTCGTGGTCGTCGGTTCACCCCCCTTCCCTGGAGCGGGTCCAGCGGCTCAGGAGTCTGCGCGGTGCATGGTCTTCGCGCGCTCGGCGATCTCGTGCACGACGGCCTCGTTCGCGAGCGTCGTCACGTCACCGAGCTTGCGCTGCTCGGAGATGTCCCGCAGCAGCCGGCGCATGATCTTGCCGGAGCGGGTCTTCGGGAGCTCGTCGGTGAACACGATCGAGGCGGGCCGGGCGATCTTGCCGATCTTCACCGAGACGTGCTCGCGCAGCTCGACGATGAGCTCGTCGTCGCCGACGCGCACGCCTCGCAGCGTGACGAACGCGGCGATCGCCTGGCCCGTCTGCTGGTCGTCGCGGCCGACGACCGCGGCCTCGGCGACCGCGGGGTGGTCGACGAGCGCGGACTCGACCTCGAGCGTCGAGATCCGGTGGCCGGAGACGTTCATGACGTCGTCGACGCGGCCGAGGAGCCAGTAGTAGCCGTCCTCGTCCCGCTTCGCGCCGTCTCCGGCGAAGTACACCCAGCGGTCCTCCTCGGGCTTCGAGAAGCGGCGCCAGTACGTCTCGACGTAGCGGTCGTCGTCGCCGTAGATGCCGCGAAGCATCGAGGGCCACGGTTTCGTGAGCACGAGGTAGCCGCCCCTGCCGAGTGGCACCGAGTGGCCCTGCTCGTCCACGACGTCCGCGGCGATACCGGGCAGCGGGATCGTCGCGGACCCCGGCTTCGTGGTCGTCACGCCGGGGAGCGGGGAGATCATGAGCCCGCCGGTCTCGGTCTGCCACCACGTGTCGACGACCGGGCAGCGGTTCCCGCCGACGACCTCCCGGTACCACATCCAGGCTTCCGGGTTGATCGGCTCGCCGACCGTGCCGAGCAGGCGCAGGCTCGACAGGTCGTGCCGGGCGACGTGGCTGTCGCCCCACTTCATGAACGTGCGGATCGACGTCGGCGCCGTATAGAAGAGCGTGACGCCGTAGCGCTCGACGACGTCCCAGAAGCGGTCCCGGTCCGGGTAGTGCGGCGCGCCCTCGTAGATGACCGACGTCGCGCCGTTCGCGAGCGGCCCGTAGACGACGTAGCTGTGCCCGGTCACCCAGCCGATGTCGGCCGTGCACCAGAAGACGTCCTCCTCGGGATGGAGGTCGAAGACCATCGAGTGGCTCGCCGCCGCGTGCACGAGGTAGCCGCCGCACGTGTGCACGATGCCCTTCGGCTTCGCAGTCGTGCCGGACGTGTAGAGCAGGTAGAGCATGTCCTCCGAGTCGCACTCGGTCGCGGGCCGCTCGGGCGGCTGGTCCAGGACGACGTCGTGGTACCAGACGTCGCGCCCCGGGGTCATCGCGACCTCGCTCGCCGTGCGGCGCACGACGAGGACGTGCTCGATCGAGGGCGTGCGCGCGAGCGCGTCGTCGGCCATCTCCTTGAGCGGGACGACCGAGCCGCCGCGCCACGCGCCGTCGCAGGTGATGAGCACCTTCGCGGTCGCGTCGTTGATCCGGTCGGCGAGCGAGTCGGCCGAGAAGCCGCCGAACACGACCGAGTGCGGCGCGCCGAGGCGCGCGCACGCGAGCAGCGCGACCGGCATCTCCGGGACCATCCCCATGTAGATCGCGACCCGGTCGCCCTTCTCGACGCCGAGCTCCGCGAGCGCGTTCGCGAGGCGGCACACCTCGGCGTACAGCTCGCCGTAGGTGATGATCTTGCGGTCGCCCGGCTCGCCCTCCCAGTAGTACGCGACGCGGTCCGCGTGCTCGGCGAGGTGGCGGTCGAGGCAGCTCTCGGTCACGTTCAGCTTGCCGCCGACGAACCACTTCGCGAACGGCGCCTTCGACCAGTCGAGCACGGTGTCCCACCGACGCCGCCACTCGATCCCCTCGGCGAGCTTGGCCCAGTACGCGTCCGGGTCGCGCTCGGCCTCCGCGTAGATCTCGTCGGAGGTGACGACCGCCCTGCGCGCGAGCTCCGGCGGCGGGGGGAAGACCCTCCCCTCGTCGAACAGCGCCTCGATCGTGTCGTGCGCGTCACTCATCGCGGGTCCCCTCTCGCCTCAATCGCCCGGACCGTCCCCGCCGGCTCCCCCGGGACGGCGACCGCCGGCCGACCAGGCACGCGGGTCCCCGGGAGTCCGAGGGGACCCGACGGCCCAGGCGGCCGGGTTGTTCACACGCCCGTAACCGACGAACCGACCCAGTTATACGGGTCCACCGAGACCGGCACAAGGGGGCCCGCTACGTACCGTGGTCTCGGCACGCGAACGACACACGCCGGCAACTCGCTCGCAATGTCGTCAGCACACGGAGCGCTCGCCGGTGCCCCCCAGGTGGTGCGGGGCGAGGGACTGCGCGTTCAGTCCGCCTCGAGGTAGTCGCGCAGCGGCCGCGAGAGCGCCGGCTGGCGGAGCTTCGCGAGCGTCTTCGTCTCGATCTGGCGCACGCGCTCTCGAGTCACGCCGAACATCCGGCCGACCTCCTCGAGCGTGCGGATCCGGCCGTCGTCGAGACCGAATCGCAGCCGCACGACCTCCTGCTCGCGCTCGGAGAGCTCGCAGAGCGCGCGCTGCACGGCCTCGTTCAACAGCACCCGGGTCGCCGCGTCCACGGGGACCTCGGCGCCCTGGTCCTCGATCACGTCCGAGAGGCTGAAGTCGTCCTCGCTGCCCATCGGCTGCTCGAGCGAGATCGTGTCCTGGCTGATGCGCTGGATCTCGCGCACGCGCTCGACGGGGAACTGGATCCGGACCGCGACCTCCTCGACCGACGGCTCGCGTCCGAGCTCCTGGGAGAGCTGGCGCTGGACGCGTACGACCTTGTTGATGGTCTCGACCATGTGGACCGGGATGCGGATCGTGCGCGCCTGGTCCGCGACGGCCCGGGTGATCGCCTGGCGGATCCACCACGTCGCGTAGGTCGAGAACTTGAAGCCCTTGCGGTAGTCGAACTTCTCGACCGCGCGCATGAGGCCGAGGTTCCCCTCCTGGATGAGGTCGAGGAAGGCCATCCCGCGGTTGCGGTACCGCTTCGCGATCGACACGACGAGGCGGAGGTTCGCCTCGGTCAGCAGGTCCTTCGCCTCGAGACCCTCGCGGACCGCACGCTCGGCGCGCCTTCGCTCGTCGGCCGGGACGCTCGACGTCCGGCCCTCGGACTTCCAGGCCTCGACGCGGGCGGCCGCCTCGTGGCCGGCCTCGATCCGCTTCGCGCACAGCACCTCGAGGTCCGCGGAGAGCAGCGAGACGCGCCCGATCTCGCGCAGGTACGCGTGGACCGTGTCGCCCGACGGGGCACCCGCGCCGGACGTCCCGGGACCGCGCAGCGCGCGAAGTGCAGCACTCTCCGCGTCGCTACTGTCGGTCGGCTCGATGCGTACCATCACCCACCGTTCTCCTGGCGTTGCAGGAACCACGCTACCAAGCGCCCGGCCGCGTCGAGCGCGGTGCGCGCGGCCAGCGGGCCCTCGCCGGGATCGATGAGCAGCTCGAGCTCGGCACGCACCGCGCCCGCGGTCGCCGCAGCCTCGCGCTCGCGCGCGACGTCGCCCGCACCCGCCGCGTCACGGACCTCTCGCTCGAGCTCGGCGAGCTCGCGCTGCGCTGCCGGGTGGACGAGGCGCACGAACGTCTCGCCCGGGTCGAGGTCCACCGTGACGTCGGCGACCGCGAGCTGGCGGAGCAGGTCGGCGACCTCCGGGTCCGCCGCCGAGATCGCGCCGTGGAGGTCCGCCGCGCTCGCGAGCGCGCGGAACGCGGCGCGCTGCAGCGGGTCGGCGAACAACGACTCGTCGAACAGCTCGGCGACCTCGGCGGGCCGGTGGATCGCGAGCGCGAGCGCGTCGAGGCCCGCGCGCGGCGCG
>DAHUXW010000147.1 GCA_027306925.1 Acidimicrobiaceae bacterium | reverse complement strand
GGCGCCGCGCGGGACCGCGCACCCGGCGGCCGCTCGGCGGCGGCGGCGGCCGCGGGCCGCACGGGCCGCGTTGCGCGCCATGTGTCGCCCGCGCCGCACCTGGGGTTCAGTCCTAGTTGACGCTCCGTGTTCAGTGTCGCTATGTTCGCCGCCGGGACGGGTGGAACGTCCGCCGGGTGCCGCGGGTCGCGACCCGTCGCACCGCGCGTGCAGGGCCGCGAGCTTCCACGGGGGACGTCGATGGTCGTCGAACACGAGCTGGGGCGCTTCGGCACGCGTCGTGCCCGGCCGGCGGAGCGGACCCGCGACCTGGTCCGCAACCCGTACTTCCCCATCTGGCCCGCGACCGCGCTGCTCTTCCTCGTGAGCCCGCTCATCGCGCCCGGGAGCATGGCGACGAGCGCGCTGAGCTCGACGATCCCGTTCGCGGCGATCCTCGCGATCGCGAGCATCGGCCAGACGCTCGTGATCCAGCAGCGCGGCCTCGATCTGTCGGTGCCGGGGATGATCTCGCTCGCCACGATCATCGTGACGAAGTACCCCGGCGGCCACAACTCCGGCCTCGCGAGCGCGCTCGCGCTCGTCGTCGGCGCAGCGGTCGCCGCCGGCATCGTGAACGGCTTCGCCGTGACGCGGCTCCGGGTGACGCCGCTCATCGCCACCCTCGGCGTGAACGCGCTCATCCTCGGCGTGATCCTGCAGATCACCGGCGGCAGCTCGACCGCGACTCCCGCGCCGGCGCTCGTGAGCCTCGCGTTCGACAAGACCGGCGGCGTCCCGAACACGGTGCTCATCGCCGCAGGCGTCATCGCGGTCGTCTCGCTCGTGATGCGAAGGACGGCCGTCGGCCGTCGGTTCGTGATCGTCGGGACGAGCGCCCCGGCCGCGTACGTCGCGGGCATCCCCGTGCGCGCGTACGTCTGGGGGACCTACGTCGCGGCGGCGCTCTTCTACGCGCTCGCCGCGGTCCTGCTCGCGGGCTACGTCGGAACGCCCGGCCTCTCGGCCGGGAACGACTACCTGCTCCCCTCGATCACGGCGGTCGTCCTCGGCGGCGCGTCGCTCGCGGGCGGCGCGGGGAGCGTCGTCGGCACGGCGATGGGCGCGGTCTTCCTCATCCAGCTCCAGCAGGACGTGTTCGGCGCCGGCGCGCCGACGTCCGTCCAGTACCTCATCCAGGCAGGGGTCATCGGCACGGCGATGGCGCTGCGCAACCTCCACCTCGGCGCCGGCCTCCGGAACGCGCTTTCCCGTGACCGGCGCCGTGGGCAGCTACCTGCGTCCGGGGCCGCGACGTGACGTGACCCGGCCCGACCGGCCACGGGCCACGGGCCACGGGCCACGGGCCTGTGTCCGCATCATCCAACGACAACCACCACAAGGGGGAAACACATGAAGGAACGGCCCAGTCACTTCGGTACCGGTCGGACGTTGGCACGCGCCGCGGCGGTCGCGACCGCCGTCGGCGGCATGCTCGGCGTGACCGCGACGATCGGGAGCGCCTCGCCGGCAAACTCGAGCCGCGCGCACGCGCACGCGGTCGTGTCGGCGAACGCCGCCTACGAGATCGCACACTCCGGCCAGCTCGCGACGAAGGCGTTCTGCGGGACGAAGAAGATCACCCTCGGCATCCAGGACGGGCTCGGCACGAACGCCTGGTCGCAGGCGTCGATGGCGGCCGTGCGGTCCGAGGCTGCGAAGTGCCCGAACGTCACCCAGGACGTCCAGATCGGCGAGGGAAGCCTGCAGACCTCGATCTCGCAGCTGAACTCGATGGTCTCGAAGGGCGACCAGGCGATCGTCGTGATCCCGGACTTCGGCTCCGCCGAGCTGCCCGCGATCACGTCCGCGACGAAGGCCGGCGTGAAGGTCGTTCCGTGGGCAGCGAACCCGGGCGGCAAGGCCGGCGTGAACTACGTCAGCTACGTCGACTACCTGCCGAAGGCGGCGGGCGCGCTGTCCGCGCAGTGGCTCGTGAAGCTGCTGCACGGCAAGGGGAACATCATCGAGCTGGGCGGCCCCGCGGGGAACCCGGTCTCGGCGGGCACGCTCGCCGGCGTCCTGTCGGTGTTCAAGTCGCACCCGGGCATGAAGCTCCTCACCGGCAACAGCGCGTGGGCGGTCACGAACTGGGACCCGGCGACGGCCCAGCAGATCACCGCGTCGCTGCTCGCGAAGTACCCGAAGATCGACGGGATCATCTCGGACTACGGCACGGACGAGCTCTCCGCGCTCCAGGCGTTCAAGGCCGCCAACCGCGCCTTCCCCGCAGTCGTCGGGGCGGACGCGAACGGTCTCGGCTGCATCTGGGTGCACGACCACGCGTCCGAGCCGAAGTTCCAGCTCGCGACCGTGTCGACCCGCAACTGGATGGGTCGCATCGCGGCACGCAAGGCCATCGCCGCCGCCGAGGGGATCAAGGACACCGAGCCGAGCCTGTACAGCCTCACGTTCTACGAGAACACGGTCGCCGGCGTGAAGCCCCACTGCGACCCGAAGCAGCCGACGGACCGCTACCTGTCCGACGCGCTGAGCCCCGCGACGATCGCCAAGTACGGCAAGCCGTAGGGACGACACGACATGCCCGCGCCCGACTCACGCGTCGCGCTGCTCCGCCTGACCGACATCGTGAAGACCTACACGGGAGTGCGCGCACTCTCGGGGGTCACGTTCGAGGTCCTCGAAGGCGAAGTCCACGCGCTCCTCGGCGAGAACGGCGCGGGCAAGTCGACGCTCATGGCGGTGGCCGCCGGTGCGATCGCGCCGGACTCCGGCACCGTGGAGATCGGCGGCCACCGCCTCGAGCGAGCAGTTCCGTCCGGCGCGCAGGTTCTCGGCCTGAGCGTCGTCTACCAGCACCCGTCCGTCCTCGACGACCTGACGGTCGCCGAGAACCTGCTGTTCGCGGTCGCGCCGGGGTCGCGCCCCGCGTTCCGGGACCGCAACTCGTGGGCACGCGAGAAGCTCCGCGTCGTCGGCTGCGACGCGGACCCGTCCGCGCGCGCGGGCGAGCTGGGCGTCGCGCAGCGCCAGCTGCTCGAGATCGCGAAGGCGCTCGCGCTCGACGCGAAGGTGCTCGTGCTCGACGAGCCGACCGAGTCGCTGACCTCCGCCGAGGCCGACCGGCTCTTCGCCCAGGTCGACGCCGTGCGCAAGCAGGGCGCGTCGGTCGTCTACATCTCGCACCGGCTTCCCGAGGTCCGCCGGATCGCAGACCGGATCACCGTGCTGCGCGACGGGGCGACGTCGGGGACCGTGGTCGCCGCGGACGTCCGCGACGACGAGGTCCTCCAGATGATCGTCGGCCGGCCGATGAGCCAGACCTTCCCGCCGAAGCCCGAGCGCGGCGGGAAGGCGGGTGCGCCGCAGCTCGTCGCGACGGGACTTCGCGGCTGGCGGCTGCACGACGTCACGATCGAGGTCGCGCCCGGAGAGATCGTCGGCCTCGCGGGCGTCGAGGGCAACGGGCAGCGCGAGGCGCTGCGCGCGCTCGCCGGCCTGCTCCCCCACCGGGGGGACGTGCGGATCGGCGACGTCGCCGCGGACACGAAGACGCCCGGCCGGTCGAGGCGCTCGGGGATCTTCTACCTCCCCCACGACCGGCACGCGGAGGGCGTCTTCGGCCGGCTCTCCGTGCGCGAGAACCTCACGGCCCTCGTCCTCGACGAGATGTCGCGCGCCGGGGCGATCCGGGCGCGACGCGAGGCGGAGGTCGCGAGCGCGCAGGTCGAGGCGTTCGCGATCAAGACCGCCTCCCTCGAGTCGCCGGTCGACACCTTGTCGGGCGGCAACCAGCAGAAGGTCGTCATCGCCCGGACGTTCCTCGCCGAGCCCAAGGTGCTGCTCTTCGACGAGCCGACGCGGGGCGTCGACGTCGGCGCCCGGATGGAGATCTACCGGCTGCTGCGCGCGGCCGCGGCCGAGGGTCGGTCGGTCGTCGTCGCGTCCTCCGACGCAGTCGAGCTCGAGGGCCTCTGTGACAAGGTCCTCGTCTTCTCCCGCGGTCAGGTCGTGCGCGCCCTCACGGGCGACGAGGTCACCGAGGCGAACATCACGGGCGCCGCGATCACCGCGACCGTCCAGCACGCCGGCGGTGCGGAGCGCGTGCGCCGGCGGAGGCGCGCCTCGGCGATCGCGAGGAGCGATCTCGCGCCGAGCGGCGTGATCGCGCTCATCATCGTCGCGCTCGCGGTCGCGACCGACGCCGGGCACCCGCTCTTCCTCGGCACGCGCGACGTCACGAGCCTGCTCTTCCTCGCGACGATCCTCGCCTTCGCAGCGATGGGCCAGCTCGTCGTGCTCCTCGGCGCGAGCCTGGACCTCTCGGTAGGCCCGCTCATCGGGTTGACGGTCGTGATCCTGTCGTTCTTCGCGACGCCGGGCGCCGGCTACGGGGGCCTCGCGATCGGCGTGACCGTCGCCGCGGCCGTCGGGGCGCTCGTCGGGTGCACGAACACGTTCCTCATACGCACCCTGCGGATCGGCCCGGTCATCTCGACGCTCGTCACCTACATCGCGATCCAGGGCGTGTCGCTCCTGCTGCGCCCGCAGCCCGCGGGTTCGATCGACGCGGGCGTCACCGTGGGCATCCAGCAGGCGTTCGGCCCGATCCCCGTCGTGTTCGCCGTCGCCGTCGTCGTCGCCGTGCTCGCCGAGCGGGCGCTTCGCCGGAGCTCGTGGGGTCGCGAGCTCCGGGCGGTCGGCTCGGACGAGGTGCGCGCGTTCCGCGTCGGCGCGCGGGTCTTCCCGACGCTGCTCGTCGCCCACGTGGTCTGCTCGCTGCTCGCCGTCGCCGCCGGGGTCCTGCTCGCGTCGCAGGTCGGGATCGGCGACCCCACGCTCGGGACGGACTACACGCTCACGACGCTCGCCGCGGCGGTCCTCGGCGGAGCGAGCATCTTCGGCGGCCGCGGGTCGTTCGTCGGCGCGTTCCTCGGCGCTCTGCTCCTGCAGGAGGTCATCAACACGACGACCTTCCTCGGGTTGCCCCAGGCTTGGCAGGAGTACCTCCCGGGCCTGTTGATCGTGCTCGGCGCAGGCGTGTACTCGCGGGTGCGGGGAGCGTCGCCGGCGGGCGCGGGCGCGGGCGCGGAGACCTAGCCGGCACGCGCCCGGCGGGGCAGCGGGGCAGCGGGGCAGCGGGGCGGCAGGGCGGCAGGGCGGCAGGGCGGCAGGGCGGCAGGGCGGCAGGGCGGCAGGACAATCACGAGGAGTTCGAGGAGCGAGCATGGCAGTGAAGAGCTTTGGGATCACGGCGGTCGACTGGGAGGACCGCGTCGACTTCGACCGCCTGCGACGCGAGCGCCTCGCGCGCCTGCGCGCCGAGCTCGAGCGGAGCGATCTCGGCGCGCTGTTGA
>DAHUXW010000126.1 GCA_027306925.1 Acidimicrobiaceae bacterium | reverse complement strand
AGCGACTACGTCGATGATCCCCGCGGACGCGTCGTAGCTGAAGGGTGAGACGAAGGTCATCGGGCCCGCCGCGCGATTGCGGGCGCAGCGCGCGGCCGAGACCAGCGTGCGGCGCGGCGCGGTCGAGACGCCGGCGGCAGGGACCTCGAGACGGGCCGCAGGCACGGCGCGCGCGCTCGACGCCGTGCCGCTCGCCCCCGCGGTCGCTCCGTCGGTCGTGGCCGTGATCGCCCCGATTGCCACGGCGGCACACACCACCGTGCCGGCGACCGCCGCTCGAGCCCGTGCGCTTCGTCGTCCCATCTGAGCTCCTCGGTACGTCGTCGGCACGCGGCCACACGGCCGCGTGCCGCGCGCCTCCCCCGAGGCGACCCACGAATGTCCCCCGGCGGCGCGCGCCGCCCCACGAGACATTACGGCTCGCGCGCGATCCACGGGGCCGCCCGGCTCCTACCCGCCGAGGGGACACCGCTCAGCGCGGTCGCGACCCGGCGGGGTGCCACGCGAGCACGCGCCGCTCGAGGAGCACCACCACGAGCGTGAGCACGAGGCCGAGCGCTGCGAGCACGATGATCGCCGCGTAGATGGCCGGCACGTCGAGCTGCTGGTTCGCCGAGGAGATGACCGATCCGAGGCCGGCGTTCGAGCCGGAGGTCGTGAACTCCGCGACGACGGCGCCCACCACCGACAGCGGCAGGCAGATCCGCGCTGCGGCGAACAGGTACGGGAGGCTGCTCGGCAGCCTGAGCCGCCACAGCACCTCGCGACGCGACGCGTGAAGCGTCCGTAGCAGGTCGAGCGCGCTCGCGTCGACCGATCGCAATCCCACGAGCGAGTTCACGAGGAACGGGAAGAACACGACGATGGCCGTGACCACGTACCGGGGGGCGATCCCGAAGCCGAGCAGGAGGACGAGACCCGGCGCGTAGGCGATGACGGGCGTGACGTTGAGAGCGACCGCCAGCGGCATGAGGGCGCGCTCCACGATCTCGACGTGCACCATCGCGACCGCAAGCGCGAATGCCACGACGAAGCTCGCGCCGAGCCCGACACCGATCTCCTGCAAGGTGACGACGGAGCTCCGCCAGTAGAGACCGGGATGGTGCGCGAGCTCGAAGAACGTCTCGGGCACGGTCGCGACGGCGTGTGCCGGCTCGTGCACGGCGACGAGCTGCCACGCGAGCACGAGCACGCCGAGCGCGACGACCGGCGGGAGCCAGACGTCGAGGCGGAACGCGCGCGTCACTGCTCGCCGCGCCCGGGAGCGCGGCCGCCGGAGCCGGCAGCGGTGCGCAGCTCCAGTCGCACCCGGCGCTCGATCGCCCGGAAGTCCTCCGTGAGCTCGACGAGCTCGCCTCGCGGGCGCGGGATCTCGACGGGCACGAGCGCGCTCACGCGACCGGGCTGCGGCGACATCACGACGACCGCGTCGGAGAGCGCGACCGCCTCGGGGACCGAGTGAGTGACGAAGAGGACGGTCGTGCGCCGAGTGCTCCACAGGTCGAGCAGCTCGTAGCGGATCACCTCGCGCGTCAGCTCGTCGAGCGCGGAGAACGGTTCGTCCATGAGCAAGACCGCGGGATCGAACACGAACGCGCGGGCGATCGCGACCCGCTGCTGCATCCCGCCTGAGAGCTGCGCGGGGCGCTTGTCGAGGACCTCGCCGAGGCCGAACGCGGCGAGGATGTCGGCCGGGTCACGCAGCCCGCCGGCGTCACCCGGCGCACCACGCGTCGCGCGCCTGTTGACCTGGAGCGGCAGGCGGACGTTCTCGAGCACGGTGCGCCACGGCAGCAACGCGGGGGACTGCGGGACGAAGCCGATGTGCTTGTTCGCGCACGCGACGCGTGGATCCTCGCCGAATATCGAGACCTCGCCCGAGTCCGCCCGCACGAGCCCGGCGGCGATCCGGAGCAGGGTGGACTTCCCGCAGCCGCTCGGGCCGATGATCGTCACGAACTGGGCCCGACCGACGACGAGGCTCACGTCGTCGAGAGCGAGAGTCGCGCCCCGGCCCGACTCGTACGACTTGGAGACACTTCGGAGCACGAGGCCGTCGTCGGCTCGCGCCGGCGCCGGCGCAGTGCCCGGTGCAGTCGAGGTCACGGACCGGCCCGGCCCGCGGACTCCCGGCGGAGCGCCGGCGCGACCGCCTGGCCGAACGCGACGAGGTCGTGCTCACCGACGACACGGTCGCGGCGACGAGCCGCGAGATCGAGCGAAGCGCCGGAGATGCCCGCGCAGGTGAGGGCCAGGTGCACGACCGGGCGGGAGCGCGCGCTGCAGCCTTCGAGGTGGAAACAGATCGTCTGGGCCGTCGCCCAGGTCGTCACCCGCGACGTGCGCGCGGCCGTGCCCGGCACCATCCGCGTCGGCTCGAAGGTGCGCACGGTGTGGTCGGTCGTCCCGCCGTAACAGCACCACGTCGCTTTCGGCATCTCGACGCCACGGCCGTGCCCCTCTGCGAGGCAGGCGCGCTCGAGGCCGTACTCGATCGTCGCCTCGCAGTGCGGAGCGTGCTCCGACATGGTCCCGCTGCCGCTGGCGCTGCCTCTCCCGCTCCCGCTGCCTCTGCCGTTCGGGAGGCAGATCCCGAGCACCGCACCGGACACCACGGCTCCAAGCGTAACGGACGCCTCGGCTCGGGCCCCGGCGACGGGCCGCTACCGTCGGCCCCGGGCAACGGCGCCCCCGACCGACGGCACCGCGCCAGGAGCGGCGTCCGACCACGGCACACGACTCCGGCCGCGGCGTCGTGACACCGGGGCGCCGGTCGCGGGCGCCCGCGGAAAGAAGTTCCATGCTGCTCCAGCCGGGAGAGGGACGCGTCGAGGGCGAGGTGTACGTCGCCTCGCGTTCCGAGGACATCTCCTGGCGATACGTCCCCGGGAGCGCGCACTCGCTCGTCGCGACTGTCGCAAGCGGCACGACCGCGACCTTCGACACGATCTCCCTCGAGGGGATGCTCGAAGACCAGGGTCGCGATCGCGTCGCGTGGTTCGGCGAGCGAGGCGTGGCGCCGGGCGACGTGCTGCGCGACGCGACCGCGCTCGCGGCGTCCGGCGTAGCCCACCGCTTCACCGACGGGCCGCACGTCGTCGATGGGGCGGCCGCCACCCGCCCGCTCGACGCGAGCCTGCAGTGGTGCGAGCACGAGGCCGTCGACGCGGCGGACCCTCTGGCTCAGCTGACGAGCTCGACCGAGAGGGTGGCGGCGTTCTCGGGCGCAGTCGCTTGCACTTGCGCGGAGCCCGGCGACGTGTTGACGAGCGTCACGATGGCGCCGGCCGCAAGCGGCACCATGCAGGTGCCCCGGAGCCCGGAGCCGATCGGGACGCCGCTGCAGGCGGGCACGGGCGCGCCGCCGACGTCGATCCCGAACGACGAACCGGCTGACGCGGCAAGCGCGTAGTCCAGCCGGTAGGTCCCGGCCGAGGCGACCGAGAGCGCGCCCGTCGTGGCGTCGTAGACGAGGCCCGAGGTAGCCGTCTCGACCTGCAGCCCGACGAGGGCGCCTCCCTGCGCAATTGTGGCGGTGGTCGCAGGGAGGTACAGGTCGGCGTAGCCGGCGAGCCCGCCGGCGGGACCTTGCGGGCCAGTAGCCCCGGTACCGCCTTGCGCCGCCAACACGGCCCAGTTCCCCCCCGACCCGGACACGTCAGTGGCGGGGTTGATGCCGCCGTTCGCGGTCAGGGCCACGTAGCTGCTCCCTCCGTAGGCGACGACGTCGCCCACCTGGTAGGCAGACGCGGCGCTCCACGTCCCTAGGAAAGTGACCGGCGGCCCTTGTGGCCCGCTCGGGCCGGTCGCCCCCCGTGCGCCCACCGGCCCCGTCGCCCCGGCGGCCGCAAGGACGACCCAGTCGGCCGGGTCGGACGGCGGCACGACGCCGGTGCTCCCCTGGAGGGCGACGTAGCTGCTCCCGCCGTAGGCCACTGCGTCGCCGGGCGTGTAACTGGCACTGCTCGCCCAGGAGCCCCGGAAGACCGCTGGCGGCCCCTCCGGGCCCGGCGCGCCCGCGGCGCCGTCCGGCCCGACGGGCCCTACCGAGCCCTGCGCACCCACGGGCCCCACCGAGCCCTGCGCACCCACGGGCCCCGGTGAGCCCTGCGCACCCACCGGCCCCGGTGAGCCGGCCGTCCCCGTGGGTCCTTGCGCGCCAGCAGGCCCCCGCGCACCCGTCACCCCTTGGCAGGTGGTGGGCGCAACGGCGCCCCCGACGAGCGGAGTGGGAGTGGGGACCCGGGACGGGGCGCCGGGGACCCGTGCGTCGCCGAAGGCGAGGATCTGGCCGTCGGCACCGATCAGGCGGTAGCCGCGGCCGTCGCGAATCGGGACGAGCGCCACGACGCGGGTCCGCAGCCGCCTGGTGTCGGGCGACCCGTACGAGCGCGCACCGTCCAGAGCGAACACTCGGCCGTCGGCGCCGACGAGCCAGTAGCCGGCGCTCGCGCCGCCGCAGCCCGTCGGGCGCGAGTGGCGCCTCGTCGGCCTAGAGGTGACCGCCCCGGAGGTCGGAGCCCCGATCGCGACCCCGACAAGTGCGGCGAGGGCGAGAAGCGGAGCAATACGGTGGGAGATTGCGGGCACGAAGGCTCCTCTCGTCGTGGCCAGATCCGATCGCGCGCGTCACGCCGGGTGGCGACCGCACAGGTCGGCGCATCGGGTCGCACGGGGTCAGCGGATCGGGGCGCGCGGCATGTCGGCCTCTCCCGCGATGGCACGCACCTGCGGGATCACCTCGCCACCGCCGAGGAGCACCCCCGCAAGGACGGCGGTCGAGCCGTCGACCTCGAAGAGGATGGCGCGGCGAGGCGCCGGCGCGAGCCGAGGCATCTGCGGAGCATACGCGGCAGACCGATCGGAGGCGAGCGTCTCTCCTCCAATCGTCGGACCGCGCGCATCTACGAGCGCGATAGACCACGGTGACGGCGTCGGCGGGTTTCGTGCCGGGCTTCGGATGCGATCGAGCATCGGCTGGCTCAACGAGCTGGAGGGAGACCCCTGTCGCGACGTCGACGACCGAGATCGTCGACTGGGCTCCGCCCGTATAGTTGTAGACATAGGCGTAGTAGGCCGGTCCCGACGCACCCGGCGGAGTGGTCGGGACCGGGGTGATCGCTATCGGGGCGGCGGTGCCATACCCGCTGCCGCGGGAAGCGTGGCGGTCGAGGCGGTTCCCGTGGCGGTGTCGATGATCGATATCGCGTCGTACTGGCTCGTGACCACCGCGTACGCGCCGTCGGGCGTGATCGCGAGCTCCGCCGGCGCGCTCTCGACTGCAATCGTGTCGACGACCGCGTTGCTCGTTGTGTCGATGCTCACGACGGCGAGAGCGCTTCCCGTGAGCAGGAAGGTCGCCACGACCCTTCGTATGGCTCTGCGCGACTGCTGGCGAGCTCGCTTGGCGCCTCCCGTGACCCAGCGACGGCGTGACCGTCGCGTCGACGCGAAGTAGCGCCTCTCTCCCGACGTCGCAACCACGGGAACTGTTGAGCAGCCGACCTCCACACGAGTGTGGACATCGCCCTGGACGCGCCACCGCCCGGGCACACGGCCCGGGCGGTGATCGCGGCGTCGGACGCCAGATGCGACGGCGGGACGGCGATCAGCCGGCGCCTTCACCCGTCGGGTCGAGGCCGACGTCCGGCTTCGCGCCGGAGTCGAACACGTCCGACGGGTCGAAGCTCGCGGTCCCGTCACCGGTCCGGTAGTACGACACGGCCTCGTCGACGCCTCCGGGCTCGGCCCCGTAGCCGCCGAAGGGCGAGCCCTCGACGTTGCGCAGCCACGCGGCGAGCTCCTCGGCGCCGGGCTCGGCGCCCTCGGAGTCCGACGACCAGAAGGACATCCGCTGCGCCTCGGGCGTGTCGACCTCGACCGTGCGGTACTGGGTCGTGCCGCTTCCGGCCGGGATGAGCTTGCCGATGATGATGTTCTCCTTCAGGCCGTAGAGCCTGTCGGACTTGCCCTCGATCGCGGCCTCGGTGAGCACGCGGGTGGTCTCCTGGAACGACGCCGCGGACAGCCACGACTCGGTCGCGAGCGACGCCTTCGTGATCCCCATGAGCTCGGGCCGGCCCTCGGCGGGGCGCTTGCCCTCCTGGAGCAGCTCCCGGTTGACCGCGGTGTAACGCTGGCTGTCCACGCGCTCGCCGGGCAGGAACGTCGCGTCGCCCGCCTCGGCGACGAGCACCCGCCGGAGCATCTGGCGGACGATGAGCTCGATGTGCTTGTCGTGGATGGACACGCCCTGGTCCCGGTAGACCTTCTGCACCTCCTCGACGAGGTACTGCTGGGTCTCGCGGATGCCCTTGATCTCGAGCAGCTCCTTCGGGTCCTTCGGGCCCTCGACGAGCGCGTCGCCTGCGGCGACCTCCTGGCCGTGGGAGACCTCGAGGTGCGCACGCGAAGACACGGCGTGGGTCTCCTCGCTCCCGTCGTCGGCGACGACGGTCACGTGGCGCCCGGTGTCGTCCTCGTCGATCCGCACGACCCCGGAGGTCCGGGCGAGGATGGCGGCGCCCTTCGGCGTGCGCGCCTCGAACAGCTCGACGACGCGCGGCAGGCCGTGGGTGATGTCCTCGCCCACGATGCCGCCGGTGTGGAACGTCCGCATCGTGAGCTGCGTGCCCGGCTCGCCGATCGACTGCGCGGCGATGACGCCGACCGCCTCGCCGAGCTCGATCTCACGGCCCGTCGCGAGCGACTGGCCGTAGCACGCCGCGCAGATGCCCTGCGGGGCCTCGCACGTGAGCACGGAGCGGACGCGGATCCGGTCGATCCCGGGGTCGGCCGCGAGCCGCGCGAGGTGCTCGTCGCTCAGCATGATGCCGCTCTCGATCGTCGAGCCGTCCGCGAGGGTCAGGGGCTCGACGAGCACGCGCCCGTACGCGCGGGTCTCGAGGTAGCTCCGCTTGCCCGCCTGGTCCGGGACGATGCCGTCGATCCAGATGCCGCGCGTGCTGCCGCAGTCCTCCTGGCGGATGATGAGCTCCTGCGCGACGTCGACGAGCCGGCGCGTGAGGTAGCCGGAGTCCGCGGTGCGGAGCGCGGTGTCCGCGAGGCCCTTGCGGGCGCCGTGGGTCGAGATGAAGTACTCGAGCACCGACAGGCCCTCACGGAACGAGGACACGATGGGGCGCGGGATCATCTCGCCGCGCGGGTTCGAGACGAGGCCCTTCATGCCCGCGATCTGGCGGACCTGCTGGGGGTTCCCACGGGCGCCCGAGTCGACCATCATGTCGAGCGGGTTGAACGCGATGAGCGCGAGCGTCTTCTCCATCGCGCGCCCGACCTCGCTGTTCGCGGAGGTCCAGATCTCGATCTCCTTCTGGCGCCGCTCGTCGTCGGTGATGATGCCCCGCTTGAACTGCGACTCCGCCTTCTCCGCCTCCTTCTCGTAGCGGTCGAGGATCTCGCGCTTGTCCGGCGGCGTCTTCACGTCGTCGATCGAGATCGTGAGGCCCGAGCGCGTCGCGAAGCGAAAGCCGAGCTCCTTGATCTTGTCGAGGCTGTCGGCGACCACGACCTTCGGGTAGCGCGCCGCGAGTATCTCGACGATCGAGCCGATGCTCGTCGCGCGCTTGCCGACGATCGTGTTCACGTAGCCGAAGTCCGCGGGGAGGGCCGAGTTCAAGAACACGCGGCCCGGCGTCGTCTCGACCGAGGCGACCGGCTCGCCGTCCGCGTCGGTGCCGAGCGAGATCCCGCCTGCGCCCGAGCGCAGCTCGATCTTCGCGTGGAGCGCGACGTCGCCCGCCTCGTACGCGGCCTCGATCTCGTCCATGCGCCGGAACACGCGCCCCTCGCCGGCGAGGCCGTCGACCATGAGCGTGAGGTAGTACGCGCCGAAGACCATGTCCTGGGTCGGGACGGTCACCGGCCTGCCGGTCGCCGGCGACAAGATGTTGTTCGCCGAAAGCATGAGGATCCGCGCCTCGGCCTGGGCCTCCGCGGAGAGCGGGAGGTGGACGGCCATCTGGTCCCCGTCGAAGTCCGCGTTGAACGCGGTGCACACGAGCGGGTGGATCTGGATCGCCTTGCCCTCGATGAGCACGGGCTCGAAGGCCTGGATGCCGAGGCGGTGGAGCGTCGGGGCCCGGTTCAAGAGGACCGGGTGCTCCTTGATGACCTCGTCGAGCACGTCCCAGACCTGCGGTCGGCGCCGCTCGACCATCCGCTTCGCGGACTTGATGTTCGGCGCGATCTCGACGTCTACGAGCCGCTTCATGACGAACGGCTTGAACAGCTCGAGCGCCATCTGCTTCGGCAGGCCGCACTGGTGGAGCTTGAGCGTCGGGCCGACGACGATGACCGAGCGGCCCGAGTAGTCGACGCGCTTGCCGAGCAGGTTCTGGCGGAACCGGCCCTGCTTGCCCTTCAACATGTCCGAGAGGCTCTTGAGCGGGCGGTTCCCCGGCCCGGTGACCGGGCGGCCGCGGCGGCCGTTGTCGAACAGGGCGTCGACGGCCTCCTGGAGCATCCGCTTCTCGTTGTTGATGATGATCTCGGGCGCGCCGAGGTCGAGGAGCCGCTTCAGCCGGTTGTTCCGGTTGATGACCCGGCGGTAGAGGTCGTTCAGGTCCGAGGTCGCGAAGCGGCCACCGTCGAGCTGGACCATCGGCCGCAGGTCCGGCGGGATCACCGGCACCGCGTCGAGGATCATCGCGCCGGGGTCGTTCGCGCGCCGGCCGCTCTCGTCGCGGCGGTTGAACGCCGAGACGATCTTCAGGCGCTTGATCGCCTTCTGCTTGCGCTGCGCGGAGAGCGGGCGCCGGCCGTCGGTCGGGTCGATGTTGTCGCGGAGCTTCTGCTCCTCCTCGTCGAGGTCGAGGCGGGCGATGAGGCTCGCGATCGCCTCGGCGCCCATGCCGCCCTCGAAGTACTCGCCGTAGCGCGACGAGAGCTCGCGCCAGACGAGCTCGTCCTCGATGATCTTGCGGCCGTGGAGGTCGCGGAGCTCGTCGAGCGCGCGCTGGGCCATGACCATCTCGGCGGTCGCGCGGTCACGGACGGCCGTGACCTCCTTCTCGACCGCGCGCTGGCGCGCCCGGATCTCGGACTCCTTCGCGCCGTCGCTCTCGAGCTGCGCGAGCTCGGTCTCGAGCGCGGCGAGCCGGCGCTCGACGTCGAGGTCGCGGGCACGCTCGATCACCGCGAGCTCGGACGCGAGCTCGGCCTCGAGGTTCGGCAGGTCGGTGTGGCGCTTCTCCTCGTCGACGTAGGTCACGAGGTAGGCCGCGAAGTAGATGACCTTCTCGAGCTGCTTCGCCTTCAGCTCCTCGCGGGCCTCGGTGCCCATGAGCAGGTACGCGAGCCACGAGCGCGTGCCGCGCAGGTACCAGATGTGCACGACCGGGGCCGCGAGCTCGACGTGGCCCATGCGCTCGCGCCGGACCTTCGAGCGCGTGACCTCGACGCCGCACCGCTCGCAGACGATGCCGCGGAAGCGGACGCGCTTGTACTTGCCGCAGTAGCACTCCCAGTCCTTCGTCGGACCGAAGATGCGCTCGCAGAACAGCCCGTCCTTCTCGGGGCGCAGCGTGCGGTAGTTGATCGTCTCGGGCTTCTTCACCTCGCCGCGCGACCACGTGCGGATGTCGTCAGCGGTCGCGAGACCGATGCGAAGCTGGTCGAAGTCGTTCACGTCGAGCACTTAGAAGCTCCTCTCCGCGGCACGGCGCGCGTCTTCCTCGTCGGAGCCGCGCTCGGGGCGGCTGATGTCGATGCCGAGCTCCTCGGCCGCGCGGTAGACGTCCTCGTCGAGCTCGCGCATCTCGATCTCCTCGCCCGAGGTCGAGAGGACCTCGACGTCGAGGCAGAGCGACTGCATCTCCTTGATGAGCACCTTGAAGCTCTCGGGGATGCCGGGCTCGGGGATGTTCTCGCCCTTCACGATCGCCTCGTAGACCTTCACGCGGCCGAGCACGTCGTCGGACTTGATCGTGAGCAGCTCCTGGAGCGCGTACGCCGCGCCGTAGGCCTCGAGGGCCCAGACCTCCATCTCGCCGAAGCGCTGCCCGCCGAATTGCGCCTTGCCGCCGAGGGGCTGCTGGGTGATCATCGAGTACGGGCCCGTCGAGCGCGCGTGGATCTTGTCGTCCACGAGGTGCGCGAGCTTCAAGATGTACATGTAGCCGACGCCGATCGGGTTGTCGTACGGCTCGCCGGTCCTGCCGTTGAACAGGACGGCCTTGCCGTCGGGGCGGATCTGGCGCACGGAGCCGTCGGCCGCGTCGGCGTGCAGGTTCTCGAAGAGCTGCTTGATCGTCGCGTGGCGGCCCGCGTCGGCCTCCTCGTCCCAGTGCGCTCCGTCGAACACCGGCGTCGAGACCCACACCGCCGGGTCGGTCCGCGGCCGGGTCTTGGTCTCCGTGCCGCGCACCCGTGCGGGCTCGGTGCGCTCCGCCGCGTCCTCGGACTGCCAGCCCCAGCGCGCCGCGTAGCCGAGGTGCGACTCGAGCACCTGGCCGACGTTCATCCGGCTCGGCACGCCGAGGGGGTTCAAGATGATGTCGACCGGCGTCCCGTCCTCGAGGAACGGCATGTCCTGGACGGGAAGGATCTTCGACACGACGCCCTTGTTGCCGTGGCGACCCGCGAGCTTGTCGCCCTCGGAGATCTTGCGCTTCTGCGCGACGTAGACGCGCACGAGCTGGTTCACGCCCGGCGGCAGCTCGTGGGAGTCGTCGCGGGAGAACACCCGGACGTCGATGACCTTGCCCGACTCGCCGTGGGGGACCTTGAGGCTCGTGTCGCGCACGTCGCGCGCCTTCTCGCCGAAGATCGCGCGAAGCAGCCGCTCCTCGGGGGTGAGCTCGGTCTCGCCCTTCGGGGTCACCTTGCCGACGAGGATGTCGCCCGGGCCGACCTCGGCGCCGACGCGGATGATCCCGCGCTCGTCGAGGTCCGCGAGGATCTCCTCGGAGAGGTTCGGGATGTCCCGGGTGATCTCCTCGGCGCCGAGCTTCGTGTCGCGGGCGTCGACCTCGTGCTCCTCGATGTGGATCGAGGTGAGCACGTCGTCGCGCACGAGGCGCTCCGACAAGATGATCGCGTCCTCGTAGTTGTAGCCCTCCCACGGCATGAACGCGACGAGCAGGTTCTTGCCGAGCGCGAGCTCGCCGTTGTGGGTCGACGGGCCGTCCGCGATGACGTCGCCGAGGTGCACGTGCTCGCCCTCGGTCACGAGGAGCTTCTGGTTGATGCAGGTGTTCTGGTTCGAACGGCGGAACTTCGCGAGCGGGTACACCTTGCGGCCGAGGTCGGCGCCGTGCCGGTCCTTCTGTCCCGGCGCGTACTCGACCGCGACGATGTCGCCCGAGATCTCGGTGATCGTGCCGTCGCCCTCCGCGACGACGACCTCGCCCGCGTCCTGCGCGGCGCGCGCCTCGACGCCGGTCCCGATGTACGGCGCCTCGGGGACGAGCAGCGGCACGGCCTGCTTCTGCATGTTCGCGCCCATGAGCGCGCGGTTCGCGTCGTCGTGCTCGACGAAGGGGATCAGCGCGGTCGAGACCGAGACGATCTGCTTCGGCGAGACGTCCATGAGGTCGACCTCGGCCGGGGGCACGTAGTCGACCTCGCTCGTCGTGCCGTACGAGGTCGTCGTCGCCCCGACGCGCACGCCCGCGCCCTGCGGGCCGCGGCGGACGAGCACGCGGTCGCCGACGAAGTGCCCGTCGCGGTCGAGCGTCGCGGACGCCTGCGCGATGACGTACTCCTCCTCCTCGTCGGCCGCGAAGTAGACGATCTCGTCCGTCACGCGCCCGTCGACGACCTTGCGGTACGGCGTCTCGATGAAGCCGTGCTCGTTCACCCGCGCGTAGCTCGCGAGGTGGCCGATCAGGCCGATGTTCGGGCCCTCGGGCGTCTCGATCGGGCACATGCGGCCGTAGTGGGAGGTGTGGACGTCGCGGACCTCGAAGCCCGCGCGCTCGCGCGAGAGGCCGCCGGGGCCGAGCGCCGAGAGGCGCCGCTTGTGCGCGAGCCCCGAGAGCGGGTTGTGCTGGTCCATGAACTGCGACAGCTGGCTCGTGCCGAAGAACTCCTTGATCGCGGCGACGACCGGCCGGATGTTGATGAGCGTCTGGGGCGTGATCGCCTCGACGTCCTGGGTCGTCATCCGCTCGCGCACGACGCGCTCCATGCGCGACAGGCCGATACGCACCTGGTTCTGGATGAGCTCGCCGACCGAGCGGATCCGACGGTTCGCGAAGTGGTCCTGGTCGTCGAGCCGGTAGCCCGCCTCGCCGTTTGCGAGGTGGAGCATGTACGTCGACGCGGCGAGGATCTCGCTCGGGCTGAGGACGCCCTGGCCCTCCGCCGGACGCTCGAGGTCGACGTCGAACAGGGCCGAGATCTTCTCGATCTCCGGCCCGAGCTTGCGGTTGAGCTTGTAGCGGCCGACGCGGGTGAGGTCGTAGCGGCGCGGGTTGAAGAACGCGTTCTCGAAGTACGCGCGTGCCGACTCGAGCGAGAGGGGCTCGCCCGGGCGCGCCCGCTTGTAGATCTCGAGCAGCGCGTCCTCGCGGGTCGCGACGAGCTCGCGCTCCTTCTCCCACTGGCCCGTCAGGAAGTCGAAGTGGCGGACGAAGCGGTCGAGGAACGACGGGTCCTCGTAGCCGAGGGCCTTCATGAGCACGAACAACGAGAGCCGGCGCTTGCGCGCGACGCGCGTCCCCGCCGTCACGTCGCGGTTCGGCTTGGCCTCGACGTCGAACTCGATCCACTCGCCGCGGTAGGGGTGCACGGTCCCGGTGACGATCGTCTTCGCGTCACGGCCCGGCTGGAAGATGACGCCCGGCGAACGGACGAGCTGGCTCACGACGACGCGCTCGGTGCCGTTGATGATGAACGTGCCCTTCGGGGTCATCATGGGGAAGTCCCCCATGAAGACCGTCTGCTCCTTGATCTCGCCCGTCGACGCGTTCATGAACCGGGCGCGCACGAAGATCGGCGCGGCGTAGGTCATGTCCTTCGCCTTGCACTCGTCGATCGTGAACTTCGGCGGCGGCCGCAGGTCCGGGTCCGTCGGGTCGAACTCGAGCTCGAGGCGGAGCTGGCCCGTGAAGTCCTCGATCGGGCTGATGTCGGCGAAGGTCTCGGCGAGGCCCTTCGACAGGAACCAGTCGAACGAGTCGCGCTGAACGGACACGAGGTCCGGGAGCGGCAGGACCTCGTCGAGGTTCGCGAACGAGAAGCGTTCGGGCGTGCGGGAAGACGGCAAGGGTCTACTCCTCGCGAGTGCGGGTCGAGCGGGTGACTACCGGGGACGCAGCCGGGGCGCGCGTCAACAGGCCGACGGAGCGAAAGTCGGGTGAGGAGCGGGCACGGCAGTACTGCATCATAGGCGCGCAGCGACGACGAGGCAACGCGTCCGCGCGCGTTCCTGCCGCAGGGTAGGGGACGCACGCTCGCGGGTCAAGACTCGACCGCGTCGCGCACGACCCGTCCCGGCCGCCGCGCGGCCGGCTCCCTGCGCTGTGGGTTCGGATCGGGGCGCCGGCGCGCGGCCAGAACGCGCGCCCGGCGCCCCGTCGGGACCGGGCTACTTGAGCTCGACCGTCGCGCCCGCGCCTTCGAGCTGTGCCTTCGCCTTCTCGGCGTCCTCCTTCGAGACCTTCTCGAGGACCGGCTTCGGTGCCGAGTCGACGAGGTCCTTCGCCTCCTTGAGGCCGAGGTTCGTCAGCGCGCGCACCTCCTTGATGACCTGGATCTTCTTGTCGCCGGCCGACGTGAGGACGACGTCGAACTCGTCCTGCTCCTCCGCGGCCTCCTCGCCGCCGGCACCACCGCCGGCAGCCGGGGCGGCGGCGACGGCGACCGGCGCGGCCGCGGTCACGCCGAAGCGCTCCTCGAACTCCTTCAGCAGCTCGGAGAGCTCGAGGACCGTCATCTGCGCGATCCCGTCGAGGATCTCTTCCTTCGTGGCCATGATGTGCTCCTGTTCCTTTCCTACCGGTCTTCTGATGTCCTGGCGAGGCGGTGCGCGGCGGCTACTCGGCCGCGGCGCCGTCCGACTCGGCGGGCGGCGCGTCGGCGGGCGCTGCGTCGGTCACGGCGGGCGCTGCGTCGGCGGGCGCCGCGTCGGCCTCGG
>DAHUXW010000118.1 GCA_027306925.1 Acidimicrobiaceae bacterium | reverse complement strand
CCGAGGCGCGCACGGCGAGCGCGCGTGAGCCGGCGCGCCACGCGCCGCGCGCCGCGCGCCCCATTCCCACCAGCGCGGCCCGAACCGGGGCACCGACCGCTGCGCAGCTCGCGACGAACGCGACCGCGCCGAGGACGATGGCCGCGCCCGCGGTGCCGAGGAGGCCGTGGAGCCCACCTCCGAGCGCGGCGCCGACGAGCCCGCCCGCGCCGCCGAGGCGGTGCAACGGGTCGTGGATCGCCGGCAGCCCGCCCGCGAGGTCGGCGATTCCCGCGGCGCACGCGAGGAGCACGGCGAGCGAGATCAGCGCGCCCGCGACGCCGCGCCGCGCCCGGCCGACGACGAGCGAGACGCCTGCGACGGCGAAACCGACCGGCACCGTGTCGGCGCCCCAGCCGAACGCGTCGTCGCCGTAGCGGCGCAGCGCGGCGCCGGCGAGGCCGAGCACGTCCGCGTAGAGCGCGAGCGCGAGCAGGAGGCCGCCGACGAGCAGGAGCCATCCCCAAAGGTCGTCCGGCTGGGCGGCGACCGCGCGGGCGAGGCGCCCCGCGAGGGGCTCGCGTGCCGGGCGCCGCGAGGGGGCGGTCCGGGGCCGGGACGGCTTGCTCCCCGAGGCAGAGCGCGGCGCGGGGCGTGGCGGAGCCGAGCGTCCCGACGCCGGTCCGGCGCCCGGTGCCCGGCGTCGCGTCGCGTGCGCTGCCTTAGCCGTTGCCACAGTGGTCACAACGCTAACACCAGCAACAGCCGGCGCCGGTGCGACGCCGCGAGACCGGAGCACCACCCGCCGCCTCGCGCGCCGCTCGGCGCGGGCGCGCGGCGCGGCGCGTCCCTCAGGCCTCCATCACGACGGGCACGATCATCGGCCGACGCTTCGTCCGGTCGCTCACCAGGCGCCCGAGCGCGCGCCGCGTCGCGCGCCGGAGCGTGTCCGCGTCGAAGGACCCGGCGCCGACAGCCTCGCCCACGGCCTTCACGACCGCGGCGCGCGCGTCCTCGAGCAGCTCCTCGGCCTCCGGCGCGTAGATCCAGCCCCGGGTGATGATCTCCGGTCCCGTGAGGATGTCGCCGGAGTGGCTGTCCACCGCGAGCACGACCACGACGACACCCTCCTCCGCGAGCACGCGCCGGTCGCGAAGCACGCCGGTGCCGATGTCTCCGACGACGCCGTCGACGTAGCAGTAGCCGGCCGGGACCTCGCCGTCGAAGTCGATGCCGTCGTCGGAGAGGCGCACCGCGTCGCCGTCCTCGCACAAGAGCACCTGGTGCTCGTCGACCCCCATCTCGATCGCGAGCTGCGCGTGGCGCAGCAGGTGCCGGTACTCGCCGTGCACGGGGATGAAGCACTGGGGCCTCGCGACCGCCTGGAGCGTCGCGAGCTCGCCCTGCTTCGCGTGCCCGCTCTCGTGCACGTGCGCGACCCCCGAGTGGACGACCTTCGCGCCGCGCCGGGCGAGCCCGTCCATGACCTTCGCGACGGCCCACTCGTTGCCGGGGATCGCGTGCGAGCTGAGCACGACGACGTCGCCGTCGCGGATCGAGAAGTGCCGGTTCTCACCGGCGGCGAGCAGCGTGAGCGCGGACATCGGCTCGCCCTGCGAACCGGTCGAGAGCACGCACACGCCACCGGGCGCGTGGTCGTCGATCTTCTCGACGTCGACGATCGACGCCTCGGGAATCGTGAGCAGGCCGAGCTCGCGGGCGATGCCGACGTTGCGGAGCATCGAGCGACCGAGGAGCGCGATCTTGCGCCCGTTGCGCACGGCCGCGTCCGCGAGCTGCTGGATGCGGTGGATGTGGCTCGCGAAGCACGCGACGACGATCCGTCGCCCGGGGTTCTCGGCGAAGATCAGGCGCAAGGTCTCGCCGACGCTCCGCTCGGAGCGCGTGTGCCCCGGCTCCTCGACGTTCGTCGAGTCCGCGAGCAGGAGCCTGATCCCCTCGCCGTCGGCGAGCGCTCCGATGCGCGCGAGGTCCGTCCGCCGGTCGTCGACGGGCGTGAGGTCGAGCTTGAAGTCACCCGAGTGCAAGATGACGCCCTGAGGCGTGTGGAACGCGGTCGCGAAGCCGTGCGGCACCGAGTGCGTCACCGGGATGAACTCGACGTCGAAGGCGCCGATCGCACGGCGCTCGCCGTCGGTGACCGTCACGAGCCGGGCGCGCCCCGACAGGCCCGCGTCGTCGACGCGCGAGCGCGCGAGCGCGAGCGTGAGCGCGGAGCCGAAGACGGGAGCGTCGACCTCACGCAGGAGGAACCCGAGGCCCCCGGTGTGGTCCTCGTGCCCGTGGGTGAGGATGACGCCGTCGATCCGCTCGGCGTTCTCACGCAGGTAGGAGAAGTCCGGGAGGACGAGGTCCACCCCGGGCATCTCCGGGTCCGGGAACATCACGCCGCAGTCGAGCACGAGGATCCGCCCCGAGTGCTCGATGGCCGCGCAGTTGCGCCCGATCTCGCCGAGTCCGCCGAGGAAGACGATCCGCACCTCGTCTGCGGGCATGCGGGCGGGGCGCTGTCGTTCGTTCATGGCAAGCACTCTCGGATCGGTGGGGGCGACGGAGGTCGTGCCCGTGGGTACTGGGGTGGTGCGGCCGGGCGCGCGGCGGGGCCGGCCGGTGACGGGTCAGCCGGACGCCGGTGCGACGCGCGAGCGACGCCACGAGTCGAGGGACGCGAGCACGGACTTCGCCCGTTCCTCGAGCCCGTCGGGCGCGGGTCCGAGCGGGAGCCGGCACTCACCCGCCGGAAGCCCGAGCACGCGGAGCATCGCCTTCGCGGGCACGGGATTCGGCGCGTCGTCACCGGTCTCGAAGTCGAAGCTCTCGAGCAGGGCGCGGTTCAGCTCGATCGCGCTCGCGAGGTCGCCGTCGAGGAAGCGGTCGATCATCTCCCGGCATTCCCGCGCGCACCAGTGCGTCGCGACGCCGATGAGCCCGACTGCGCCGACCGCGAGCAGCGGGAGCGTCAGCGCGTCGTCGCCCGAGTAGCACTCGAAGCCGTCCGGCGCCTCGGCCAGGAGCCGCGCGGTCGCGGCCGGGTCTCCCGCCGCGTCCTTGACCGCGACGACGTTCTCGACGCCTGCCGCGAGCCGCAGCATGGTCTCGCGCGCGACCCGGCGGCCGGACCGCACGGGGATGTCGTAGACGACGACCGGCAACGCGGTCGCGGCCGCGACCGCGCGGAAGTGCGCCTCGATGCCCGCCTGGGAGGGCCGGTTGTAGTACGGGGTGACCGCGAGGATCCCCGCGACACCGGCCTGCTCGGCGCGGCGGACGAGCTCGACCGAGTGCGCGGTGTCGTTCGACGTCGCGCCCGCGAGCACGGGCGCGTCGACGGCTTCGACGACCGCGCGCCAGAGCGCGACGCGCTCGTCGTCGGTGAGCGTCGGGGCCTCGCCGGTCGATCCCGACACGACGAGGCCGTCGTTGCCGTGCGCGACGAGGTGTGCCGCGAGTTGCTGCGCGCCGCGGATGTCGAGGGCTCCCGACGCGTCGAACGGCGTCGCCATCGCGGTGAGCACCCGTCCGAAGCGTGCAGCCGGCGCGCGTTTCGTCACGCCCCGACGCTACCAGCGCGGCGCCAGGTCATCCGAGGCGCGGGTCGGCTCCGAAGCCCACCCGAAGCGCGCCGGTCCCACGACCGCCGCGTCCGGCCGCGAGGTGGGCCCACGGGCCCGCAGCACGGCGCCGCCGGGCGACCGTCGCCCGGCACCGGGAGAAGGAGCACCGCACATGGACGACGACGGAACGGGCCTCGGAGCGCTCATCGAGCGGTCCGAGGACGACCACGCGGACGCGATGCGAGCGGGTCGGGCCGGGCTCGACGAGCTCGTCGAGCTCGGTCACGAGCGGCGCGCGCGCGGCGAGGTGGACGCGGACGAGGCACGGGAGTTCGCGCGCCGGCGCAGCGGGCTCCTTCGCGACTCGGCGGCCGGCGCGGGCGCGGCGGTCGGGTTGGCTGCAGCCGTCCTGGCGCTCGGCGACGCAGCGGCAGCGGCCGGGACCCCGGGCGACGTGACGATCCTGCAGACCGCCGCGTCGCTCGAGAACCTCGCGGTCGCGACCTACGGCGTCGCGCTCACGCTCCCGTTCGTCGGCGGCGCCTCCGCGAACTCGGTCGTGAAGGCCTTCGTGACGACGACTCGCCGCCAGCACGCGGAGCACGCGGCCGCGTTCAACGCGTCGATCCGGGCCCTTCACGGCAGGCCGCAGACGAAGCCGGACCCGGTGCTGTCGACGGTCGTCGACCGGGCCAAGCCGACCCTCACGTCCGCGGCCAAGGTCGTCGCGCTCGCGATCGAGCTCGAGAGCGGAGCGGCCGAGACCTACGTGCGAGACGTCGCGCTCTTGCGCGACGCGAACGCGAGGGACCTGACCGCGAGCGTCATGGGCGTCGAGGCCCAGCACGTCGCGATCCTGCTCGCGGTCCGGGCCCTGATCGACGGCGGAGCCGCGGCCGGCCTCGCGCTGCCCCCGCCGCTCGCCGCGCTCCCCGCCGCCGCCGGCAGGGTCGGCTTCCCGAACGCGTTCTACTCGACCACGACCGCACGGCCCGCCACCGAAGGAGCTGTCCGCTGAGATGAACATCGACGACGCACACGAGCACGACGCTGCGAGCGAGTCCGAGGCCGCGGAGCGCGGCTCCGAGATCGGGGCGAGCGAGTCCGAGCTCGCGGCCCTCACCGCCGACATGGTCGACGCGCACGCCGACACGTACCCGGTCATGCGGGCCGGCGTCGCCGAGTGGGCCGACGCGGAGGCACCCGCCCAGCGGGCGGCCGTGAGCCGGCGGGGGTTCGTCGCCACGGCGGCCGCGATGATCGCGGGCGGGCTCGCGCTCGCCGTCGTGCCAGCCGCGGCGGCGCCGCGCGCGCGGCTCGCGGCACTCGCGACCGGTGAGTCGACGGCCGGGGTCCCGCTCGACGTCGTCGTCGCCGGGCTCGCCGCCAGCCTCGAGAACCTCGCGGTGGGCACCTACCGCGCGGCGCTGTCGGCCGCGAAAGCGGGCAGGCTCGGTAGTGTCCCGCCTGCCGTGGCGACGTTCGCGGCGACCGCGATGGCCCAGCACGCGGACCACGCGGCCGCGTGGAACTCGGTGCTCGTGAAGGTCGGGTACCGGCCGGTCACCGCGGCGAACCCCGTGTACGCGAAGGTCGTCGACGCAGACTTCGCGAAGGTGACCGACGTCGTCGGCGTCGCGAAGCTCGCGCTCGTCCTCGAGAACGTCGCCGCGGCGACCTACCTCGAGGCGATCAAGGCACTGTCGAGCGAGGCGGCCGTCTCGATCGCGGCCTCGATCCAACCGGTCGAGCTCCAGCACGTCGCGATCCTGCGCTTCGTGCTCGGCGAGTACCCGGTTCCGCTGGCGTTCGCGTCCCTCGGCGGGTCCGCGCCGGTGTCGAGCGCGAACGGCCTCGCGTTCACGAAGCGCTGAACGTTCCGTCCCCGCCGGCGGCGCGCGGCGCACCGCGTGGGCGGCGCCCCACCGCGACACATCCGGCCCCCGGGCGACCGGGGGCCGCGTCGCGGCCGCCCGCCGGTCAGATGCCGAGAACCTGCTCGAGCCCGACGACGAGACCCGAGAGTCGCGGCACCGCGCGCACCGCGGCGAGGACCCCGGGCATGAACGACGTCCGGTCGTAGGAGTCCTGTCGGATCGTGAGCGACTGCCCGGGCGCGCCGAAGACGATCTCCTCGTGCGCGACGAGACCGGGCAGCCGCACGGCGTGCACGTGGATCCCTCCGTCCGCGACCGCACCGCGCGACCCGGGCAGCACCTCGTGGACGGTGCCGTCCTCGATCGGCGCCGCGCCGGCCCGCGCGCGCGCCTCCGCGATCCGGCGCGCGGTCTCGATCGCGGTGCCGGACGGCGCGTCGCGCTTTCCCGCGTGGTGGAGCTCGACGATCTCGACGGCGTCGAGGTGCGGGGCGGCGATCTCGGCGAGACGGATCGCGAGCACGGCCGAGATCGAGAAGTTGGCAGCGAGGACGCACGCCGGCGCACCCGGGGCCCCGAAGAGGGTGCGCAGCGAGTCGAGCGCGCCGGGCGTCATCCCCGTCGTGCCGGACACGGCGGCGCGGCCGGCGGCCGCGCACCACGAGAGCGCCGCGGCCGCGGCGTCCGCTCGCGAGAAGTCCACGAGGACGTCGAACTCCTCGGGGTCGAGCTCCTCCACACTCCCGAGCACCGTGCCGACCGTGCTGCCGCCCGGCGCGAGCGCCGCGATCGCGGTGCCGGCCGCGCCGGGATCGACTGCGGCGGCGAGCTCGAGGTCGGCCGCGCCGACGACGGCCCGGCACACGGTCGCTCCCATGTGCCCTGCCGCGCCGTGCACCGCGACTCTGGTCATGCCGGCGACGCTACCGCCTCGCTCGCGCGGCCCGTCGACCCGGGCCGCGAGCGCGAGGTTCAGCCGACCTCGGAGGAGAACTCCTCCGAGGTGAACGGCCCGACGACCGCGAGGATGCGCCGGCCCCCGAGCACGCGCGCCGCGAGCTCGGCGACCTCGTCGAGCTCGACCGCCTCGATCTTCGCCGTGACCTCCTCGACCGTGAGCACCTCGCCGTGGAGCAGCAGGCTCGCCCCGATCCGGGACATGCGCGCGCCCGAGTCCTCGAGGCTGAGGATCGTGTCCGCCCGCAGGTGGCTCTTCGCGAGCTCGAGCTCGTGCTTCGTCACGCCGCTCGCCGCGAGGTCGTCGAGTTCGCCGAGGACGAGGCGGAGCACCTCCTTCGCGCGCTCCGGCGCGGTGCCGACCGACACCGCGAGCGCGCCTGCGTCCGCGTACGCGATGCGGTCGGAGACGACCGAGTACGCGAGCCCGCGCTCCTCGCGGATCTTCTGGAACAGCCGCGACGAGATCCCACCGCCGAGCGAGTGGTTGAGCAGCGACATCGCGAACCGCTCCCGCGAGCGCCGGTCCGGCCCGCGCACGCCGAGCACGAGATGTGCCTGCTCGGTGTCGCGCGCGAGCACGTCGAGCGTGCGGACCTCGCCGTCAGGAGCGCTCCGCACCGGCGGGGCGCCGAGCGACGCACCGGCGAACCGGCGGTCGATCCCCTCGGCGACGCGGGCGTGGTCCACGTCGCCCGCGACCGCGACGACGATGTTCGCCGGGCGGTAGTGCTCGTCGAAGAACGCGCGGATCTCGGGGACGCTCACGCCCGTGATGACCTCGGGGACGCCGAGGACCTCCCGCCCGAGCGGGTGGCCCGGGAACAGCGCCTCGCCGAAGCGCTCCTGGACGACGTCGGCCGGCTCGTCGAGGTGCATGAGCACCTCCTCGAGGATGACCTGGCGCTCCGCGTCGACCTCGTCGGGCCGCAGCGCGGGGTCCCGCAAGATGTCGCACAGGATGTCGAGACCGAGGTCGAGGTGCTCGGCGAGCGTGCGCACGTAGAAGGTCGTGTACTCCTTCGTCGTGAACGCGTTCATGTCGCCGCCGACCGCGTCGACGTCCTCGGCGATCGAGCGCGCGGAGCGCGCGGACGTGCCCTTGAACAGCAGGTGCTCGAGGAAGTGCGAGATCCCGGCCTGCGCGGGCGTCTCGTCGCGCGAGCCGGTGCCGACCCAGAAGCCCGTGCAGACGGACCGGACTCCCGGCATGTTCTCGGTCACGAGGCGGATCCCGCAGTCGAGGGTCGCGATCTCGATCATCGGGCTCCGCGCCCGATCCGGCGAGGGCGTGCAGGACCGGCGGCGCCGGTCAGGGGCGGGATCAGCGCCGCGGACCGCCGCGCCGGCGCGGACCGCGCTCGGGCCTGGCGGCGCTCGGCGCGCCCGCGTCGGCGGGTCCGAGGTTGCCGAAGTCGCGCTCGATCTCGGCGGCGAACTCGTCCTCGAACGAGATGCGACGCGCCGCACCCGCGGCGGCAGGCGCGGGGCGGGCGGGCGGGGCCTCCGACGAGCTCGACTGCGACTTGCTCCCGCCGACGCGCTCGCCGTCGTCGCCGATCATCGACAGCGAGATCTTGCCCTGCGGGTCGATGTCGTCGACGACGACCTTCACCTCCTGGCCGAGCTCGAGGACGTCCTCGACGCGCTCGACGCGGCGACCCGCCCCGAGGCGGGAGATGTGGAGCAGACCGTCGCGGCCCGGAAGGATGTTCACGAACGCCCCGAACTTCGTGATGTTCACGACCTTGCCGTCGTAGACCTTGTTCACCTCGGCGGTCGGCGGGTCGAGGATCAGCTCGATGCGGCGGCGCGCCTCGTCGACGGCGACCGACTCCTTCGCGCCGATCGTGACCCGGCCGACCGATCCGTCGTCATCGACCGCGATGTCGGCTCCGGTCTCCTGCTGGAGCGCGTTGATCACCTTGCCCTTCGGGCCGATGACCTCGCCGATCTTGTCCATCGGGATCTCGAAGCTCACGATCTTCGGCGCGTGCGGCTTCACCTCGCCGGCCGGCGCGGCGATCGCCTTCGCGATGACGTCGAGGATCACGAGCCTCGCCTCACGCGCCTGGCGCAGCGCCTGCGCGAGGACCTCCGCGGGCAGGCCGTCGATCTTCGTGTCGAGCTGGAGCGCGGTGACGAAGTCCCGCGTGCCCGCGACCTTGAAGTCCATGTCGCCGAACGCGTCCTCGGCGCCGAGGATGTCGGTGAGAGTCGTGTACTTGCCCTCCGCGTACACGAGGCCCATCGCGATGCCGCCGACCGGCGCCTTGATCGGGACGCCCGCGTCCATGAGCGAGAGCGTCGACCCGCAGACCGACGCCATCGAGGTCGACCCGTTCGAGGAGAGGACCTCGGAGACGAGCCGGAGCGTGTAGGGGAACTCGTCCTCGTGCGGGATCACCGGGAGCAGCGCGCGCTCGGCGAGCATCCCGTGGCCGATCTCCCGGCGCTTCGGGCCGCGCATGAAGCCGGTCTCGCCCGTCGAGTAGGGCGGGAAGTTGTAGTGGTGGATGTAGCGCTTCGTCTCGTCCACGCCGATGGTGTCGAGGAGCTGGTTCATCCGCGGCATGCCGAGGGTGGTGAAGTTCAGCACCTGGGTGTCGCCACGCTGGAAGAGCCCCGAGCCGTGGGCGGTCGGGATGAGCCCGACCTCCGCCGAGAGCGGCCGGATGTCGCTCGTCCCGCGGCCGTCGATGCGCACCCCCTCCTCGACGATGCGCTTGCGGACGATCTTCTTCGTGAGCGAGCGGATCGCGGCCTTCACCTCGCGCTCGCGCCCCTCGAACTCGCCGCCGATCGCCCCGAGGATCTGCTCGGTCGCCGCGTCGAGCGCCGCAGCGCGCTCGGACTTCGTCGTGATCGCGTTCGCCGTGGCGACCGCGTCGGTGCCGACCTCGGCGACGCGTGCGAAGACGTCGTCCTGGTAGTCGACGAAGAGCTCGTAGGGGACCGTCGGCTTGCGGCCGGCGGCGCTCACGAGCTTGCGCTGGAGGTCGATCGACTCGCGGATCCACTGCTTCGCGGACTCGATCCCACCCGCGATGACCTCCTCGGTCACCTTCGGCGCACCCTGCTCGTAGTAGTCCCAGGCGTGCTCGGTGCCGCCCGCCTCGACCATCATGATCGCGATCTCGGCGTCCGGGTCCTCGGAGAGCGCGCGTCCCGCGACGACGAGCTCGAAGGTCGACGCGTCGCCCTCCTGGTAGGTCGGGTGCGGAAGCCACTCGCCGTCGGTCGAGTACGCGACGCGCACCGCGCCGATCGGTCCGTCGAAGGGGATGCCCGAGATCATGAGCGCCGCCGACGCGCCGTTGATCGCGACGACGTCATGGGGGTTCTCCTGGTCGGCGCCGAACACGGTCGCGACGACGTGGACCTCGTTGCGGAAGCCCTCGGGGAACGAGGGACGCAGCGGCCGGTCGATGAGGCGGTCGATGAGGATCGCCTGGTCCGTCGCGCGCCCTTCGCGCCGGAAGAACGAGCCCGGGACCTTGCCCGCGGCGTACATCCGCTCCTCGACGTCGACGGTGAGCGGGAAGAAGTCCTGCCCCTCGCGCACGCGCCGTGCCGCGGTCGCCGCGACGAGCACGATCGTGTCGCCGATACGTGTGAGTACTGCCCCGTCGGCCTGGCCGGCGAGCTTGCCGGTCTCGAACGAAAGGGTGCGGTCGGTCCCACTGATGGGGGCCGACACGGAGATGGCGTCCGCCATGTCGCTCCTAGGTGCTCATGGCACCCGCGCCGGCCAGTTCCCAGTGGTCGAGCACCCGACACTGGCCGAGGACCCGGCGACTGGCAGCTGGCGCCTGCGGGCGCCGCTTGGCTGTCGAATGCGGCGCCTCCCGGATCCGGGGCGGGACGCCGCGCTATGTCTGCCGGGCGGCGAGGTGCGGTGCCCGGCGGTGTCTCCCGCGGCCGCCGGTGCGGGCGGCGCGGGCGGGTACGCCGTTAGCGGCGGATGCCGAGTCGCGCGATCAGGCCGCGGTAGCGCTCGACGTCGTTAGCTCGCACGTAGTCGAGCAGGCGACGCCGGTGGCCGATGAGCTTCATGAGCCCCCGGCGCGTGTGGTGGTCCCCCTTGTGCGAACGGAGGTGCTCGGTGAGGTGGTTGATCCGCTCCGAGAGGATGGCGACCTGGACCTCGGGCGAGCCGGTGTCCGTCTCGTGGAGCCGGTACTCGGCGATCGTCGCCGTCTTGTCGGGCATGCGCGATGCAGACCTTCGCTGATCTCGAGCGCCGGGCTTGCGGGCGAGAGCCCTGCAGCCCCTCGACGCGGGGTCCGGCGGAGGCGGGCGCCACAGCCGGGTCGGCTGGGCCGACTCGACAATGCTAGCAGCTCGGCGGCCCGGGGACCCGGGGGCGGTCACGCCGCCCGGGGCGCGGGCGCGTCCGTGCCGGTCACGCGTCGAGCGGGTCGACCTCGACGCGCGCGTCGAAGCCTCGCGCCCGAGCGGCGGCGAGCGCGTCCGCGAGCTGCGCGGCGTCCGGTGCGCGCACGAGGTGGCGCCCTCCTCCTCGCTCGCCGACCTCGAGGCGGCCGGACCCGGCGCGGCGCAGCTCGGCGGCGAGCGCCGCGGCCCCGTCTCCCGTGAGCGCCGCGAGCGCGCGCGACGGCGGAAGGCCGAGCGCCGCCCTGCGGGCGGCCTCCGGCCGGCCGAGCAGGTCCGGGTCCGCGTGCGCCGCTGCGGCGACGACCTCGTGGCCGGGGAGCCGCGTCTGCACCACGACGCGTGCGCGTCCGCCCGGCGCACCCGGCAGTCCCGGCGCGTTCCCGACGACCCGGGCCGCGCGCGCGAGCAGGGCGAGCGCCTGCTCGGCCGCCCGGTACCGCGGGGCGAGCAGCTCCTGGTCGAAGTCGAGGAAGACCACGACCGACGCCGCTCGCGTCCGGTGGAGCACCGCCTGCGTCCCTACGACGAGACCCGCCGCGGGGACCTCCGTCCGGGAGCCGGCCGCCCGACCGCTCACCTCCACGACGGCGCGGCCCGTCAGGGCCGCGAGCTCCTCGGCCACGCGGGCGACGCCGAGGCGCAGCAGCTTCAGGCGCGTCGAGCCGCAGGCCGGGCAGAGGCCCGGGTGCACCGCGTCACAGCGGGGGCACTCGAGCGTGGAGGCGCTTCCCGGCGCGGGGCTCGATCGCTGGACGAGCGCCGCGCCGCACGTCTCGCAGCGCGCGAGCTCGCCGCACGCGCCGCACGCGAGCAGCCGAGCCCGCCCGGTCCGGTCGAGCACGCAGACGGCCGGGAGGTCCGGACGCGCCTCGAGCGCGCCGGCGACCAGCGGCGCGAGACGCGGCGAGAACAGCCCCGAGCGCGGGTCGTCCTCGCGCCGGTCGAGGACCTCGAGCGGGGGCCACCCGGCGCGCTCCCGCGCTCTCGGCAGCACGACGAGCCGCCCCCACGCGAGCTGTTCGAGCGTCGGGCACGCGGACACGAGCACGCACGGCACGCCGGCGCGCGCCGCACGCTCGGCCGCGAGGACCCACGCGCTCCAGGTCGGCATGCGTTGCTCGACGTAGGACTCGTCGTGCGCGTCGAGCACGAGCACCGCCGCGAGCCCCGGCACGGTCGCGAGCGCCGCAGCGCGGTTGCCGACGACCACGCGCCCGCTGGCGGCCGCCTCGGGCCACTCGCCGGGGTAGGCCGCGACGTCGTGGCCGAGACGGCGCAGGCGCCGGCAGAGGACCTCGGCGTCGTGGCGCTCGGGAACGAGCACGAGCACGGACGGTGCGAGCGCGGTGAGCGGTGCGCCCGCCGACGCGTCGATCACGGCGGTCACGACCTCGAGGCGGGACGCGGCCGGGGGGAGCCGGACGACGGCCCGGCCGTGGCCGAGCGCCTCGCGGGCCACGCGGTCCACGACCCCGCCGGGCCGCGCCGCGCCCGCTCCCGGGCGCCCGGGCGCGGGCAGCGCCCGCACCACGCGTGGCGGCGAGGCGGCGGCGAGCAGCGCTCGGACGCGTCCCGCGTAGCGCCACGCCCCGTAGCGCGCGAGCGCGACGACCTCCGCGCCGGGTCCGCTCGAGACGACCTCCGCGACCGGGAGCAACGCCCGGCCGTCGTCCGGCGCGCCCGGCCCCCCGACGACCCAGCCGCGCACGCGCCGGTTGCGCAACGGGACGCGCACGATGCTCCCCATCACGACGTCTCGCGTGAGGCGCTCGGGGACCTCGTAGTCGAACTCGCGGTCGAGGCCGGAGACGTCCGGGACCACCGCGACGACGCGCGGGCCCGCGGCACGCGCGTCACCCGGCGCCTCCGGGTCCGGCAGCGGCGTGGTGGCGCCGGCCGTCACCGTCGCGCGCTAGAGGTCGAGCGCATGCCGCAGGTCGTCGACCCGCGGCGTCGCCTCCCAGGTGAGCTCCTTGTCCGCGCGACCGAAGTGCCCGTACGCGGCCGTCCGCCGGTAGATCGGCCGGCGGAGGTCGAGATCGCGGATGATCGCCGCGGGCCGCAGGTCGAACAGGTCGTCGATGGCGGCGGCGATCCGCGACGGGTCGACGACCTCCGTCCCGAAGGTGTCGACCATGAGCGACACGGGGCGGGCGACGCCGATCGCGTACGCGACCTGGATCTCGCATCGCCGAGCCGCGCCCGAGGCGACGACGTGCTTCGCGACCCACCGCGCGGCGTACGCGGCGGAGCGGTCGACCTTCGAGGGGTCCTTGCCCGAGAACGCGCCGCCGCCGTGGCGCGCCGCGCCGCCGTAGGTGTCGACGATGATCTTGCGCCCCGTGAGCCCCGCGTCGGCGTGCGGGCCGCCGACCTCGAAGCGGCCCGTCGGGTTCGCGAGCACGCGATGACCCTCGGTGTCGAGACCGGGCGGGAGCAGCGGCCGGATCACGTGGTCGACGAGGTCCGGGAGCAGGAGCGTCTCGAGGTCGATGCCGGGCTTGTGCTGGGTCGAGATGAGCACGGTGTCGAGCGCGACGGGCCGGCCGTCCTCGTAGCGGATCGAGACCTGCGTCTTGCCGTCCGGTCGCAGGTAGGGAAGCACGCCGGCGCGGCGGACCTCGGCGAGCCGCTGCGCGAGGCGGTGGGCCAGCCAGATCGGCATCGGCATGAGGTCGGGCGTCTCGTCGCACGCGTAGCCGAACATCATCCCCTGGTCGCCGGCGCCCTGCGCGGAGAGCAGGTCCTCGCCGTCGCGACCGCTCCGGGCCTCGAGCGCCCTCGACACGCCCTGGTCGATGTCGGGTGACTGCTCGCCGATCGACACGATGACGCCGCAGGTCTGCCCGTCGAAGCCGTACTCGCTCTTGTCGTAGCCGATGTCGCAGATCGTGCTCCGGACGATCCGGGGGATGTCGACGTACGCGGTGGTCGTGATCTCGCCGGCCACGCAGACGAGGCCGGTCGTGAGCAGCGTCTCGCACGCGACACGCCCGGTCGGGTCCGCCTCGAGGATCGCGTCGAGGACGGCGTCGGAGATCTGGTCGGCCATCTTGTCCGGGTGGCCTTCGGTCACCGACTCCGACGTGAACGTGTAGCTCGTCACCTGGCAGCTCCTTCGTGGCTGTCGTCCGGACGGTCCCGATCGTCGCCCGACGGAGCGGCGGACGCGCCGGGAGCGGCGCGCCGGACCTGGGACACCGCGTCGAGCACGGCGGCCGCAATCGTACGCTTCGGCGCGAGGGGCACCTCCACCGCGTCCCCCGACGCGAACAGCAGCGTGACCGCGTTCGTCTCGTGGCCGAAGCCCGCGCCGGGTGCGGACACGTCGTTCACGACGACGAGGTCGGCGCCCTTCTCCTCGAGCTTCGCCCGGCCGCGCGCCACCGCGTCACCGGTCTCGGCGGCGAAGCCCACGACCACCTGGCCGGGCAGGCGTCGCCGCCCGAGCTCCGCGAGGACGTCGAGCGTCCGCTCGAGGACGATCTCCGGGACCCCGGCGCGCTTGTCGAGCTTCGCCGTCGCGGGCGCGCTCGGCCGGAAGTCGGCGACGGCCGCGGCCATGACGAGGACGTCCGCGGCCGCGGCGCGCGAGAGCACGGCGTCCGCGAGCTGTGCGGCGGTGTCGACGCGCACGCACTCGACGCCTGCGGGCGCGTCGAGCGGGGCCGCGGTGACGAGCACGACACGCGCGCCGCGCGCCGCGGCGACCTCGGCGATCGCGTGCCCCTGGCGGCCCGACGAGCGGTTTGCGATGTAGCGCACGGGGTCGATCGGCTCGCGCGTGCCACCGGCCGTGACGAGCACGGTCAGGCCCGTGAGGTCTGCGCCCGGCGCCGCGGCCGCAGGCGCCGTCGGGCCGCCCGCGACGCGGCCCGCG
>DAHUXW010000107.1 GCA_027306925.1 Acidimicrobiaceae bacterium | reverse complement strand
CCGGCGGCGGCGCGGCCGGCGCGACCTCGGTCGCGCGGGCGTGGGCGCGGTGCGCGCCATGGCCGCCGCGATGGAGCTCGCGACGGCGCCCCCGCCTCGCACGGCGACGCCGGGCGAAGTACAGCGCGAGTGCCCACCACCCGAGGAGGGCGCCCGCGACACCTGCCGAACGGAGGAGCGCGGGCGTCCCACCCGAGCCCGCGAGCGCGCGCGCCGAACGGGCGGACCACGCGCTGTTCTCGAACACGACGATGCCGCCCTCGCTCGGCAGCTCGTGGAGGTCGCTCTGAGCGGAGAGCGCGTCGAGGAGCACCTGCGGCGCACGCGCCCTCGTCGCCGACTGCACCCCGGGGAGCACCGGCGCGATCGCAGACGGGACGACGACGTACCGGATCCCGTCCGGCGCGACGAGGTGGCCGAGCCGGATCGTGAGCCCGGACTGCGCGGCGCGCACGTCGGCGAGGACCGCCGACGCGGCCCCTGGATCGCTCGCCGGCCACAGGCGCCTCGCGTCGGGCAGGCCGGCGTTGGACACGCCGGCGGCGAGGCCCCGCTCGACCTGCCAGCCGACGAGCGGGAGCGCGCGCGGGTCGCCGAGCCACAGGATCCGCTCCCTCGTCGCGGCGGTCCCCGGCGCGCCGACCCACGAGAGCACCGTGTCGTAGCCGGTCGAAGCGAGCTCCCAGCGGCCTCCCGGCGTCGACCCGAGGACCGGCAGCACGCCGAGCGCGCACGCGGCCCCGAACAGCACGGCGGCGGCGTGGCGCCACCCGAAACCGGAACGGCGCAGGTCCTGACCCACCGTCGCGAACCCGAGGCCCACGAGCGCGGCGACGCACACCGCGAGCGGCGCGACGAGGACGCGAGCCGCCCCGCCGCCCGAGCCGAGCCACCCCTCGGCCGCCGCCCACGCGAACGCGGCCGTGCCGAGCGCGACCACCCACAGCCGGGCCCCCCACGCGAAGCGCGCCCCGCGACCGACGAGGAGCACGTACCCGGACGCGGCGAGCAGCGCCCATCCGAGCGGGCCGCCGCCGATCGGGCCGAGCGTGAGCCGGAGCAGCGCCGCGAGGTCCGGCGTGGCGCTCGCCGCCGGCAACGCCCCGGACACGACGCTCCAGCGCGCACCGGGCTGGAAGAACGTGAGCGACCAGGGGAACGCGAGTGCGAACGCGACCCCGCTCGCTCCGAGCGTGACGAACAGCGCCCGGACGCCGGCGGTCGGCCGGTCGAACAGCACGGTCGCGACGAGAAGCGCGACCGCGGCCGCGATCGCGACGAGCACGAGCGCCGGGACGAACGACCCGGCGACGGCGAGCACGACCCCGAGGCCGAGCGCCTCGGGGACGACGCCCCCGGTCGAGCGCGCGCGGGTCGCCGGCTCCGGGGAGCCCTCGCGCGCGCCCGCCGCGAACGGCTCGAGACCGGTCGCGCGAGCGAGCCGGCCGAGGACGAAGGGCATGGCCGCGTACGCGGCGACCCCTTGGACGTCCGCGCGTCCGAGGTCGTTCCACACGAGCGGGACGAACAGGTACGCGACGGCGCCCGCGACACTCGCCTGCAGCGAGCCGAAGGGCGCGAGCAGGCGTGCGACCCCGATCGCGCCGGCGACGACCGCGCCGACGAGCAGCACCTTCACGGTGAGCCCCATCGCGCCGAGCATCACGACGCCGGCGACGCCGAGCATCGCGAAGGCCGGCGACGCGGGACCGGGGCCCTGCATGCCCCCGTCCGTCCAGCCGCCGAGGTAGTGACCGATCAACGTCCACGGGCTCGGGAGCGGGAGGTACTGGCCGACGAGCGGGAGGTGGCCGACGAGCAGCGACCGGGAGCCGAAGAACAGCACGACGACCACCGCGGCGATCACGAGCGCGACGCGCCGCCGGAGCGCGTCCGACGCCCGCAGCTCGCGGGCCCGGGCCGCGGCAGGCTCGCCGAGCGACGCCTCCATGTCGCGTCGTGGCCGGCTCCAGTGGAGCGCCACGTCCTCGAGCATCGGGCGGACGAAGCGGGTGACCCGGAGCGAGCGCCTGGTGAAGAGCTTCGCGACGACACGGTCCGGGATGCGGCGGCTCTCGGCGACCGCGGCGCGCGCACGGCCGAGGTCACGCTCGGCCGCGAGGTTCCACCGCCACGCGCCGACGACCTGCCGGACACGCCAGCGCTTGCCGATCGCGCCGAAGTAGACGACCTCGAGGAGGCTCAGCACCACCAGCTGCGCGACCACGATCGCCCGGCGCGAGCGGCCGTAGTTCTTCAGCACCGCGCGCAGCTCGTGGCGCCACTGCAGCGCACGCGCCTCAGGCAGCGGCCGCTGCCGGCTCGCTGCGGCCTCGCAGTGCCGGACACGCGCGGACGGCGCCACGACGACGCGAGCGCCCGCGATCCTGGCGCGCCAGGAGAGGTCGACGTCCTCACCGAACATCGTGATGTACGGATCGAAGCCGTCCAGCGCCGCGAACAGGTCCGCGCGCACGAGCGTGAACGCTCCCGGGGCGCCGAAGACCTCGCGCGCCTCGTCGTGCTGGGACTGGTCGAACTCGCGTCGCGCGACCCGCCGCACGGGTGCGCCGAAGCGGTCGACGCCGAGGCCGAGCTGCAGGAGCCGGTCCGGCTCCTCGTAGCCGACGAGCTTCGGCGCGACGATCCCCGCGTTCGAGCGGAACGCCTCCTCGACCATGCGGCGGACCGCGTCGCCGTCCGCGACGACGTCGTCGTGGCAGAACAGGTAGAAGGACGCGCCGGAGACCGCGTCGAGCACGACGTTGGCGCTCGGCCCGAACCCGGCGTTCTCCGCGAGCCGCCGCAGGTAGACGTCGGGCGCGACCGCGGCGATGCGCGGCGCGATCGGCTGCTCGCTGCCCGCGTCGACGACGAGCACGGACAGCTGCGGGTAGTCCTGCCCGGCGAGCGCCGACAGGCACTCCTCGAGCCACGGACCGGGGTCGCACGCGACGACGACCGCGACGACCGGTGGTGCGTGGTCCTCCGACATCAGGGGTCCGAGGTTACTCTCCGCGCCCTCGATCCGCCCGCGCGAGATCCGGTCCTGGAGCGCCCACGCCCGTCGCCGCGCCGACCGGCACGGCTCTGACCTGGGAGGTTATGCTCGGGTCCGTGAGCGATCTGCGGGCCGAGCTCGAGGGCGCGATGGCAGAGCTCGCGTACGCGGCGGTCGGATTCGCGGTCCTCGGCGTCCAGCGTGCGACGGTCGCGAGGCGCCAGCTCGAGGGCTGCGCTGCGGTCCGCGTGGCGACCGCGGCGGCCGGGCGCGCCTACGAGCAGGCACGCGCCGCGTTCGACCGGGCCGCCCGACCCTGATCCCGCCCGGGGCGGGGGTCGTCCCCGTGCCCCGTGCAGGCCCGGCTCCGAGCCCCGGCGGCGCGCGCGGCGTCAGGGGGCGTGCGACCGCCAGTGGTCGAGCACGTCCGCGAGCGTCGTCTCGAGCGCGATCTCCGGCGCCCACCCAGTGGCCGCACGAAGGCGCGACCCGTCGCCCCGCAGCACCGGGACGTCGACGGGGCGGAACAGCGACGGGTCCTCCACGGTCGAGACGGTCGTACGCGCGAGGGACACGAGGCGCTCGAGGACGTCGCCGATGCGCACGGCCGTGCCCGAGCAGACGTTGTACACCTCGCCCGGCACGCCCGCGCCCGCGAGCATCCGGTACGCGCGCACGACGTCGCGCACGTCGGTGAAGTCGCGCCGCGCCTCGAGGTTGCCGACGCGCACCTCGCCGCCGGAGCACTCCGCGGCGACGACGCGGCGTGCGAGCGCCGCGACCGCGAAGGTGTCGGCCTGACCGGGGCCGATGTGGTTGAAGGGCCGGGCGCGCACGACCTCGAGGCCGCGCCCGAGGAAAGCCTGGACGCCGAGGTACTCGGCCGCGATCTTGCTCGCCGCGTACGGCGTGACCGGCGCGATCGTCGCGTGCTCGTCGAGCGCAGCTCCGTCGCCGCTGCCGTAGACCTCGGCGGAGCTCACGAGCAGCACGCGAGGTGCGCGGGGCGCGGCGCGCGCGGCCTCGAGCAGGTGCAGGGTGCCGACGACGTTCACCTGCATCGTCTCCTCGGGCTGCTCCCACGACCGCCCGACGTGCGAGAGCGCCGCGAGGTGGTAGACGACGTCCGGCTCGGCCGTCAGCAGCGCGTCGCGCACGGCGTCCGCGTCCCGTAGGTCGACGCCGTCGGCGAGCGCGGTCACGTCGTCTCCGCAACGCTCGAGGTGGCTGCGCAGCCAGTGACCGACGAAGCCGGAGGCCCCGGTGAGAAAGGCGCGCACCGCGGAAGACTACCGACCGGCCGCGAGGCGGTACGCCTCGACGTGGCCACGCGCGCAGCGGTCCCAGGTGAAGCGCGAGGCGCGTCGGAGCCCCGCGTCCCTGCGACGCGCGACCGCGTCGCCGCCGCCGAGCACGTCGTCGAGCGCCCCGGCGAGCGCGCCCGGGTCCGACCGCGCGACGAGCAGCGCGGCGTCGCCTGCGAGGTCCGCCATCGCGGTGCCCTCGGTCGTGACGAGCGGAGTGCCGCACGCGAGCGCCTCGATCGCGGGGAGCCCGAACCCCTCCTCGAGCGACGGGTACGCGACGGCGGAAGCGCCGCGCACGAGCGCCGGGACGTCGGCGTCCGCGACGTGGCCGAGCAGCACGATGCGATCGCGGTGCGGCGAGCGCGCGATCGCGGCGTCGAGCGCGCCGGTGCCCCACCCACGCCCTCCGGCGAGCACGAGCGCGAGGCCGTCTCGCCCGCCGGCGACCGCGTCGAAGGCCTCGACGAGCGTCACGAGATCCTTTCGCGGCTGGATCGTGCCGGTGTGCAGGACGAACGGCGGCCGCACCCCGAGGCGCGCGAGCACGCCCGCGTCGCGTCCCGGCTCGGCCTCCACCGGGGCGAAGCGCCCGTGGTCGACGCCGTGCGCGACGACGTGCACGGGAACCCTCGGGCGGAACAGCGCCCGATATCGATCGGCCGTGCGCTCGCTCACGCACACGACGACGCGAGCGCGCCGCGCCGCGAGCCGGAGCGCGCGGCGGAAGTAGAGGACCTTCGAGCGCTCGTGCCACTCGGGGTGGTCGACGAACGTGAGGTCGTGGACCGTCACGACGCACGGGCGGCCCGGCCGAGCGGGGAGCGAGTAGTGCGGACCGTGCAGCACGTCGAACGCCGGCTCGCGCCTGCGGACGGTGCGACCGAGCCCGAGCTCCTCCCACGCGAGGCGCGCGGCGCGGCGCGCCGGCGCGGCCGCGAGCACGGTTCCGCGAGGGGCGAGCGCGCGCCAGCGCGCGGCGTCGTCCCGCCGCGACACCACGGTCAGCGCGACGTCCTCGAGCCGGTCGAGGGCACGCACGAGCTCGACCGTGTACTGACCCGCGCCGAGCGCCTCGGCGGGCACCGCCGCGACGTCGATCCCGACCGCGAGCGCGCTCACGTCGCAGCGCGCGCGGCGACGACGCGGCGCCAGAGCGCGACGTGCTGTTCCGCGCACCGCCGCCAGGTGAGGCCGCCGGTCCGCTCGAGCCCCGCGGCGACGAGCCGGGCCCGCCGCTCGCCGTCCGTCGCCGCGACCACGAGGCCAGCGGCGATCGAGTCGACGTCGAGCGGGTCGACCTCGAGCGCCGCGCCGCGCGCGCTCGGCACGGCGCTCGCGACGACGGGCGCGCCCGCGCGCATCGCCTCGACGACCGGAAGGCCGTAGCCCTCGAGCAGCGGCACGTACGCGACGCATCGCGCGCGTGCGTACAACCCCGAGAGCTCGGCGTCCCCGACGACGCCCGCGAGCACGACGCCCGGTGGGGGGGCCTCCACGCCGGTCGACCGGCCCCAACCCGCCGGGCCCACGACGACGAGCGGCCAGGGCTCGGGCAGCGACGGCCGGGCAGCCGCGTACGCCTCGACGAGGCGTGCGAGGTTCTTGCGGGGCTCGAGCGTGCCCACGGCGAGCAGGTACTCCCCCGTCACACCCAGCGCGTCGAGCGCCGCCGCGGCCGTGCGGTCGTCGGGCGCGGGGAGGTGGTCCGCGCCCTCGTCCACGACCGCGACGTCGCACGGCTCGCGGCCGCGGACCGATGCGACCTCCTCGCGCACCTCGTCCGCGACCGCCTCGGACGGGACGACGATCGCGGACGCGCGGCGCACCGCCCGTCGCAGCGACGCCTCGTGCCAGCGCCGCCCGCGCGGCGGGAACGCCCATTCGAGGTGCCGCCATGCGAGGTCGTGGACCGTCGCGACGACCGGCACCGACGACGGCGGCGTGAGCGTCGAGCACGCGTGGACCACGGACGCGTCGCGTCCGATACGTGCGAGCCCGTGGTCCCACGCGGCGACGAGCGCCCGGGGACCGAGCCCGACCGTGCGCACCGCGGGCCCGAGCGCGGCGACCGCGTCCCCGCCGCTTCGCGGCGCGCGGCTCGCGGCGAGCGTGACGAGCGGCGCGAGCTCGGGATCGAGTGCGCCGAGGCCGTTTACGAGGCCGCGCGTGTACGTGCCGATGCCGCCGGGCACGACGCGCCGGAGCTGCTCCGCGACGACGAGCACCGAGAGCGCCGGGCGCCCGGCGCGAGGAGCCGCGACCGGCGGGACCCCGGGCGCGCTCATCCGGGCGCGCTCACCTGAAGAGGTCCTCGCCGTAGGGACGCACGACCTCCTCGCGGACCGAGGCGTCGCGCAGCCACGCGGGGTCGACGCCGCGCACGACCGCGACGGGCAGGCCTGCGGACTTCCCCATGACGAGCTCGGCCGCGCCCGCGATCTCGTCGGCGACGCACACCTCGGTGACCGCGAGCTCCCGACCGTGGGCGTCGGGCGTGCCGCGGAGGTCGACCACGGCCGCGATGCCCGCGCAGCCGATCGCGACGTCGGTGAGCCCCCGCCGCCACGCGCGCCCGAACGTGTCCGACACGACGACGCCCACCACCACGCCCGAGCGTGCCCGGATCTGGTCGCGGATGCGCCGGGCGGAACGATCGGGGTCGACCGGGAGGAGCACGGCGAAGCCCTCGTCGACGTTGGACAGGTCGACGCCCGAGCTCGCGCAGACGAAGCCGTGGCGGGTCTCGGTCACGAGGAGCTCCCCGCGGCGGCGCAGCACCCGGACCGCCTCGGACTCCGCGAGCCGCCGCTTCGCGGTCGGATCCCCCGGGTCGCACGCGACGACTCGCCCCTCGGACTTCGAGACGATCTTCTGCGTCACGACGACCACGTCGCCGTCCGAGAGGACCGCCCGGTCCGCGACGAGCTCGCCGACCGCGTCGCCGCGGCCGACCTCCGGGATGCCCGTGACCGCGAAGACCGTGAGGCCCGGCGCGGCCCCCATCAGCTCGCGCCGCACGCGTCGAGCACGTCGCGCGCGAGGCGGGCTGCGGCGTCGGCGTCGTGCATGACCGTCGAGGTCACGACGCACCGCATCCCCTCGGCCTCGACCGCGCCTGCCAGGTCGCGGTCGGCCGCGTCCACGACGAGGGTGCCCGCGACCTCGCGAAGTCGCCGCGCGACCCCCACGACCGACGGCTCCTCGCCGAGCTCGACGAGGAGCCGGTCCGCCGGGCCCTTCAGCGCGGCCCCCGCGACGATCGGGGAGATCGCGACGACCCGCTCGCGGCGCGCCGCGAGGACGTCGCCGACCCCGCGCACGGCGAGGATCGGGCCGATCGACACGACCGGGTTCGACGGCGCGACGACGACGAGCGCGCCGTCGCGCAGCGCGTCCACGACGCCGGGCGCGGGCTCGGCGTGCTCGATCCCCGCGAAGCGCACGGCGCGCACCGCGACCGCGTGGCGCAGCTTCACGAAGTACTCCTGGAACTCGATCTCCTCCCCGGTCGCAAGCTCGATCCGCGTCCGGACGGGGTCGTCGCTCATCGGGAGCAGGCGCACCGCGACCGACCACGACGCGGCGACCTCCCGGGCGACGTCGGAGAGGCGCGCGCCCGCTGCGAGCCGCCCCGTGCGGTACAGGTGCGTCGCGAGGTCTCGATCCCCGAGCCGGAACCAGGTCGGGGCGCCGTAGCGGTCGAGCGCGTCCATCGCGACGAAGCTCTCGCCGGCGAGCCCCCACCCGGTCGCGGGGTTCACCGCGCCGGCGAGGCTGTAGGTGACCGTGTCGAGGTCCGGGCTCACGTGCAGGCCGTGGAGCACGGTGTCGTCCCCCGTGTTCACGATCGCGGTGACCTCCGCGGCCGGCACCGTGCGCACGAGGCCGGCGAGGAAGCGCGCTGCGCCGACACCGCCCGCGAGGACGGCGATCACCGGCGGTCGGCTCGGTCGTGCCCGGCGTCGGCGAGCACCGCGGCGACGCCGTCGCCGAGCGACGTCCACGGCGTCCACCCGAGGTGGATCGCGGCGCGGGTCGGGTCCAGCGCGCTGTGGCGCACGTCCCCGGCGCGCGCAGGGCCGGGACGCGCGGGCGGGCCGCCGCCGTTCGCCGCGGCCATGGTCGCGTACAGCTCGGCGATCGACGTCTGGACGCCGGTGCCCACGTTCACGAGCATCCCCTCCCCGCGCTCGGCGGCGCGCGAGAACGCGTCGACGACGTCGTCCACGTAGACGAAGTCGCGAGTCTGCGAGCCGTCGCCGTCGATCGTCGACTCCCGCCCGGCGACGAGGTTCGCTGCGAAGATCGCGACGACTCCCGCCTCCCCGTGCGGGTCCTGGCGCGGGCCGTACACGTTCGCGAGCGCGAGCGCGCACTGCTCGACGCCGTAGAGACCCGAGTACGCGCGCAGGTAGTCGATCGCCGCCCGCTTCGACACCCCGTACGGCGAGCGCGGCGCGTGCGGGTGGCTCTCGGCGATCGGGAGGTCCGCCGGACCGGGCTCGCCGTACAAGGTGCCGCCGCTCGCCGCGTAGACGATCCGGCGGCAGCGTGCGGCACGGGCGCCCTCGAGGACCTGGACGGTGCCGACGACGTTCACCTCCGCGTCGAGCACGGGCCAGCGGACCGACGCGGCGACGCTCGTCTGCGCGGCGAGGTGGAACACGACCTCCGGCTCGCGACGGGCCATGAGCTCGACGAGCTCGGGCGCGCGCACGTCGAGCTGGTGGAAGCGGAAGTCGCCGCCCGAGGCGCGCGCGTCGGTGAGATTTGCGATCGCGCCGGTCGACAGGTCGTCGACGACGTCCACCACGTGGCCCTCCGCGAGCAGCCGGTCGACGAGCGCCGAGCCGATGAAGCCGGCGCCGCCGGTCACGAGCGCTCGCACGCGGCGAGTCTCACACGGGGTGTCGAGCGCTGTCGAGCACGGCGCCGTCCGCGACGAGCGCCGCCGCACCGACGACCGAACCGCTCAACACCTGGGCTCCCGCACCGATCACCGCACTCGGTCCGACGACCGATCCCTCGACGGTCGCGCCCTCGCGCACGACGGCTCCGGGGAGCAGCACGGCGTCGCGGACGCGGGCACCGGACGCGACGTGGGCCGAGGCGCCGACGACGACGTCGTGGACGAACGCCCCGCCGGCGACGGACGCGGACCGGCCGACGAACGCGCAGCCCGCGACGTGCGCGTCGAGCACCCCGCCCGGCGCGACGAACACGCCCTCCGAGCGCTTCGCGCACGCGGGGAGGTGGCCGGGTGACCTCAGGCCCCGCAAGATGTCGAACTGCGCACGCAGGTAGCGCTCCGGGGTCCCCGTGTCGAGCCAGTACGCGTCCGAGTCGAGCGCGTAGAGCGCCTGCGCGTCGACCAGCTGGGGGAAGATCTCGCGCTCGACCGACACCCGGCGGCCGGACGGGATGCGCTCGACGACCGACGGCTCGAAGATGTAGGTCCCCGCGTTGATGTGGTTCGTCGGCGCCTCGTCGCGCGCCGGCTTCTCGATGAACGCGAGCACGCGCCCCGACGCGTCGGTCGGCACGACCCCGTACGCCGAGGGATCCTCGACCGGCGTGAGCGCGATCGTCGCGGCGCCGCCGCGCGCCGCGTGGAGCGTGACGAGCGCGCCGAGGTCGAGATCCGTGAGCACGTCTCCGTTGACCACGACGAGCGTCTCGCCTTCCACGCCCGCGTCGAGGGCCGCGAAGCGGATCGCACCCGCGGTGTCGAGCGGTTCCGGCTCGACCGCGTAGTGCAGCTCGACGCCAGCGAAGCGCCCCTCCGGGAAGGCGTCCACGAACGCGTCCGGCTGGTACCCGAGCGAGAGGACGGCTCGGGTGACCCCGTACGTCGCGAGCCACTCGACGACGCGGGCGATCATCGGCCGCTCCACCACGGGCAGCATCGGCTTCGGCAGCGAGTACGTCAGCGGCCGGAGCCGCGTCCCCTGGCCACCGACGAGGACGATCGCGATCATCGCGGCGCGGCGCGGCGCACGCCCGGCGACTAGCCGTTCCCGCTCGGCGACTGCGTCGTGGTCGTCGAGCCCGGGGCCGCGGTCGTGGTCGTGGTCGACGAGGCGGTGCCGAGCGCCTGCTGCAGCGCCGCCCGGGAGCTCGGCACGGGGATCGGCGCGCCGGAGGGGACGAACGCGAGCGTGATCATCTCGCCGTCGTCGAGATGGATCTTCGTGAGGTTGCTCGTCACGAGCTGACCGGTCGCTGTCGGCGACGACCAGACCTTCGCGACGAGGTTGCCCGGACCCGCCGCGGTCCCGGACGTCGCCGGGCAGCGATCGCCGTTCTTGTAGGTCTTCGCGCCCTTGCCGGGGAGCGTGACGCTCGTGTCGGTGAGCTTGAAGCCGGGGTACGAGCTGGCGAACTTGCCAAGCGTCGCGTTCGCGCCCTCGTACGCGGCGGACCCGGTCGTCACCGCGCCGGGATCCGAGTTGATGAGCCCGTTGCCGAAGGTGCGGATGCCGACCGACGTCAGGTTCGGGCTCGCGGGCAGGTTCGGCTGGATCGTGCCGCAGAGGTCGATCGCGAGCGCGCTCTGCCAGTTGTCCGTCGCCGTGGGGCCGACGACCGCGGGGTGGAGCCGCTCGTTCCGGCTGTAGACGACGAGGGACACGCCGACGACGACGATGGCGAGCATCGTCGCGTACCAGGCGGCTGGCCTGCGCGCCCGGTAGCTCCTGCTCCCACCGCTCGCCGCGGCGCGCGCGACTGAACGACCGAACGATCCGCGTGCCATGGCGGAGGGAGCATAGCCAACCTCCGGGACGCCACGTTTGCGCCACGGCCGTCAGGCCCGGCCGCGCCCTCCTCCTCGCAGCGCCGCACGGCCGAGCTGCGCGACAAGCGCGGCCACGAGGCGCAACGCGAGCACCGCGGCCGTGAGCGGCAGCGCGACCCGCGCCGGGCCGCGCGCGCTCACGCGCGCGAACCTCCAGGTCGAGACGTGGTGTGCGACCGCCATGCGAGCCGGGCTCCGCGCGGTCGACAGGCCCTGGACGTGGACGACCTCCGCCCCGGGCACGTACCAGACGCGCCAGCCCGCGCGGCCGAGCCGCCAGCAGAGGTCGACGTCCTCCGCGTACATGAAGTAGCGCTCGTCGAAGCCCCCGAGCGAGTCGAACGCGACCCGGCGCACGAGGAAGCACGCGCCCGACACCCAGTCGACCGCGATCGGCTCGCCCGACGGCCCGCCCGGCGACCCGACCCGCTCGAAGCGATCGGCCATCGTGTACGCGCGGCTCCAGCGGTTCCCCGGCACCAGGCGGCCGAGCAGCGCGTGGCCGGCGCCCTCGACGAGCGACGGGAACGCCCGCGCGGACGGGTAGCGCGATCCGTCGGGGTTGCGCAGCGTCGGGCCGGCGAGCGCGACGTCCGGCGCGGAGCCGAGCGCCTGCTGGAGCGCGCGCACCGCGTCCTGGCCGACGACGAGGTCGGGGTTGCAGACGAGCACGAGCTCCGCATGGACGCGGGCGACGCCGAGGTTCGCGGCGCGCCCGTAGCCGAGGTTGCGACCCGTCGGGACGACGACGACCTCGCGGTCCGCTGCGGCGAGCCGTTCGAGCGAGCCGTCGGACGAGGCGTTGTCGACCACGACGACCTCGTCGACGCCGGCCGCACGCAGGCTTGCGACGCAGGCGAGCAGCTCGGCGCCCGCGTCCCGGTTCACGACGACGGCCGCGACGCCGCCGGCGCCGGGCGCGTCGACCTGCGGGTCGTCCGGGGGCGGCGCTCCGCCGGCCGGAGCGGCCCGTGCCGGCCGGCGCC
>DAHUXW010000099.1 GCA_027306925.1 Acidimicrobiaceae bacterium | reverse complement strand
GCGCCCGGCCCTGCCGGGCGTCGCGACGGCGGCCGTCGCCGCTATCCGCGCCCCGCCCGGCCCGTGCCGCGCCCGCGACGCCGGCGGCGGCGCGCGCCTCGTAGACTGCTCGCCGTGGCCGGAGACGAGCAGGTTCACGTGGACACCACCGCCGGCGCCGGACCGGGCGGGGACGCCCCCGCCGGCGTCAGCTGGCCCGGATGGAACGTGCTCCACCTGTTCTGCACCGTCGGACCGCACACGGACGGCGCGGGCGTCGAGCTCGCGGTGAAGGCCTGCGAGGCGACGGGGAACCAGGTCGTGACCGCGGCGATGCTCGGCCACAAGTCCGACCTCGGCGTCCTCGCCCTCGGCCCGTCGCTCGACGCGCTTCGCTCGCTGCAGACGGGGCTCGTCGCGGCGGGGTGCACGGTCACGTACTCCTACGTCTCGCTCACCGAGGTGTCCGAGTACGCGCGCGGCGTGCCCGAGCGCATGCGCGAGGCGCGGCTCCACCCGGTGCTCCCCCCCGAATCGATGCCGGCCTTCTGCTTCTACCCGATGTCGAAGCGCCGCACGGGCGACGACAACTGGTACCGGCTCGACTACGACGCCCGGCTCGAGCTCATGTACGCCCACGGGGCGAGCGGGCGCAAGTTCCACGGGCGCGTGCTCCAGCTCGTCACGGGCTCGACCGGCCTCGACGACTGGGAGTGGGGGGTCACGCTGTTCGGCCTGTCCATGGACGACCTCAAGTCGTGCGTCTACACGATGCGCTTCGACGAGGCGTCCGCTCGCTTCGCGGAGTTCGGCCCGTTCCTCGTCGGCACGGTCGGTCCGCTCGACGAGGTCCTCGCGGCCCTCGGAGTCGGCGGATCGCACCGGTGACGGCCGCGACGTCGCGGGCGCGCGGGGCCGGCGGCGCGGCGATCGCGCTCGTCGGGGACGACGCGTCGGACTTCGAGCTGCTCGCGAAGTCGCTCGCGGCGCTGCACCGCGTCGTGGTCGCGTTCTCCGGGGGCGCGGACTCCGCGCTTCTCGCGTACGTCGCGACGGCGACCCTCGGACGCGAGCGCGCGCGCTGCGTGACCGCGGTGTCGGCCTCGCTCGCTCCCGAGGAGCTCGAGGAGTGCGCCGCGCTCGCACGGGAGTGGGACCTGAGCTGGTCGACCGCCGCGACCGGCGAGCTCGACGTGCCCGCGTACGCGGCGAACGGGCTCGACCGCTGCTTCCACTGCAAGAGCGAGCTGATGGCCGCCCTCGAGCCGATCGCGACGGCACACGGCGCGACGGTCGTGCTCGGCGTCAACCTCGACGACCTCGGCGACCACCGCCCGGGGCAGGCCGCGGCGGCCGGGCGCGGCGCGGCCTTCCCGCTGGTCGACGCCGGCCTCACGAAGGCGCGCGTCCGTGGGCTGTCGCGAGCGCTCCGGCTGCGGACCGCGGACAAGCCCGCGGCTGCGTGCCTCGCTTCCCGCGTCCCCCACGGCACGCCGGTGACCGTCGAGCTCCTCGGCCGGATCGCGCGGGCGGAGTCGGCGCTGCGCAGGCTCGGCTTCCGCGAGCTCCGCGTGCGGCACTACGACGACTGCGCACGCATCGAGCTCGGCGAGGCCGAGCTCGGACGTGCGCTCGAGCTGCGCGAGGACGTGACCGCTGCCGTGCGCTCGGCCGGCTACCGGTACGTGACGCTCGACCTCGACGGGCTGCGCTCGGGAAACCTCTCGCGCGCGGCGCTCGACGACGAGCGCGCACGACGCGTCACGCTCCTGCGACACACGCGGGAGCCCGCCGAGGGTGCGAGGAGGCAGCCGTGACAACGAGGGTCAGGCTCGTGTTCCCGGACGAGCTCGTCCGGGAACCGGTGATCTCGCGTCTCGCCCGCGACTTCGCGGTCGAGGCGAACATCCGGCGCGCCGCGGTGGAGGAGCACTCGGGCTGGATCGTCTGCGAGCTCGGCGGGGAGCCCGGCGCGGTGTCCGCGGCGCTCGAGTGGCTGCACTCGGCCGGCGTGAGCGTCGAGCCGCTCGGCGACGTCGTCGAGAGCTGACGGTCCCGCCGCCCGCTCAGGTCGATCCGGCGCCCGTCTCGTCGTCCGGGCGGGCGCCGACCTGCCACCCGGCCGACGACGTCGACCGGGACTCGAAGAACAGACAGCCGTCCGGGCAGTCGAACGGCACCGCGACCGCCGCGCCGAGGCGGCAGCGCTCGACCCGGTCGCCCGACCGCACGCTCCGCATGACGTAGTGGCGGCAGTCCGCACGCACCGGCACCCGGCCATCGTCGCGCACCTCGGGCCACCCCGGCGTGGCGGCGACGCGATCGAGCCCCCGTGACCGTCGCGGGCGCCACCCGGTAGCGTCGGCGCCGTGGCCGACGCGCCCGTCCCCGAGAGCGACCTGTTGCGCTGGAGCCACGCGCTCGCAGCGATCGCGCGCACGGGCATCGGCTTCACCGCGAGCGCGTTCGAGCGCGAGCGCTACGAGGAGGTCCTCGCGGTCGCGGGCGAGATCGCCGCGGTCGCGCAGGAGTGCGCGACCCCCGCCGACGGGCCGCGCGCGTCCGGCCGCGCGGCCACCGGCTTCGTCACGGAGTGGCTCGCGGACGTCCGTCCCGGCGTGGCCGGCTACGTCACGCCACGGCTCTCGGTCGGCGCGATCGTCGGCAACCGTGCGGGCAAGCTGCTCCTCGTGCAGCGACGGGACTCGGGCGCGTGGCTCTACCCGACCGGGTGGGCCGACGTCGGCTACTCGGCGGCCGAGGTCGCGGTGAAGGAGGTCGCCGAGGAGACCGGCGTCGCGTGCGAGCCCGTCGGGCTCGCGATGGTGCTCGACGGACTGCGCCTCGGGTTCTCGCGCTCGCCGATCTACTCGCTCGTGTTCCACTGCCGTCTCGTCGGCGACGAGCCCACGCTGCGGCCGCACCTCCTCGAGTGCAGCGACGCGGGATGGTTCGGGCCCGACGCGCTGCCCGAGCCGCTCGCGGGCGGCGAGCGCTGGGCCGGCCACGCGTTCGACGTCCTCGCGGGGCGAGCCGCGGACGTGCTGTTCGACCGGCCCCGGTCGCCGCTGTGGCGGGGCGCGCGCCGCTGAGCCGCGCAGGAGCGGGGCACGGGGCGCGCGTCCGGAGCCGCCCCCGGGGTCAGCCCGCGGAGCGGAGCACGACGGCGTCGCCCTGGCCGCCGCCGCCGCACAGCGCGGCCGCGCCGAGTCCACCACCGCGGCGGCGCAGCTCGTACGCGAGCGTGAGCGCGAGGCGCGCGCCGGACATTCCGACCGGGTGCCCGAGCGCGATCGCGCCACCGTTCACGTTCACGATCTCCGCGTCGACGCCGAGGTCGCGCATCGATGCCGCGACGACCGCCGCAAACGCCTCGTTGATCTCGAGCAGGCCGAGATCGCCGGCGGAGACGCCGGCGCGCGCGCACGCGTCGAGCACGGCCCGCGAGGGCTGGGTGAGCAGCGAGGCGTCCGGGCCCGCGACCTGGCCGTAGCCGGCGATCTCCGCGAGCGGTGCGGCGCCGTGCCGCCGGGCGAACTCGCTGGACACGACGACGACCGCCGCTGCGCCGTCGGAGATCTGGCTCGAGTTCCCCGCCGTGATCGTGCCCGCCGGGGAGAACGCCGGGCGGAGTGCCGCGAGCGCCGCCGCGTCGCTCCCGGCGCGGATCCCCTCGTCCTCGCGCGCGGTCACCGTCGCCCCGCGTCCCACCGGGACCTCGAGCGCGACGATCTCCTCGGCGAGCCGGCCCGCGTCGCGCGCCGCGGCCGCGCGGGCGTGGGACCGCACGGCGACCTCGTCCTGCGCCTCGCGCGAGATCCCGGCCGCCGCCGCGTGCCGCTCGGTCGCCTCGCCCATGACCATCTCGTCGAACGCGCAGGTGAGGCCGTCGACGAGGATCGCGTCGCGCAGCGCCGCGTCGCCGAAGCGCACGCCCGGACGCGCCGCGACGAGATGGGGCGCCCCGCTCATCGACTCCATGCCCCCCGCGACGACGACCTCGGCCTCGCCCGCCGCGATCATGAGCGACGCGAGGTGGATCGCGTTCAGCCCGGAGAGGCAGACCTTGTTCACCGTCGTCGCGGGCACCGACATCGGGATGCCAGCGGCGACCGCCGCCTGGCGCGCGGTGTCCTGGCCCTGCCCCGCCTGGAGAACGTGGCCCATCACCACGTAGTCGACGCGCTCGGGCGCGACCCCGGAGCGGGCGAGCGCCCCCGAGATCGCGGCGGCACCGAGCCGGACCGCGGGCACGCGACCGAGCGAGCCCGCGAGCTTTCCGATCGGGGTCCGGGCGCCCTCGAGCAGCAGCGCGCCGCTCACGGCTGGCGACGGCCGCGCAGGTAGCGCTCGATCTCCTCGGCGAGCCCCTCCGCCGAGAGCTCGGCGCCGACCGCGCCCTCCATCTCCTCGAGGCGCGCGACGTACGCCGCGACGTTCTCGTCGTCGTTCACGAGCTCGTCCATGCGGCGCTCGTACTCGGCGGCCTCGTCCTCGAGGGTCTCGGTCTCGACCGAGCGTCCCGTGAGGCGTGTGACCACGCGCACGAGCGCGAGCGCGGCCTTCGCGGACACCGGCAGCGAGTAGCACGGCACGCTCGCCCATACGGACGCGGCCGGTACGCCGGCCTCGGGGAGCGCGAGCCCGAGCACGCCGACGATGCCTGTCGGGCCCTCGTAGAGCGACGGCGAGAGGCCGTAGCGGTCGAGCGCCTCGGACGCGCTCGACACCGCGTTCACGGGGACCGGGCCGGTGTGGGTGACCTCCGAGAGGTAGGCGCCGAGGGTCACGACCTGCTCGGCGCCGAGCACCCGCGCGATGTCGACCACGACCTCGCAGTAGGTGCGCCAGCGCAGCTGCGGCTCGTGGCCGCGCACGAGCACGACGTCGCGCTCGCCCGGCCGCGCCGCGGCGACCGAGATCGTCGTCGCCGGCCACGCGATCTCCCGCCCGCGTCCCTCGACGATCGTGACCTCGGGGCGGACCTCGGTGAAGTCGAAGAACTCCTCGGGGTCGATCTCGGCGACCGGCGACGCGTCCCAGGCGCGGGCGAGGTGCGCGGCCGCGTACGACGCGGCCTCGCCCGCGTCGTTCCACCCCTCGAACGCCGCGAGCACGATCGGCCGGTCAAGGGCCGGCCGGCGGAGGTACCGGACCGAGCCTCCGGAACGCCCCACGCTTTGGCGCCGGAACGGGCGAGGGAGCCTCGACGCCCACCGCTGTCCCCGGTCGTCCATCGTCTTCCTCCCTGACTCGGGGCCAGACTACCGGCCGCACCGGGCCGCGCAGGACGCATGCACGCCCCTCGTCGTCGGTACACTTCGCCGGTGCGAGACGGCGGGGAGAGGCACCCGGGCGCGGCGCCGGACAACGCCGTCGCGGTCGAGGCCGTGCGCGCGCCGACCGCCGCGGACGCGGCCGGGCTCGCCCGGATCCTGCCGCAGCTCTCGAGCGCGCCCGCTCCCGACCTCGCCACGCTCACGCGCATCGCCACCGCCGAAGGGACGACGTTGTTCCTGGCCCGCGCCGGCGGCGAGCTCGTCGGGGCGCTCACGCTCGTCGTGCTCGAGATTCCGACCGGCGTCCGCGGGCTCATCGAGGACGTCGTCGTCGACGAGGCGGCGCGCGGGCGCGGCGTCGGCACGGCGCTCGTCGAGCACGCGCTCGCGGCGGCGCGGGCCGCGGGCGCGGGCAACGTCGACCTCACGTCCCGACCGTCGCGCATCGCGGCGAACCGCCTCTACGAGCGCACCGGTTTCACCCGCCGCGAGACCAACGTCTGGCGCTACCGGTTCGGCTGAGCGCCCGGGAGGACCCGCGCGCGCGGGCCGAGCGAGCCCCCGCCGGGACCACACGAGCCCGCACGGGGGCCGCGATCGTTCGCTAAGCTAACGAGCATGTCCGCCCCGCGCCGCTCCGCCACCGACGCGTCAGCGGAGGCACCGGGCCGCGCGTCCCGGCCCGCCCGCGGCCCCCGATGAGCGCCACGAGCGCACCCGCGGTCGCGCACGCGGACGGCACGCGGACGGCACGCGGACGGCGGACGGCGGACGACCGCTACAAGTGGACCGCTCTGTTCAACGTCACGCTCGGCGTGCTCATGGCCACGATCGACGGCTCGATCACGCTCATCGCGATGCCGGACATCTTCCGGGGGATCCACCTCGACCCGCTCCAGCCCGGGAACAGCTTCTACCTGCTGTGGATGCTCCTCGGCTTCCTCGTCGTCACGAGCGTCCTCGTCGTGAACTTCGGCCGCCTCGGCGACATCTACGGCCGCGTCAAGCTCTACAACCTCGGCTTCGTCGTGTACACGCTCTTCTCGCTGTTGCTGACCGTCACGTGGATGAACGGGCGCGCGGGCGCGCTCTGGCTGGTCGTCATGCGGATCTTCCAGGGCGTCGGGAGCGCGCTCCTCATCGCGAACTCCGCCGCGATCCTCACGGACGCGTTCCCCGAGCACCAGCGCGGTCTCGCGCTCGGGATCAACAACGTCGCGGGCATCAGCGGGACCTTCATCGGGCTCATCCTCGGCGGCGTGCTCGCGCCGATCGACTGGCGGCTCGTGTTCCTCATCTCGGTGCCGATCGGGCTCCTCGGCACGGTATGGGCCTACGTGAAGCTCGAGGAGCGCAGCGAGCGCCGCGCGAGTGCGATCGACTGGCCGGGGAATCTCACGTTCGCGCTCGGTCTCGTCGGGGTGATGATCGGTCTCACCTACGGCATCGAGCCCTACGGCAGCTCCACGATGGGATGGACGAGCCCGCGCGTCGTCGCGGCGCTGTCGGCCGGAGTCGGGCTGCTCGTGGCGTTCGTCGTCGTCGAGCTGCGCTCGGCGAACCCGATGTTCCGCCTCCCGCTGTTCAAGATCCGGGCCTTCACCGCAGGCAGCCTGTCGACCCTCCTGTCCGGTATCGCGCGCGGCGGCCTCATGTTCATGCTCATCATCTGGCTCCAGGGCATCTGGCTCCCCGAGCACGGCTACAGCTTCGCGCGGACGCCACTCTGGGCCGGCATCTACATGCTTCCGCTCACGACGGGCTTCCTCATCGCGGGCCCGGTCTCGGGGCTGCTGTCCGACCGCTACGGGTCGCGACCGTTCGCGACGGGCGGCATGCTCGTCTCGGCGGCGAGCTTCGCCCTCTTCCTCGAGCTCCCGGTCGACTTCTCCTACGTGCCGTTCGCGCTGTTGCTGTTCTTGAACGGGCTCGCGATGGGGGCGTTCGCGTCGCCGAACCGCGCGGGCGTCATGAACAGCCTGCCGCCGCAGCACCGCGGCGTCGGCGGCGGGATGAACTCGACGTTCCAGAACTCCGCCCAGGTGCTCTCGATCGGGATCTTCTTCACGCTCATGATCGTCGGGCTCTCGACGACGCTCCCGTCCGCGCTGCTCGGCGGCCTCACCGGCCAGGGCGTCGCGACGTCGGTCGCGGCCCACGTCGCGCACCTGCCGCCCGTGACGATCCTGTTCTCCGCCTTCCTCGGCTACAACCCGATCCAGCACCTCCTCGGCTCCTCGGTCCTCGCCCGGCTGTCGAGCGCGCACGCGCACGTGCTCACCGGGCGCGCGTTCTTCCCGACGCTCATCTCGGGACCGTTCCGCTCGGGCCTGCACAAGGCGTTCCTCTTCGCGATCGTCGCGTGCCTCGTCGCGGCCGCGAGCTCGTGGATGCGCGGCGGCCGCTACGTCTACCGCGACGCGCTCGGGGATCTCGACGCCGGTGGCGAGGCCCCGGCGCGCGACGCGTAGGCCGTGCCGACCGACGCGGCGGCCGTCGCCGCGGCGGTCGAGGTCCCCTGATCGCGCGGCGCGGTGCGGGGGCCGGTTGTCGAAGCGCGCCCCGCCGGTCCTAGGATCGCCTCGAAGGCCGTCGGGCGGGGGGCCCGAGCACGAGGAGGACGCGGCGAATGACCGAGAGTGTCACGATCACGGACAACCGGTCCGGTCAGTCGATCGAGGTGCCCATCGTCGACGGCGGCGTGGACGCCACGGAGTGGTCGAAGCTGCTGCCCGGCCTCTGGTTCCACGACCCCGGCTTCTCGACGACCGCCGAGTGCGGCAGCTCGATCACCTACATCGACGGCGACGCCGGGATCCTGCAGTACCGGGGCTACCCGATCGAGGAGCTCGCCGAGCGGTCGTCCTACCTCGAGGTGGCGTACCTCCTGCTCTACGGGGAGCTCCCCACCGCGGGACAGTACGCGCCGTGGGTCGACGAGGTCACGCGCCACACCTACATCCACGAGAACATGCGCAAGCGGTTCCTCGACGGCTTCCACTACGACGCGCACCCGATGGGCATGCTCGTCTCGGAGATCGCGGCCCTGTCCACGTTCTACCCCGAGGCGAAGGACATCTTCGACCGCCAGCTCCGGCACAAGCAGATCGTCCGGCTGATCGCGAAGATGCCGACGCTCGCGGCGGCCGCGCACCGGTTCAGCGTCGGCATGCCGTTCGTGTACCCGGACAACTCGCTCACGTTCCCCGAGAACTTCCTGTCGATGATGTGGAAGATCGCCGAGCCCAGCTTCGACGCCGACCCGGTGCTCGCCCGCGCGATCGACGTGCTGTTCATCCTGCACGCGGACCACGAGCAGAACTGCTCCACGACGACGATGCGCGTCGTCGGCTCCGCGCACGCGGACCCGTACTCGGCGTGCGCGGCCGCGGCCGCGGCCCTCTACGGGCCCCGCCACGGCGGCGCGAACGAGGCCGTGCTGAACATGCTCACCTCGATCGGCACGATCGACGCGGTCCCGGACTTCGTGCGCTCCGTGAAGGAGGGCCACGGCCGCCTGCAGGGCTTCGGGCACCGGGTCTACAAGAACTACGACCCGCGCGCGAAGATCGTCCGCGACGTCGCCTACCAGGTGTTCGAGGTCACGGGAAAGAACCCGCTGCTCGACATCGCGTTGAAGCTCGAGGAGGTCGCGCTCGCGGACGAGTACTTCGTCTCGCGCAAGCTCTACCCGAACGTCGACTTCTACTCCGGCCTCATCTACCAGGCGATGGGCTTCCCGGTAGCGATGTTCCCGGTGCTGTTCGCGATCCCGCGCACGGCCGGCTGGCTCGCGCACTGGGTCGAGATGCTCGAGAACAACACGAAGATCGCCCGGCCCCGCCAGCTCTACACGGGGAGCGCGAAGCGCCAGTACGTCGCGATGGCCGACCGGGGCTGACCGGGGCGGCCGCGGGGTGGCCGACTCGATCTCTGGCGCATATGGCCGCGATGCGCTAGACAGATGGGGCAATCCGTCGGAGGGGGTTCCGGCACCGTAAGTGGGGGGGTCCGGTCGACGGCCCGCCGGCGCC
>DAHUXW010000096.1 GCA_027306925.1 Acidimicrobiaceae bacterium | reverse complement strand
GCCCTTGCCGGGGTCGGCGCCGGGCTCAAGCTCTCGGAGCTCGCGACCACCGTCGGCGTGGCCGTCGCGTCCGCGTGCGCCGGCGGCCCGTGGCGCGCGCACGTCCGGCGCGCGCTCGCGACCGGCCTCGCGACCGCCGGCGGGCTCGCGTTGACCGCCGGGTACTGGACACTCCACCTGTGGCTCGCGTACGGCGACCCGCTGCTGTTCGACCCGGCGTCGTCCGCGATCTTCCCGACGCGCTACCTGCCCCGCACGGTCGAGACGGGCGCGGGCTTCCTTCCCCCGACGCTCGCGGACGCGCTTCTGTACCCCCTCTACTGGCTCGCCCACCCGCTCGCGGTCGCGGAGATCCCGATACGGGAGCTCTCGATACCGATCGCCTACGTGCTGTGCGCCGCGCTCGTGCTCGTGCTCGCCGTCCGCCCGCTCGCCCGCGCCGTCACGGGTCGTGGCGTGCGGGCCGGTGCGCCGGGCACCGACGCGCGCGAGCGCGAGACGGACCGCCTCCTCATCGTCGTGTTCGCGGTCTCGATCGCGATCTGGACCAAGCAGCTCGGCGTCTACCGCTACCTCGTCCCCGTCGAGCTCCTCGCACCGCTCGTCGCGCTCGCGGCGGGGCGCCGGCTGGCCGCCGTCTTCTCCCCCGGCCCCCGGCGGCCGGTCGCGGCGCGGCGCAGGCTCGGCGCCGCGTTCGTCGCGCTGTGCGCGCTGTGCGCCGCCACCGCGTACCCCGCGAACTACTGGCTCCGCGTGCCGTTCGGCAGCGAGTTCTTCCGCGTCCCGCTCCCGCGGGCGCTCGCGAACGGGCGCGTCGACACGGTATTCCAGGTCGGGGTCCAGCCGATCGCGTACATATTCCCGAAGCTGCCGCCGCGCGTCGTCGCAGTCGGCCGGGTCGACAACGTCGCGACCCCCGTGTACCTCGCGCGTGTCCAGCACGCGATCGGTCGGGCGAACCGAGACGGCGGCGGCGTGTTCGTCGCGTTCTTCGGCTCGTACGGACCGGGCACCCGGGTGCCCCCCGGGTCGTTCGCGTACCTCGCCGCGATCGGCGTGAACGGGTACCACGTGAGCAGCTGCGAGATCGACCACGGCGCGATCGGTGCCGCACCGCAGGACGTGACCTTCTGCAGGATCGTGCGCTAACAGGGACTCAGCGACCGGCGAGAAGCGACCGCATCCGCGCGCCGACGGCCGCGCTGCTGCAGGTCGCCGCGATCGTCGCGGCGCCAGCCGCGCCGAGCCGCTCGCGGACGTCGGGGCGCTCGTAGAGCAGGCGCATTCGGCGGGCGGCCTCGTCGACATCCGGGTCCGCCCACAGCTGGCCCGGCGCGTAGACGTGCTCCGAGTCCGGGTTGAAGCGGAGCTCCGCGCCGTCCACCGGGACCATCGTGTAACCGACGGGACAGCTGTTGGCGAGGTGCATGAAGTCGAGGTTGCCCGAGTACGCGGTCGCGATCGCGGGCTTGCCGAGCGCCATCGCCTCGGCGATGCCGAGGCCGAAGCCCTCGCCGCGGTGCAACGAGACGTAGGCGTCGCACATGGCGGTGAGCGCGGCGACCTCGCCGGGTCCGAGATCCGCGTCGATCACGATCCCCCCGACGGTCGAGAGCGCCTGGCCGAGCACGAGACGGGCCTCGGGAAGGCGCGAGAGGTTCATGGTCTTCAAGACAAGTGCGACCTCCTCGGCCCGCTCTCGCGGCGAGAACGCGCGCCGGTACGCCTCGACGACCGCGCGCGGGTTCTTTCGCGCGAGCGTCGAGGACGCGTCGAAGTTGAAGAAGAACAGGCACCGGTCCGCGGGAAGGCCGAAGTGGGCCCGGGTGAGCGACGTGTCGACCTCGGGCTCGACGACGCACGGCACGACGTGGACGGGTCGCGACGTGTACCCCCGGAAGACCTCCGCGACGAAGCGCGACGCGACCCAGATCTCGTCCACACGCGCGAACTGGGCGCGATGTTCGGCGGGAACGCCCGCGAGCTCCCAGTACCACGACGCGATCACGTGGCGCGGCCGGCCGGGCGGCCTCAGGTACTCGTCGGGAACGACGTGGAGCTCGTTCAGGTTCAAGAAGCACAGGTCGACCGCGTGCGGGCGACCTCGCGGGAGCGCGCGGAGCTCGGCGGTGAAGCGGTGAGCGCGGCGCGGCGCGCCGTAGTCGTAGTCCTGCATCGCGACGCCGACACCGGCGGCACGCAGCGCCCCGACGGCGCGGCGCGCCGCCTCCGTCAGCCCGGTCGTCGCCTCCCAGCTCGCGATCGCGTTGAGCGCGACGCTCCGGCGGCGGCCTCCCCCCTCGGCGCTCCGTGCCGCGAGCAGCTCGCGCGCGATCTCCGCGTGCCGCGCGGCGACCGCCTGGAAGGTCGACCGCGCGGCGACGTCGCGGCGAGCCTCGAGCCCCGCCGAACGCGCCGCGCCCGGGTCGCGGAGCACGAGCGCGATCGCGTCGCGCAGCGCGCCCGGCTCGGCCGCGGGATCCGCCGGCACGCGCCGGCAGTAGCGCTCGTCGAGCTCCCGATACTGGGGCGCGTCCACGACGACCACGACCCGCGCCGCGGCGAACGCCTCGAGCACCGTGCGGCCGGTCGCGCCGGTCACGTACGGGTCGAGCGCGACGACGGCGTCGCAGGTGGACATCAGCGCGCCGCGTCGTGCCGCGTCGCTCGCGTCGCGCACGACCGTGACCTCGGGAGGGGAGCCCGCCGCCGCGACGGCACGGTCGATCTCGGCGGCGACCTCGTCCGTCGACGGCTGCAGCGCGACGACGAGACGCGCTCCGGGATGCGCGCCGGAAAGCGCCCGGAACGCGTCGAGCGCCGCGAGCACCCGGGCGGGGCCCTCGGCGACGCCGAAGAGGCCGATCGTCGCTCCGGCACCCGCCGGGCGGGCCGCAACCGGCACCTCGCCCAGCGCGACCGGCTCGGGGACGTGCAGGACCCGGGCACCCGGCGAGCGCCCGGCGAGCTCGGCCGCCGCCCATGCGCTGCCGACGAGCGCCACCGCGCTCGTCTCGACGAGGCGCCGCGTCATGAGAAGGGCGAGCGAGTCGATGCCGAGCGGGCCGTCGGCGACCCCCGACGGCAGGTCCCCCCCCAGGTCCGGGCGGTTGTGGCGCGCCTCCTCGCGGAACACGGCCCCGTCCGGACCGCCGCCGATCGCGAGGTACAGCTCGACGAGCGAGGGGTCGTGCAGCACGGCGAGCCCCGGCTCGACGAGCGCGCGGGCGTGCATGTACGCGTGGAGCGCCGCGTCGTCCGCCACGTGGTAGACGCCGACGTCCTGCGGGCCGGGCCGGTACTGCGACGCCGCCACGACCGCGCAGCCCTCGGGCGCCGGCACCCGGCCCACCACGTCGTCACGGACGACCGCGACGACGTCCGCGTGAGACGCGAGCTCGCGAAGCAGGGGGGCCGCGCACTCCGCGACGCCGCCGCGCTGGGGTGCGAGCGGCGTCCAGACCGCGAGCCTCATCTCGCGCGCGGCGCGACGCTCACCGCCGGCGGGCGACGATCGCGTAGTCCTGCGCGCCGAAGAGCCGCGCGTTCAGGATGTCGACGATCGGGCGCAGGTCGTCGGCCCACGGCTCGCCGGCGCCGAGCGGCGCCATCGGGCGGAGCTCCTTTCGCGCGAGCGGGCGGACCTCGACCTCGGCGAACCCGCGCGCTTCGACGAGGAACGCGAGCAGCGCCGGCGGCAGCGGGTTCCGGTGCGTCGGGTCCAGGTAGAACGACGACGCCCCGACGATGAGGTTCTCCGGGTTCGGGGTCTCGAGGACGAGCAGTCCCCCGGGCTCGATCGCGCGCACCGCAAGGTCGAGGAAGCCGATGAGGTCGTCGGTCGCGAGATGCTCCGCGACGTGGATCGCGGTGATCGCACGCAGGCTTCGCTCCGCGAGCCCGCCGAGGTGCTCGCGTGCGTCCGCGAGCCGCATGTCGAGCCCGTTGCTCCGCCCGGCCTCGACCGCGCGGGCGCTCACCTCGATCCCGTAGGCGGGGATTCCCGCCTCACCGAGCACGTCGAGCCACTCGCCCCGCCCGCAGCCGACGTCGAGCACGGGCGAGTCCGACGGGACCCTGCGCACGTCGTCGAGGTACTCGCGCACGCGCTCGCGCACGGTCTCGTAGGAGCCGCGCAACGCCTCCTCGAACGGTCCGTACAGGCTCTCGAACGCTCCGGGGAGGCCAGCGAGCTCCGCCTGCGGCGGTGGCTCGGGGAGATGACGGCGGACGACGTCGAGCAACACGTCGACCTGCGCGAGGCGTATGCGCACGTCCGCGAGGCGGCGGTCGAGGTCGTCGCGCAGCGCGCCGAGACGCTCGTCGCTCGCCGCGAGCTCCGCGTGCGCTAGCTCGTAGCGCTGCGCGAGCTCGGCCATCTCGGTGCGGATCGCGCCGACGCCGTCGTGGAACCGCGCGAACGACTGCTGGTGCGCGAGCTCGACCTCCTCTCGCAAGAGGCCGCGCTCGAGCTGCACGTCCTCGAGCGCCTCGCGGACCGCGAAGATCGCGTGCCCGTGGTGCTCGACGGTGCCGACCTGCTCGAGGACGCCCGCGAGCAGGTCCCTGTTGAACTCGACCTGGTGGCGGAGGAACGGCCACAGGACGCGTGCGACGATGCGCTTCACGAGCCGGTGGGGCGTGCCGTACGGCACGGGCAGGCCGAGGTCGGCGTGCGCCTCGAGGCCGCTACGCCACTGCGGGTCACCTGTTCGCTGGGGCAACGAACGCTCCCTCCTCGCGCCGAGCGCGCCGCGATGCCGCCGGACGCCGGCCGAGCCTACCGGGCGCCGCCCGACGCGGCCGGAGGCGGCGGCCAGCGCACCGCCGGCACCGGCGGCGCGCCTACGAGACGCTCGGCGGCGACCCGCTCGACCAGCGCTCGCAGCACGGGCCCGACCTCGGCCGGTGCGAGCAGGGGGCCGACCCGAGCCGCGGCCGCGGCGCCGCGGCGCTCGCGCGCCGCTGCGTCGGCCGCGAGCAGGCGCATCCATCTCGCCGCGCCGTCGACGTCGGGCTCCACCCAGAACGAGCCGCGCTCTCGCACGAGGTCTGCGTACCCGTCGAGATAGTGCTCGCCACCCCCCATCCCGGCGACCTCGTAGCCGACGAGGCACGCGCAGCGCGCGTCCATGTAGTCGAGGTTCCCCGACCAGCCGGTCGCGATCACGGCCTTGCCTGCCGCCATCGCGTCCGCCAGGCGCAGCCCGAACCCTTCGGCGCGGTGGAGCGAGACGTAGACGTCCGCTCGGGCGACGATACGCGCGAGAACCGCCGGCTCGGGATCGACGACGAGCTCGGCGGGCAGGTGCGCCAGCTCTTCCGCGAGCTCGGCGCGCGCCTCCAGGCGGCGACCCGACCCCGCGAGCACGACGACGAGGCGGGCGACCGCGCCGCGCTCGACGGGCGCGAAGGCGGCGCGGTACGCCGCGAGCGCGGCCCGCGGGTTCGCGCGCGCGACGGTCGTGCCCTCCTCCACGACGACGACGAACGTGCACGGCTCGGCCGGCTCGGACTGCTCGCAGGCGCCCGGCCTCGCGAGCCACGGCACGACCTCGACCGGGCTCGCGGCGGCGAGTCGCGCGACGTCGGCGGCGAACTCGCTCGGGACTGCGACTCGAGCGGCGACCTCGAACAGCTCCTCGTACGCGGCGGTCAGCGGGACGCAGTCGGGCACGACCACCGGCACGACGCTCCGCCCGCGGTCCCGGCGGACACGCGCGAGCCGCCCGAAGCGGCGCGCGTCGTTCGGGTCGACGAACATCAGGTCGACGGCGTGCGGGCCGGACGACTGGATCCACCGGTCCGCCGGGTCGAGCGCACGGATCGCGGCGCGCACATCGCGGCCGCGCTCGGTCGCGCCGGGCGCCCTCGCGCCCGTGCGCACGTGTGCGGCACGCCGCAACGCGGCGCGCCGGCGGGATTCGGCCGGACGTCCCGGCTCCAGATCCGCGAGCTCGCGCCACGCCTCGAGCCGCTCGAAGCCCGCCGCCGGCGTCGCCGGCGGCACCGGCACGACGACGACGTCGACGTCGAGCGCGCGCAGCACGTCGACGCTGCGACGCGCGGCCTCCGCGACCTCGCTGCCGTCGACCGGGCACACGACGTTCACGCCGGCCGATCGCCGCGCGCGAAGGCTCCGGCTGCGGTGCGCCGCGCGCGCACGGTCGCGCACCGACGCGCAGTGCGCGAGGTGCGCGACGTACCGGTCCGCGACGACCGAGTACGTCGCCTCCGCCGCGACGAAGGCCCTGGCCGCCTCGCCCGCGCGACGGCACCCGTCGAGGTCCTCGGCGGCGCGCGCCATGAGCGAGACGAGGTGCGCGTGCTCCCCCGCGAAGTCCGTCGTCACCCGCCAGCAGTAGCGCTCGTCGAGCTCGCGGAACTGCAGGACATCGCTCACGATCGCCGGCTTCCCGGCCCCGAGCGTCCGCATGAGCGTGGCGCTCATCTCGCCCGCGGTCGGCCAGCGCAACGAGATGCCGACGTCGCACGCGAGCATCTCGCGCTCGAGCTCGGCGAGCGTCAGGTCGGTCTTCACCTCGAGAGAGCCCGCGAGCTCCGGGCGCGCGGCGAACGCCCGGAGCTCACGCTCGAGCAGGTGGTCGTCCGCGCGCCCCGCGACGACCATGCGCGCGAGCGGGTGACGCGAGCGGAGCTCCGCGAACGCGTCCGCGAGGGGGCGGACGCGCTTGTAGTAGTTGATCCCGCCGAACACGCCGAAGACGATCTCCCCCGGCGCCCGCTCCCGCCCGGCGTGCGGTCCCGCGAGGACGGGGGCGGGGAGCTGGATCGTCTGGACGTCGACCTCGCCGTAGCGGTGGCGCATCTCGCGGGCCATCGCGCTGCTGTGAACGAGGGTCCGGATGTTCGACTCGACGATCCGTCGCGCGAGGAGGACCTGCAGGCGGTCGAGGTCCTTACGCCCGTCCCCGCTGTCTACGAGCGGCAGGTCGTCGTCGGGGGCGATATCCGGTCGGTCGTAGGCGACCTCCGCACGGAAGATCGCGCCTTCGGCTCCGCCGCACATCTCGCTCGTGATGTCCGCGAGCGACGGGTCGTGCAGGACGAGCAGCCCGGGCACGTCGAACGCACGGGACCAGAAGGACCGGTGGTACTTCGGGTTGTTCCCCATCTGGTAGAGGTCGCAGTCCGCTCGGAGCGAATCCGCGGACGCGAGCCCGACGAGCTCGACGCCGTCGGGGACGCGCGCCGTCGCGAGCCGGGAGTCGGGAACGACGGCGACGACGTCGACGCGGTCCCGCAGCTCGGCGAGCAGCTCGAAGCTGTAGTCGGCGATGCCGCTGCGTTCGGGCGGGAGCGGGGAGTGGAAGGCGATCCGCATCGTGGCCGGCTTACGGCCGGCGACCGATGACCGCGTAGTCGGCCGGGCCGAAGAGATGGAAGTTCACCGCGTCGACGAGGGGGCCGAGCGCCTCGGCCCACGGCTCGCCGGACTTCGGCCGTGCGAGGCCGGGTGGCTGCTCGCCCCGCTCGAGGCGCCGCACCTCGACCTCGCCGAAGCCGCGCGCGGCGACGACGAACGCGAGGAGCGCGGGCGGAAGCGGTCGCGTGTGGGTCGGGTCGAGGTAGAAGGAGGACGAGCCGACGACGACGTTCTCCGGGTTCGGCGTCTCGAGCACGATGAGGCCGCCCGGCCGGACCGCGCGGGCCGCGAGCTCGACGATCTCGACGAGCTCGTCGATCGCGAGGTGCTCGACGAGCTGGATCGCGGTCACCGCCCCGAGCGAGCGCTCCTCGAGCCCGGCGAGGTGTGCGCGAGCGTCCTCGTGCCGCACGTCGAGCCCGCGCTCGCGGCCACGTGCGACGTGCTCGGCGTTTGCGTCGACCCCGTAGGCCTCGACCGAGGCCTCGGCGAGCACGTCGAGCAGCTCACCGCGCCCGCAGCCGAGGTCGAGGACCGGACCGCCGCAGCGCGCGAGGTCGTCGACGTACGCGCGCACGCGCTCGGTCACGACCGGGACGGGACCGCGGAACGCCTCCTCGAACACGAGCTTCAAGCTGTCGAAGCCGCTCGGCAGCGCCGCGAGCGCCTCGGGTGGCGCGGGCGCGGGGAAGGCCCGGCGGGCCTCGGCGAGGAACAGGTCGAGCTGGCCCATCCGTAGCCAGACGTCGTCGAGGGCCCTGCGCCAGCCCTCGGAGACTCCCGCGCGCGCCTCGGGCGCCGTCGCGCCCGGCTCGGCCGCACGCGCCGCCGCATCGGTCGCCCGGGTGACCGCCTCGGTCGCTCGCCGCGACGCGCGACCCGCCTCGGCGGCGATCTCGTCGAGCCTCCGGGCGAGCTCGCCGAGCTCCGCGCGCAGTGGTCCGATCCCCTCGTGGTAGCGGGCGAAGGCTTGCCGCTGACCGAGGTCGATCTTGTCCTGCACGAGCTCGAACTGGCGCACGATGTCGTCGATCGCGGGCTCCAGGTGCTTCAGCAGGAACTCGTGCCGGTCCAGCGGCTCCTCGTGGCGTACGAGGACCGACGAGTGGTGCTCGAGGTCGCCGAAGGCGCGCACGAGCTGGCGCTCGTCCGCGTCGAGCCGAGAGCGGACCGCGTCGAGCTCTGCGAGCAGTGCGCGGTTCACGACGACCTGGTGCCGGAGGAACGGCCAGAGCAGGCGCCCGACGAGGCGGCGGAGCGCGCGCATCCTGCCCGTGGCAACCGGCAGGCCGAGCGCGGCGTGGGCGTCCGCCTCCGTCCAGTGCGGGGTCAGGCCCGGCACGTCGAAGCACTCCTCGCCGCGAGCGCCGTGGCGGCCGCGCTGCCAGTCGTCCGCATCGACGAGCCATCGTACAAGGACGCGCGCCGCCGGCCGGGACGCGCGCGCGGCGCGCCGCTAGCGCTCGCGGCCGAGCACCCCCCGGACCCGGGGTCTCCGCACCCGCCCGAGGGCACGCCGCCGGCGCGCGAGGACGTCCTGCGCGTGCGCGAACCGCTCGGCGACGAAGTGTGCGCGCGCGTCGAGCCCGTGGTGCGCGAGCACGTCGGCCCGACCGAGCGCGCCGCGGGCCGCTGCCTCGGCGGGGTGCTCGTACACCTGCCGCATGAGGCGGGCCGCCGCGTCGAGGTCGGGGTCGGCCCAGCGCGCGCGGTGCGGGTAGGGGTCGTGCGCGACGGGCACCTCGGCAGGGGTCCACGGCACGAGGTACGCGGTCGCGTCCGACATGAACTCGAGGTTCCCGGAGTACGCGGTCGCGACGACCGGCTTGCCGAGCGCCATCGCCTCGGCCATGGTGAGGCCGAACCCTTCGCTGCGGTGGAGCGAGACGTAGCAGTCGCACGACGCGACGAGCGCGAGGTTCTGCTCGCGGGTGAGGTACCGGTCGACGACGACGACGTCCGGACGCTTCGCAGCGAGCCACTTCAGCCGCTCGAGCTCTGGCTGGCGTTCCTCGTTGTTCACCGCCTTCACGACGAGCGTCGGGCCCTCGCCGGGAGCGAACGCCCGCGAGAACGCCTCGAGGAGGCCGAAGGGGTTCTTCCGCTCGACGATGCTCATCATGTCGAAGCAGAAGAGGAAGGCGAACCCCTCGGGGAGCCCGAGCTCGGCCCGCCCTGCCCCGGCGGGCGGCTCCGGCGCGAGGATCGGGAGCGGGAACGCGTACACGGGCTTCGGTGAGATCGTCGCGACCGCGGCTCGCGTGAACTCGCTGATTCCCCAGACCTCGTCGACGTGGTCGAACGCGGCAGCGAAGCGCTGCGGGAACTCCTCGAGCTCCCACGCCCACAGGCCGATCGTGTAGCGCCCCTCGAAGAAGCGCGGCCCGACGCGTTGCGCGAAGTTCGGGAGCTCGTCGGCGTTCACGCAGACGAGGTTCACGTCGAGGCCGGCACTGCCGGTGGCGGCGTGCGGGTGCGCCTGACGGCTCACCGAGTGCGAGTCCACGTAGGTCGAGCAGGCGATGCCCGCGCGCTCGACCGCGAGCGCCGCGAGACGCCCGAGCTCGCCGACGCCGGTCTCCGCGCGCAGGTACCCGGCGACGCGGATCCCGGGTGGCCCGACGTCCGGGCGCGACGATCCCGGCGACGCGAGCGCGCGGGCGGCCTCGGCCGCGACGCCGACCGGGATCGCGAGGCGCTCGTCGAGCCGCCCCTGCCCGACCTCGTGGAGGCTCCACTCGGCGAAGTGCGCGAACCCCTCGCCGTCGATGTCCGAGAACACGGCCCGCAGGTCGGGGCGGCTCGCGTGCAGCGCCATGAGGTAGCGAGTGACCTGGCCGTCCGGCCGTTCGTCCGGAACCGCGTTGAGCCAGTCGACGAACTCGCCGTCGCGCCCCGGCGCGAACGGGTTCGGCGGCTCCGCGAGGGCCGAGCGACCGGCTGCGCCCGCGCGCTCGGCCTCGAGCAGCGCGGACCGGTAGAGCGCGCGCATGACGGGGTCGTAGGCGAGGCCGCACTCGAGCGTCGCGTACGCGTACGCGACCTCCCGGTCGCGTTCGTAACCCGCCGCCAGCAGCGAGGCGCCGTACGCGTCGCACAGCCGCGCGAGGTCGGGCTCGGCCGACAGAAGGACACGCGGACGTGCCCCCTGGTGCCTGCTGAGGAGCCACGGCGCATCGGGCCGGTAGCCGCTGAAGTGGAAGAACCGCAGCGGGTGGTCGTCGACGCGGAATCCGCCGTCCACGTGCCGCAGGCGGCGGCGGCCGAGGTTCCAGTACGCGACGTTGCACCCCGGGTCCGTGACGATCGCCGCGCCGAACGCTCCGGGCACGAAGTCCACCCAGCGCTGGTCGACGAAGCGCATCCGCTCGGGGTCGACGACGCACTCGCGCCGGAGCCGCTCCTTCCAGAACTCGAGGAACGGACGCGCCGCACGGGAGACCCCGACGAAGCCGAGGTTGAACATGCCCGAGGCCAGGATCTCGCTCTCCGCCGTCGTCTTGCCGTCACGCGGCAGCGGCGCGCTCACGTGGGGCGTCAGCACGATCGCCTCGCGCTCCGCATGCGCCGCGAGGTCGTCGAGCGGCGCGTACACGGCGATGTCCGGGTCCAGGTAGAGCACCGGACCACCGCCCGAGTCGAGCAGCGTCTGCAGCAGCCACGGCTTCACGGCCGTCGCGAGCTCCATCACGTCGTAGACCGCGGCCATGCGTCGGACCTCGTCCGCGTCGATGCCGATCTCGTCGATCCACAGCACGCGGAACGGCTCGACCGACGCGTCGACCTCGCGGTCGCGGTCGTCGACGACGAGCACGGTCATGTCGCCGCCGCCGTGGTGCTCGGCGAACGTCGTGGCGAGCACGCGGGCCGCGGGGAGGTAGTTGCGGGCGATGATCGTGCAGGCGTGAACCGTCACGCGCGGCTCCTCGGATCTCGGGCGCCGCCAATGGTAGCGGCGCGGACGGTGGCCGGTCTCAGCGCAGCCGCCGCACCGCGTCCGGCGCCCGGCTCACGTAGCCCCTGCGCAGCGCCTCGCCGATCTCGCCGAGCCGGCGCGCGGCGAAGTCGCCGGCGCGCGCGGCGCCGTGGTGCTCGAGCACGCGGGCGCGCCCGCGCGCACCGAGCTCCCGCGCGGCGCCGGGATCACCGGCGACCCGGCGCATGTGCCGCACCGCGACGCCGAGGTCGGGCTCCCCCCAGTGCGCGTCCGGCTCGTACGGGGCCGCGCCGGCGCCGACCTCGACCCGCCGCGCGGGCACGAGCAGCGCGCTCGACCCGTCCATGAAGTCGAGATTGCCCGAGTACGCGGTCGCGATGACCGGCTTGCCGAGGGCCATCGCCTCGGCGAGGGCGAGCCCGAACCCCTCGGAGCGGTGGAGCGAAACGAAGCAGTCGCACGACGCGAGGAGCGCGGCGCGCTCGCCGGCCGTGAGGTACCCGTCGAGCACGACGACGTCCGGGCGTCCACGTGCCGCGATCCGCAGCCGCTCGAGCTCCTCGAGCCGGCGCTCGCCGTTCACGCTCTTCAGCACGAGCACCGGGCCTTCGCCGGGTGCGAACGCCGACTCGAACGCCTCGAGCAGCCCGAGCGGGTTCTTGCGGGCGAACCCCGACAGGAAGTCGTAGGTGAAGAGGAACCGGAAGCCGCTCGGGATGCCGAGCGCCGAGGCGTCGAAGCGCTCGTCGAGCGCGGGTGCGACGATCGGGTGCGGGAACACCGCGACCGGCCGGTCGACCGCGGGCGCGACCGCCGCGTGAACGTACCGGCTCGGCACCCAGACCTCGTCGAGCATCGCGGCGCTCGCGGCCATCGACGCGGGCAGCTCCTCGGTCTCCCATGCCCAGTACCCGATCGTGTAGCGGCCCTCGAAGAAGTCCGGGCCGACGACCGACGCGAAGCCCGGGAGCTGGTCCGCGCTCGTCCAGAGGAGGTTGACGGTGCGGTCGGCGACCGGTACCTCGCCGCCCGCGCCGAAGGGGTGGCGCTGGCGGCTCGGCGTGAGACCGAGAACGGCCGGCACGACGTCGACCCCCGAGGCGACCATCGCGTCGTGGGCGAGCCGAGCCGCCTCGCCGACCCCGGACTCGGCCCGCAGGTAGCCCGCGAGCACGACACCCGGCCGAAGCGACGCGGGGGGGGAGGCGACGACCCCTGTCGGTGCGCTCCAGAACGAGGTGCGTGCGAGCGCGGCGCGCAGTGCCGGCGGGACGCGCGCCTCGTCGAGGCCGTGGTTCGCGACCCACTCCTGGAAGTGCGCGCGGTCGACGGTCTCGACGCGCGGGAAGTGCCAGAGGAGGTCACGGCGCTCCTCACGCACCGCGACCAGGTAGCGCGGGATGCTCGCCGCTTCGGCGTCCAGCGCGTCCGGGCTCGCCAGCCACTCGTGGAAGCGAGCGGCACCCTCCGGGTCGAACGGATCGGGGGGCGGCTCCGCCCCCTCCCGCGCGAGCGCGCGGCGTGCGAGCCGGCGCATGCGCTCGTCGAGTGGCGTGCCGTCGCCGAGCAGCACCGAGTCCTCGTCCGCGGCGCACGGCCGGGGCGCGCCGGGAGGGGTGCCGGGGGGCTCGAGGCGCGCGAGCGCCGCGACCCGTTCCTCGCACAGCCGTGCGAGCTCGGGGACCTCGCTCAGCAGGACCCGCGGCCGCGGGTACCCGGGCGTGAGCAGGTGCGGGGTCGCCGGGTCGAACCCGTCGAGGTCGACGAGCGTCACCGGGCTCCCCGAGGCGAGAAGCCCCCCGTCGGGCGACCGCGTGAGCTCCCGCTCGTGCGCGTTCCAGGCGCCGAGGCCCACTCCCGGGTCGCGCTCGACCGCGGCGCCGAACTGCTGAGCGAGAAGGCCGAGGGCGGGCTGTGCGGTGGCCGGCGAGGCGCCGGCGTCGGCCGCCGCTGCACGAAGGGACTGCGCCCACCAGTCGAGCGCGCGCCGACCGGCGGGTCCCGCGGCGACGATCGAGGGCGTGAACGCGCCGCGCGCGACCGCGTCCGAGGCGGAGGGCCGCCGGCCGTCCTCGGGGAGCGCGCGAAGCGAGCGCGGCACGAGCACGAGCCCGGAGCCGAGCGAGCGCCGCGCGAAGTCGTCGAGCGGCGCGACCAGCACGACGCCGGGCGACAGCGCGACGACCGGCCGCCCGGTCTCGAGCAGGTGCGCGAGCAGCGAGGGCACGAGGCACGCGGCGAGGTCGTCCCCGCTCCTGCACAGCGCGAGGCCGTGCAGCACGCTCGGCTCCAGCCCGATCTCGGTCGCCGCGAGGCGGACGAACGGCGCCCGCCCGCCGCCCGCGCCGGCCTCGCCCCGGGCGCCGGCCGGTCCGCGCGAGACGGCGTCGTCGGCGACGAGCACGACGAGGCGCTCGCCCGGGTGGTGGCGCGCGACCGCGTCCGCGAGCACGCCCGCCTCCGCGAGGCGCGCCGAAGGGACGCTCGAGCAGACGATCGGCGGGGTCACGGCGTCGCGCGCGCCTCCCGGCCCGGTGCCCCGGCCGGTGCGACGGCGCGCACGCGTGCGCCCCGTCGCACCCCGCGCGGCAGGTCACCGCCGTGATGGGGCATTTTCGCGAGCCTAGTGCCCGCTGCGGCGTCCGGGCACGGCCGCGGCCGCGGACCTCGCGCCCTGCCGTCAGCGACGCGCGAGGTCAGCGGGGACGCACTGCTCGGTCACGAGCCGCTCGAAGCGCTCGGGCCTGCCCGCGACGTACGACCGGCACAGCGGGAGGCCCTCGACGTAGCAGGAGATGTAGGCGCGCCACGTCGGGTCGAGCAGGAACTCGACGGCCTTCAGCGCGCGTGCGCGCGGGAGCAGTCCGAGGCGCGCGACCTCGTCGACGACGACGTCGGGGTCCGCCCCGTCCTCGTGGAGCCGGAACGCGGCGAGCGCGCGCACCGAGGAGAGCGCCTCGCCAGCGACCGAGACGACCGCGACCGCGTCCGCGTCGTAGGGGACGCCGAGCGGCGCGAGGTGGGCCGCGATCGCGCGCTCGGGGCGCTCGCCCATCACGACCTCGAGGCCGAGGTCCGCGAGGCCCTCGGAGACGAGGCATTGCGGCGTGCAGACGAGAAAGATCGACTCCTCCCACCAGCGCCGCGAGCGGACGAGCCCGACCTCCTTTCGGCTGTGCTCCGTGTGGTGCCCGGGGTACGCCTCGTGGGCCACGAGATGCGCGAGCGACGTCGAGAGCACCGGGAGGTCGACGTTGATCGCGACCCGCGAGACCAGGTCGCCGAGGTAGTAGTTGAACCCGCCCCACGGCTTGTCCCGGGCGAGGAGCCACTCGATCCGCTCGCCCGTGGGCAGCCCGAACATCCGATCCGTGCGCTCGCGCAGCTCGTCGCCCAGCGACTCGAGCGCCCGTTCGAGGACCTCGGCGGGCACCACCTGGGCCTCGCGCCATGCGACGTAGCGCTCCGCGAGCGGGCCGGACCCGGGCACGACCGCGTCGAGGTCGCGGTGGGCCGCGACGATCTCGTCCTCGACCGGGCGGCGCGGGCGCACGCCGTAGCACGCCTCGACCTCGTCGACGTAGTCGACCTGCTCGCCCGCGAGGATTCGTGCGGACGTGAGCACGCCCACGGCCTGTGCGCGGAGCCACCGGCGCCGTGCGGCGGCGTCGCCCGCGCTCAGCCCCCCGGCCTCCTCCACCTCGCCGGGACGCGCCGCCGGGTCGCCGAGCGGCTCGCCCGCGTCGATCGCCGCGAGAAGCGCGCGCGCCACGTCGACGAGCGCGCCCGGCGCGGCGAGCGGCAACTCCGCGGCGCGCCGGGCGAGCGGTGCGGGCCCGTAATAGGCGTCGACGAAGCCGTCGCAGTGCCGGCCCATCGAGAGCCCGAGCGTGAGGTACCGCTCGACGATCCCCGCACCCGGGTCGGTTCCCGGGAGCACGACCTAGGCGAGCCGCGCCCGGAGGAACTCGAGCGTGCGCTCCCACGCGAGCCTCGACGCGGCCGCGTCGTAGACCTCGGGACGCGTGTCGTTGAAGAACGCGTGCTCCGTCCCGGGGTAGACGTACGTGGTCACGTCGTCGTTGCCGGCGTTGCGAAGCGAGGCCTCGAGCTGCGCGATGTACTCGGCGCTCGCGAAGCCGTCGTTCTCGGCGAAGTGCCCGAGGACGGCGGCGTCGAGCGCCGACCAGTCGGGCTGTGCCTCGGGCCACGGGATCAGGCCGTAGAAGGGCACGACCGCGTGGACCGCGTCGGGACGCCGGGTCGCGAGCACGAGCGCGAGCCCACCGCCCATGCAGAAGCCGACCGCGCCGACGGACTGCCGTCCCGACCGCTCGAGGAGCACGTCGACCGCGCCGGAGAAGTCCTTCGCGGCCTTCGGCAGCTCCATCGCCATCATGAGCTTGCCCGCCTCGTCCGGCTCGGTCGTGGCCTTGCCGTGGTAGAAGTCCGGAGCGAGCGCGAGGAACCCCTCGGCTGCGAAGCGGTCGCACAGGTCCTCGATGTGCGGGACGAGGCCCCACCACTCCTGGACGACGACGACGCCGGGTCCGGTCCCGCCCTCGGGGATCGCGAGATACCCCTGGCCGGCCGTGCCATTGCTCGGATACTCGATCAGCTCTCCCATGGACCGCAACCTACCCGCCGACGAGCGCCGGCGCGCCGGCGCCTCGCGCCCGACGCTGCGCCCGACGCCGCGGACGCGGCGCTGCCGTCAGCGCGCGAGCTCCGGCGGCGCAGGGCAGTCGCGGCGGTCGAGCCCCTCCGCAGGACCCCGCCAGCCGTGCGGGCCGACGATGCCGTCGAAGGCGTCCGTTCCGAGGACGCACGACCCCGGCGAGCGGCGGACGAGCGCGTCGAACAGCACGCCCGGGAGCACCCGGCCGACGCCGGCCGCGATCCACACGGGCACGCCGCAGTCGCGCGCCTCGCGGGCGACCGCGGCGCTCGGGCCGTCGAGCACGCAACCGCCCGGACACGCGGCGCGCGCCTCGACGACGGCGACGCGCGCGCCGGAGACCGCCGCGCGGGCCTCGCCCGCGCTCCAGCCCGTAACCTCGTGCCCGGCGAGCGCCCGGAGGCCCTCGGCGAAGCTCGACGCGCCGACGACGCGCACCGTGAGGTCCGGGCGGGTCGCGACGGCGGCGACCACGAGCGGCGACGGGCCGCACACGACCGCCGCGCCACCGGGGAGCGCCGCGGCGAGCTCGTCGCACGTCGGGTCGTCGTCGAGCATCGCGACCGACTCGCGCGCGGCCTCGGCCGCGTCGACCGCCCCGAGCACCCGCGCCGCGACCCACCACAGCGGCGCGCACCCCGGATGGAACTCGACGAGCCGCTTCGTCGAGGTCAGAAGCGCGCGCGGGTCGTGCGCAAGGCCCGCGAGCGCCACCGCCGCCTCTGCGGCGAGCAGCGACGGGTCGGCGCCACCGGCCCGTGCGACGAAACGGAGCCGCTCGATCGGGTGCACCGCCGCGACGCTAACGCCGGCGCCGGCGATGCACCCTCGGGGTCACCCGACGATCCCGCCCCTCGTCATGGCGAGAACGTCGAGCGCCCGGTCGACCTCCTCCTCGCCGAGCAGGCCGAGCTCGAGGACGACGCTTCGCAGGTCCTTGTCCTCGGCGAGCGCCTTCTTCACGACCTTCGCCGCGTTCTCGTAGCCGATGTAGGGGTTGAGCGAGGTCACGATCGACGGCGACGACAGCGCGAAGCTCCGGCAGCGCTCGACGTCCGCGACGATGCCCGCGACGCACTTGTCGGCGAAGGCGCGGCTCACGGACGCGAGCAGCCGCACGGACTCGAGCAGGTTCCGCCCGATCACCGGCAGCATGACGTTGAGCTCGAAGTTCCCTGCCGCCCCGCCGAACGCCACGGCCGCGTCGTTGCCGATGACCTGGGCGACGACCTGGCACACGGCTTCGGGGACGACGGGGTTCACCTTGCCGGGCATGATCGAGCTTCCCGGCTGGAGGTCCGGCAGGTGGATCTCGCCGAGGCCGCAACGCGGCCCGGAGGACATCCACCGCAGGTCGTTCGCGATCTTGTAGAGCGACACCGCGATCGTGCGGAGCACGCCGGAAGCCTCGACGAGCGCGTCACGTGCGCCCTGTGCCTCGAAGTGGTCGCGCGCCTCGGTGAGCGGCAGGCCGGTCGCCGCTCGCAGGCGCTCGACGACCTCGGCCGCGAAGCCAGGCTTCGCGTTCAGGCCGGTGCCGACCGCGGTGCCGCCGAGCGGGAGCTCGCCGACGCGCGCGGCGCACGCGTCGAGCCGCTCGATGCCGTGCTCGACGGCCGTCGCGTACCCGGACATCTCCTGGCCGAGCGTCACCGGCGTCGCGTCCATGAGGTGCGTGCGACCCGACTTCACGACGGTGGCCGTCTCCGACGCTTTCACGCGAAGCGTGCGGGCGAGGTGGTCGAGCGCCGGGACGAGATCCCCCGAGATCTGCCGGATGGCCGCGAGGTGGATCGCGGACGGGAACGTGTCGTTCGACGACTGCGACGCGTTGACCTCGTCGTTCGGGCTTACGGGCTGCCCGAGGCGGGCCGAGGCGAGGCGAGCGAGCACCTCGTTCATGTTCATGTTCGTGGACGTGCCGGACCCGGTCTGGAACACGTCGATCGGGAAGTGGTCGGCGTGCGCCCCCGCGGCGACCTCCTCCGCCGCGCTCGCGATCGCGTCGGCGACGGCCCGGTCGACGACTCCGAGCTCGGCGTTCACCCGCGCGGCCTCGCCTTTGATGAGCGCGAGCGCGACGACGAGCGAGGCTTCGACGGGCCGGCCCGAGATCGGGAAGTTCTCCACCGCACGCTGGGTCTGCGCGCCCCAAAGCGCGTCACGCGGCACGAGGACGTCGCCCATCGAGTCGTGCTCGACGCGGTGCGTCCCGCCGTCCCCGGTCGCCGCCGCGGCCCCGGAATCGCTCATGTCCGACCTCCCGCGGTCCGCTCCTGGCACGCGCCACGCGACCATCGGGACCGGATCTCCCAACCTAGCGGCGGCGTCTCGGGCCTTGCGAAACACAACCTCAATATCGCGTTCCTTGCGCGGGACCACCCCCACCGGTAAGTTCAGCCGGCATTGTGACACCAGCCGAGCGCACGGCCGCGGCCGCGCGCGGATCCGGGCGCTCGCGCCGTGCCCTTCCCGCCGGCGACCACGGGCGACGCACACGGGTGGCCGCGGCGCTCGCGGCGCTCGCCGCGGCCGGCACGCTTCCGATCGTCGCCGCTGCGCAGGTGGCGTCCGGGACCCCGGTGTCCACGCTCCAGCATCGTGCCGCGCGGATCGCGACGCAGATCGCCGCCGCGAACGCCAAGCTGCAGGTCCTCTCCGAAGAGTACGACCAGGCCCGGCTCCGGCACGCCGCGCTCGGGCGCCAGATCGCGACGGACACCGCCGCGATCGGCACCGCGCACCACACGGTCGAGCGCGACACCCGGCACCTTCGCGACCAGGCGGTCGCGGCGTACGTGGCCGCCGGCTCCGCCGCGGGCCTGTCGGTGATCATGACCGGGAGCGCGAGCTCGCTCCCGCTGCAGCAGACGTACCTCCAGGCGGCGTCCGGGTCGCTCAGCACCGCGATCACATCGCTGCACGACTCGGAGCACCGCCTGTCCGTGCGCGAGGCGACGCTCGCGTCCGCACGGTCGCGGGCGGCGGCGAGCGAGCGGACGCTCGCCTCGGCGCGGGGCGCCGCGAACGCCCTGCTCGGACAGCTCACCTCGACCCGGCAGCAGCTGTCGGGCCAGTTGGCGGCGGCCGTTGCGGCCCAGCAGCGGATCCAGAGCGAGCAGGCGGCCGCGCGGGCAGCGGCCCAGCAGGCGGCGGCGCCGACCGTCGCCCAGGCCGCGGCCCAGCCGGCGCCGCCGGTCGCCCCGCCGGTCGCCCCGCCGAGCGCGGCCCCCACCGCTCCGTCCGGCGCGCAGGGCGACGTCGCGGTCCGCTCCGCGGAAAGCCAGATCGGCGTGCCGTACGTCTGGGCGGGGGCGACCGCCGGCCAGGGCTTCGACTGCTCGGGGCTCACGATGTGGGCGTGGGGCCAGGCCGGCGTCAACCTCCCGCACAGCGCGCAGGCCCAGTACGACAGCATCGAGCACGTGTCGCTCGACGCGCTCCAGCCCGGCGACCTGATCTTCTACGCGAGCGGCGGGTACATCTACCACGTCACGATGTACGTGGGCGGCGGGCAGATGGTCCAGGCGGAGGACACGGGCACGACGATCCAGATCACCCCGGTCTGGGGCGGCGCGTACGGCGCCGGGCGCCCGTAGCACGTCGTTCGCGCAGGACCCGCGCACGGAATCGGCCCCGCGCGCGACCTAGGCTCGCCACGTGCACGCGGTCGTGATCGCCGCGGGGACGCTCCACTGGTCGGAGCGACCCGACCCGATCCCGGGCACGGCCGAGCTCCTCGTCGAGGTCCACGCCGCAGGCGTGAACCGGGCCGACCTGCTCCAGCAGGCCGGGCGCTACCCGCCCCCGCCCGGCGTCCCTCCTGACCAGCCAGGTCTCGAGTGCGCGGGCGTCGTCACCGCGGTCGGGCCCGCGACCAGGCGCTTCGCCCCGGGCGACCGCGTGATGGGCCTGCTCGGCGGCGCGGCGCAAGGCGAGCTCGCGGTGATCCACGAGCGGATCGCGATGCCCGTGCCGGCCGGGGTCGACCTCGCCGAGGCCGGTGGCTTCTGCGAGGCGTTCGCGACCGCGTACGACGCGCTGTTCACGCAGTGCGCGCTCGCTCCGGGGGACCGTCTGCTCGTGAGCGGCGCGGCCGGAGGCGTCGGTATCGCCGCGGTCCAACTCGGCCATGCGACGGGCGCGACCGTCGTCGCGAGCGTCCGGGACCCGGCGCGCCGCGAGGCGGTCGCCGGCTTCGGAGCCGTGTCGGTCGCTCCGGACGAGGTCGCCGCGCACGGGCCGTTCGACGTCGTCATCGAGCTCGTCGGCGGGTCGCAGGTGGCGGCCGACCTGGAGGCGCTCGCTCCCGGTGGCCGGATCGTCGTGATCGGGACCGGGGCCGGAGGCACCACCGAGCTCGACCTGCACCTTCTCATGGCCCGGAGCGCCTCGATACGCGCCTCCACGCTCCGCGCGCGGCCGCTCGAGGAGAAGGCGCTCGTATCGCGGGCGCTCGAGCGGCACGTGCTCCCGCTGCTCGCGACCGGGAGGGTTCGCGTCCCGGTCGAGCGCCGCTTCGCGTTCGCCGACGCGCCCGCCGCTTACGAGCGGTTCGCCGCGGGCGCGAAGCTCGGCAAGATCGTCCTCGCGCGCTGAGACCCGTCGGTCGCGCGTCGTGCGGTGCCGCGAGAGCCCCCGCCCGGGAGCGGAGTCTCCAGAGCTAGCCCGCCGCTGCCGGAGTGGTCGACGTCGTCGCCGAGGACGACGGGACCGAGCGCTTGGGGAGCAGCGCCCGGCACGCGGCGAACGCCGCCTTCTGAGCAGGAGCCGTCGTGGGCGGCGTCCGCGAGCCCGGCGACGCGGCGGTGGGCGCGCTCCCGGCCGGCGGGGCCGTCGAGTTCCCGGGCGCCCCGCGGTCGCCCCGCGCGGGCAGCGTCACGCCGTGGATCTTCAGGCAGTTGCGGTACGCCGCGAAAAGCTGTCCGGCGGCGGCCGTCCCGCCACCGAAGGCGAAGCCGAAGCCACCCGCCGGGCGGAGCTTCGCGCACGCCTGGCGCGCCGCGTCGAGCTTGGCCGAGCCTGCACCGCCGAAGCCGCGCGGGCCGGTGCCTGCCCCCGGCGACGCGGAGGCGCCCGAGCCACCCGCTGCGGGCGCCGACCCGCCGGGCGGGCCCGACCCGCCGCCGAAGCTCGGCACCGTGACCCCGTGGCTCCTCAGGCACGACAGGTACGCGGAGGCGGCCGCCCGAGAAGAGCCGGCCGCCGCTGACGCGCCCGTCGCTGGCGCCTTCGTGGTCGTCGTGGTCGACCTCGCCGCCGCGGGCGATCCGCCGCCGCACGCGGCGAGCGTCAACGCGACCGCGGCGAGCGCCGCTCCCGATCCGAGCCCCGCGCGCCC